>NZ_SCNC01000035.1:0-43626 GCF_005503635.1 Chryseobacterium sp. 2VB
ACAAATTAAAATGAAAACCTATAAAAACAAAAACCAAAGCAATAGTAAAATTACTCTGGTTTAATTATTTATTTTTGTACTATAATCTGTATCAGTTTTTCAGGACTAGTCATGATATAAGATTCTTCTTTAAATCATTAAATTTTTAAATCTTTAAATCCTTCAATACCATTAATATATTTTAAACCCTTTATAAACCTCTACAGAGCTTTCCATAATTTTGGAAGCATCCTTACGGAAATCCAAAAGGTGATCCTGACCGTTATGCCTGTTGTGATGCTCAACACTTTCCCAAAGCTCGATCAGGAAGAAAGTTCCTTTATTATCTTTATCCTCAATAAGATCGTACTGCAGACAGCCTTCTTCTTTTCTTGTTTCTTTCACAAGGTTCTGAAACAGCTCTACAGCGTCCATCAGATAATTTTCATTAAACTTAAAAAGTGCAATGATATGTAAATTCATGTTCTATATTTAGTGATGTAAAAGTAAAATATTTTCAAAACCGAAAACCTTTTTAACCCTTTTATTTTTCCACATCCAACATAATTTTTAATTAAAAACTGATTTATAAATAGTTATAGAACTCATCACAATCACCAGAGTACCGATAATCACAAACATTTTCTTTACAGGAAGCCTGGCAGTAAGCATTGCTGAAAAAGGAGCGGTCACAATTCCTCCGATCAAAAGCCCGAGAATGATATTCCAGTGCTGGATTCCCAGGGTAAAGAAAAAGGTAACGGCAGCCGTTATGGTAAGAATAAATTTGGCCACGGTAGAACTTCCTACGGCAAATCTTGGGGTGAATGCATTTTTAATGAGTGTTCCGGTCACCAAAGGCCCCCAGCCTCCTCCGGCAAAGGAATCTATAAAGCCTCCTATCACGCCAAGTCTGGTCAGATTGGTTTTTCTTTTCAATGCTTTGCTTTGTTTTTCTTTAAAAGCATTCGAAAGAATCTGGAATCCAAGGTATAAGGTGTAAAAAGCAATGAGTGTTTTGGTGATTTTCGCATAATATTCTCCAAGATAAGTAAGACTGACAGCTCCGATAATTGCTCCTATCACAGCCGGAATAGCGAGTTTTTTCACCAAACTTTTGCTTACATTTTTCAGTTTAATGTGACTGAGGCTTCCCGCAGCAGTGGTGAAACTTTCTGCAGAATGAATACTCGCACTTACAATATGCGGCGGAATATTCAGAAGCATAAGGGTTGTGGTACAAATAACTCCATATCCCATTCCCATGGAACCAGCCACAATTTCTGCAAAAACACCTACCAGGAGCATCCAGTAAAAAATATAATGATCCTTGGCCAGAATAATCTGTAATTCTTCCAGATATCCCAGTTCGTACATGGAAAAAACAGCAATGGATATAATAGCAGCCGTCACCAAAAGGACATTCAACCTTACCTGAATTTTTCTTGAAATCACCATATTAAAAAATCGTTTTGGTCTGTATTTCCTGATTATCCGTCACATTGAAAATAAGGATATTTAACGATCGTATGTTTTCTGCGCTTCTGTACAAGGAAATATTTTCAGGTATGCCATATGCAGCATCAGAATGCATTGCAGTAATGGAGCGTGTAAGCTTTTGTAATTGGTTTATCTCTTCTTTTGAAATCATAGTTTATTCATTTGAAGTAGTGCAAATATCTGATAAAATATTTATCCTACAAAAAAAGTAGACTATTAATTCAAAAAAAAGGACCGGGTTAATCTACCAGATCCATTAAAGTTTTACTTTCCAGAATATTCAGTGAAGCATCACGAACTTCTATCAGGACATCATGAAGCCCGCAGTGATCTTCATTGCAGTCCTCACATTTTTCATAAAAGTTGAGACTTACACATGGCAGCATCGCAATAGGACCGTTGACAAGACGGATGATCTTTGCCAGTTTCACATTTTCCGGATTTTCTTTAAAAAAGTATCCTCCACCCTTTCCTTTTTTACTGTCGAGGATTTCCGCTTTTTTCAGTTCAAGAAGGATGTTTTCCAAAAACTTTAAAGGAATTTTTTTATGTTCCGCAATTTCAGAAATAAGAATCGGGCCGTCATTTCTTTTTTCTACAAGATATGACAGCGCCTTAAAAGCATATTGAGATTTTTTTGAAAGCATTAAAGCAAAAATACGAAAATTGTTTAATATTTGAAAAAGACCTGAAAACAGGAATAACAAACGAAAAAAATGTCGGTGTATCTATCCGTAATTTTACGGTTTTAGGTACCACAATTTTGCCTTTCTCCTATTAAATCATTATGTTTGCCATATGTTCAGCAAACAAGAAGCACAGCAATTAAAAAAAGAATTTTGGACAGCTTTCGGAAGATCATTTCCCAGAAAATGGATTCTTTATGATACCAAAATCAAGGACATGGCATTTAAGTTTTCTGCCGACAATAAAAAAGCAGAAGTTTCTCTGGATATCGAAATGAAAGATGAAATTTTCCGGAATGCCTACTATGAGAAGATCTGGTCTTTGGAAGATATATTAAAAGATTTCATCGGAGATTTTCAGAAGGAAGAATATTTCACTCTTGAAAACGGTAAGATCATCAGCAGGATATGGGTTGAAAAACATAATGTTTCCGTTTTTAATAAAAATACCTGGCAAGAAATTTTTGAATTTTTTGTGGACAAAATGGACGGTTTCGAAAGGTTTTACTACGAATATGAGGATTTTATAAAGGATATATAGAATACTTACGAAATAAATACCACTTTATACTTCAGGTTGAGATAAAAAAAGAAAACTTATCTTTGCACTACCACTTAAACTAATAGATGAAACAAACTAACATGATTAAAAATGAGAAAAGTGTACAAAAACATTTTTGGAGAAATCATCTCTAAAAGTAAAGCTGTGAAGCTAAGCGAATATCATCTGTATTATTATGAAGAAGGCTCCGATTTCCTGAAAGAAATTGAATTCATCAATGAAGACAGTGTTTACAACATCAATTATTTTCTAAGTGACGAGGAAGACGAGGCGAAGGTAGTGGATTATCTTAAAGAAAAATCTGACTTTTTTGATATTGAAAGAAAAGAAACTGCCGACGGCTATATTATTTCTACCAATACATTATATTCTTTATCCGTAGATGATCTGCCCCTCATTTCCAAAACTGTTTTCAAAACGGACGATCCTGAAAACTTTATCTGTTCACAGGTCATCGATAATGAGACTCAACAGCCACACCTTGAAAGAACCATAAAATGCTGGTATACGAATGACGAAAACGGTGAAAAATACGCAGCCATAGAATGCAGCTATCAGGAAGACGGAAAACTGGAACTGGCTGTAGATAAAACACCCGACCCGGACAATGAAGAAAACTGGATCCATTATGATTATGATACTTTCGAAGATCTTCAGGCACAGATCCCTACTGACATCAGCTATTACAAAACAGCAGCCTTACTTCCCAAACAAGCCTATCAGCAATAATCTTATATTCTTTCACACACCACACCTAATTATTAAATGGAAGAGAATCCCATCTTTTTTGCAGACGGAAATGATCCGGAAATGATTAAAGCTTACAGAAAAGCTCAGGAAACCTTTAAGTATTTCTGGCGCGAACAGTCCTGGGAATACAGAAGAATCATTCCCGGACTTAATGTATCGTGCGTTAAAACAGCTTTTGAAGAACAGGATGAAGAAACCGGAGAAAGCCTGGTAGAACATATGTGGATTAATGAAATATTTTTTGACGGAGATCACGTGAGAGGATATTTGATTAATGAACCCAACAGCCTTAAAAACGTGCAGGTGGGTGATTATGTTGAAATCCCTTTACAAAATATCAGTGACTGGCTTTTTGCCATCACTCCAAGTGTACAGAAACCAAAGGGACTTTCCAAGTTATTTTCATCCTCATCTTCTCCACTTCCGAAAGCTTACGGCGGATTTACCATACAGAAAATGCGTGCTGACATGTCTGTTGCAGAAAGAAAGGAACATGATAATGCATGGCAGTTGGATTTCGGAGACTTTAATGACATCCTTGTTGTCAATAACCAGAAAGAAAATCCGGAAAATCTTATTGAACATCCGATGAGTAAAAATATGAAGGAGGAATTTGCAAAGTTTTTACAACAATATCCGGATGAACTTACCCAAGCCGATGAAGACGGACTGACGCTTCTTCACAAAGAAACGATTGCAGGAAATTTAACCACTGTACAAGTTGCTTTAGAAGCCGGAGCGGATAAAAATATCCCGTCTAAAAAAGGAAAAACAGCTTTGGATTATGCAAAACAGCTGAACTGGGAACACCTTATTCCTGTATTGGAAGGATAAATTATTAATTAAGATTATATACAACTCAGAATTTGTTTTAGACTTTTATTTATGAAACATTAAGATTGTATTAAGTTGTTGAGAGTATTAAGATAAGCTTCGCTTTAAGCTTAAAAATCGGAATGATTTATCTTAACTATACTTTATTTCTTAAATCCTTCTTAATGGTTTTTAATATATTCAACATTTTTTATAAGTCTGAACAACTACTCAAGTTGTCAAAATAAAAATTCCGGAAGAACATCTTCCGGAATTTTTTATGCTTTATCCAAATTTCTTTTTCCTTAACCAGAAGAACAGTCCTCCGATAAGGCCGATAATGGCCAATGGAAGCAACAAGTTCAGCCACTGCCATGTGGATTTCTCTTCCGTAATTCTTTGCCTGTCAAGAAGTCTTTCTTCAATGTTTCTGTTTCTCAGTTCCATCAGATTGCTGTCATCCAAAAGATAATCTAAAGCATTTCTCAGGAACTGTTCGTTTCCGAATTGTTCGTTCGTCAATAAATCTACTCCTAAAGGAAGTGGTTTTCCTTTGATTACTTTATTTCTTCCTACATCTCCGTCTGCAATCACGATCATTTTGTTTTCCGGGCTGGATGTTTTGAACCCAGGGTAAGATTTTCTCTCAATTCTCGATGCATAGGCAGAGTTGAATTTCCCTTCCAATGCAACAGCGAAGATCTTCGGTGTACTTGGTTTCTCCATTTGTCCAAGACTGTCTACACTTGCAATTTCTTTCAGATCCACATAATTCGGAACCTGTTTCAATAATGTTCGTTCACTGGATTCGAAAAGGACTTTTGTTTTGATATTCTTTCTACCTCCTAAAGTATCGATGGAAGTCGGGAATTCAAATTTTACAGGGTTGATATTCTTTGTAACCGGATTATTATTTTCGGCAATTCCAAGCGGATAATAAGGCCATGGTAAGCTTGTGTACTGAGGATTTCCACTCACTTCTCCTGTAACCAGTCTTAACAGGGCAAACTTTTTCACGTCTTTTACCAACGCGGGATTGATTCTCAGCCCGTAATTGAAAAAGAAGTCTGTCATATTGATATCGACAGGGAAAGGCATTACTTTTTTGGATCTTGTTAACGTATCCATTTCAGCATTTACTGCATCGATCATCCAAAGGGTTTTTCCTCCGTTCATGATGTATTGGTCCAGAATTACTTTTTCATTATCAGTAAAAGCTTTTCTTGGTTTCGCAATCACCAGGGCACTCATCTGCTTTAATAGCGGAACATCTTCCAGTGAAAGTTCAGTCTGATTTTTAGGAATGATAGGTCCTGCATCATAGTTTTCCATTGCCAATTGTACAAATCCCTGGAATTCATCCGGATTCAGCTCATCATGGTTGACCAGGATTCCGACCTTCTTTCTCTTTGCGGTTGCAATGTTTTTAATGTTGGAAACAAGATTGTACTCCAGTCCTTCAATCGATCTTGTCAGCTGCTGATCGGCATCAATTCCGGCCTGCTGAACCACTAAAGGAATAGAAACCCCGTCATTTCCATATTTAATCACAGCGTAAGGGAAAAGCGTGATCTGTGAGATTTTCCCGTCTTTTACATCCGGAAGAATAGACGGCTGCATTCCCATAGCCATCAAAGTGTCCTGAGACATTTTTGTTTTAATCGGATCGATAAATTTAAAATCAATCTTCGGATTAATTTTTCTGAATTCTTCCAGCATGAATTTCGTTTCGCTTTGCAGCTGTTTGAAACTTGCCGGAAAGTCACCTTCCAGATACACTTCAACCGTCAGAGGCTTTTTAACAGACTCCAGTACTTTGATGGTGTTATCAGAAAGGGTATATCTTTTTTCTTTTGTTAAGTCTAATCTGATTCCCGAATAGGTCAGGATAATAACCAAAGGAACAATTGCAATTAAGAAAATTCCCAGTGGAGATTTAGCATTGAACTTCTTCATGATTCTACTTCTTTTTGTTAATAAAATGATTAGCCAATACTAATGAAGCGCCGATGACAAGTACAAAATACGCCACATCTTTAACATCAATAAGTCCTCTTGTGAAGCCTAAGAAATGCTGATAGAAGCCAATATTCTGAAGGATAAAATCTGCACCTCCCAATAGTTTATAACTTGCCAGCTGTTCGATCCCAAAATACATAATGAAACACATGAAAACACCCAGCAGATAAGCCATAATCTGATTCTGAGAGAGAGAGGAAGCAAGAATTCCCACTGCTGAAAATGCTGCGATTAAGATTATCAGTCCGATATAGCTTCCAAAGGTCATTCCCAGGTCAATATTTCCTGCAGGAACTCCCAAAACATATACCGTATAAAGATAAATTAATGATGGAATAAGACATAAAATTCCTACAATCCATACGGAAAGGAATTTACCTGTCACCAGTTCTGAAACTTTTAACGGCTGTGAAAAAAGCCAGTTCAATGTTCCGGTTTGCTGTTCTTCCGCAAAAGTTTTCATAGAAAGGGCCGGGATGATAAACATCAACAGCCATGGAACTAATACGAAATAGCTCTGCAATGAGGCCATTCCAATCTCAAAAATATTAGAATCGTTGTCGAAAAAGAACAGAAAAAGAGTCGCTATCAAACTGAAAGCGGCAATAATCACCCATGCACTCCAGTTTCCAAAGTAACTCCAAAGTTCTTTCTTTAAAATTGCAATCATAGTTTTTTTATAAGATATAGAAGGGATGAATATATTCGGACATGCACCCTACTCTACAATTATTTGTTTTTTTTATTTTTATTAACCAGTTTCACTGTCATCATAATCAGAAATACAAGAACGAAAAATCCTGCAATTAATTGCCACCAGTATTCGATCACCATTGATTTTAAAATCACGGTAAATACGACCAGAAACAGAATGAACGTTGCAATTTCATTGGCCTGTCTCAGTTTGATATTGGCAATGGGCAGTGTACTTCCATTCAGAACTTTTAAATGAAGGACTTTTTTCCAGCACCAGTAATGGTAGATGGCAAGCCCGATCAGGAAGGTTAGTTTTAAATGAAACCATCCCATCTTCATTAATCCCGGGTTTAAAAAGATCATCACCAATCCGCAGACCGCCATGATTACCCCGGCAGGAACTGTGATAATGTTCCACAGCCTTCTGGCCATAAAAGTGTACTGCTCTCTCAGAATTTTCTTTTTTTCTTCAGAAAATTCATCGGTATCTTTATAGTAAACGAAAATCCTCACGAGGTAAAAAATTCCCGCAAAGTAGCTTACCATAAAAATAATGTGCAGCGCTTTGATTATTGTGTAAAGCATTCAGAAAAAATTAACAGCAAAGATAAGCTTATTATATAATTGTTAAAAATAAATTTCTTTTGATCAGGAAAATATAAGTAAAATAGATTTTATATAAAAAATAGTTCGGCTCGGGGCAGCAAAGCTGCCCGAGCCGAACATTATATTTTTATTGTGGTAGCCACTTCAATAATTAAGAGATCACTCCTAATTCTTTTCCAACCTTTTCAAAAGCAGCAATCGCTTTATCCAGATGTTCTTTGGTATGAGCCGCAGATAATTGTACTCTGATTCTTGCTTTTCCTTTCGGTACCACAGGATAGAAGAACCCGATGACGTAGATGCCTTCATCCATAAGCTTTTCTGCCATTTTTTGAGAAAGCGGAGCATCGTAAAGCATTACCGGAACAATAGCAGCATCCCCATCAGGAATGTCAAAGCCTTTCGCTTTCATTTCCGTTCTGAAATATTCTGCATTTTCCATTACTTTATCACGAAGAGAGGTATCATCTGAAATCATATCCAATACTCTTAATGCAGCTCCTACGATACCAGGTGCTAAAGAGTTCGAGAATAAATAAGGTCTTGAACGCTGTCTCAGCATATCAATGATTTCTTTTTTACCGGAAGTAAATCCTCCCAAAGCACCACCTAAGGCTTTTCCCAAGGTAGAAGTAATGATGTCTACTCTACCCATTACTTCATTCGCTTCGTGAGTTCCACGGCCTGTTTTTCCAATGAAACCTGTTGCGTGAGAATCATCTACCATTACCAAAGCATCATATTTATCGGCAAGATCACAAACTCCTTTTAAATCTGCAACAATACCGTCCATTGAGAATACTCCGTCTGTAACAATAATTTTAAAACGGTGGTTCTTTTCAGAAGCTGCAATCAGCTGAGCTTCCAGATCCTCCATATTATTGTTTTTGTATCTGTATCTCGCCGCTTTACACAAACGAACACCATCAATGATTGATGCGTGGTTCAGTTCATCTGAAATAATAGCATCTTCTTCTGTAAACAGGGGTTCAAAAACACCTCCGTTGGCATCAAATGCTGCTGCGTAAAGGATGGTATCTTCAAGACCTAAGAAATCAGCAATCTTTTTCTCCAAATCTTTGTGAATATCCTGTGTTCCACAGATAAAACGTACAGAAGACATTCCGTATCCGTGAGATTGGATCATATCCTGCGAAGCTTTCATCACTTCCGGATGGTTGGATAATCCCAGATAATTATTGGCACAGAAGTTCAAAAGCTTTTTTCCGTTCGCTTCTATTTCTGCACTCTGCTGAGAAGTGATGATTCTTTCTCTTTTGTAAAGTCCGTCATTCTCAATATTCTGAAGTTCGTTCTGTAAATGTTGAAGGTATTTTTCAGAGATCATTTTTAGTAATTTTTTAGATGTGCTAATTTACTAAAAAGGCAGTAAAATAAAACCTTTTATCAGTTTAATTCTAAAAAATTGAAAAGGCTTTCACTTTTAACATTATTAGTCTACAAATTTAGTAGGATAATAGTTATATTTGTTTAAAATTTTAATGCATGAGACTAAAGCCGGTACAAAAAATAAAGACGATCAGTTCAGGAACCTTTATCAACACCCACATGAAGCCGGGAGTTCCGGTTATTATTGAAGACTTTGTGCATCCGGAAAGTCCAGCTTTTAAAAAGTGGAATTATGAGTATTTCAAAGAGATTGCAGGAGATCATAAAGTTAACATCTACGGAAGTGAGCTTGATTCCCTGGACAGAGTGGCCAGTGATCCTATTGCACAGACAACATTTTCAGAATATCTGGATCTCATCCAATCTGCTCCCACTGAACACAGGCTTTTCTTATTTAATTTATTGAAAATAAAACCTGAATTGAAGAATGACCTCATCTACAATGATGTAACGAATGGTAAAATACTGAAATGGCTGCCCTTTATGTTTTTTGGAGGAGAAGGCTCTGTCACCAGAAACCATATTGATATTGACATGTCCCATGTTTTTATCACCCAATTCCAGGGAATCAAGAGGATCTGGCTCTTCCCGTGGGAACAGTCTGATTTTATGTATAAACTCCCTTACAACTTCCACAGTCTGGCTCAGATTAAAAACCCTGATTACCGAAAATATCCGGCCCTTCTCTATTTAAATGGCTATGAAGCTATTATTCATCCCGGAGAAACCCTCTATATTCCTTCCGGCTGGTGGCATTATATTCAATATGATACAGAAGGATATTCCATATCAGTAAGGGCACTTCCCTCAAGTCCACTTGAAAAATGGCGTGGATTTAAAAATCTTGTGATCACCAGACATTTTGATAATCTCATGCGTAAAATATTCAAAGAAAAATGGTTTGAATACAAAGTGAAAACGGCCAGAAAAAGAGGAGCCAGAGCAGCAAGAAAACAAAGAAGCTTTCAAATCTGAAAGCTTCTTTTGTTATATTTTGATTGATTGGTAAAAGTACTCATTCATACTTTGCCGTTTGTTATTTTTAATGTTTGATAAATTTGATATTTTTTTCATCAATCGTAATAAAATAAGCTCCCGGAACCAATTCTGCTATTCCAATTGCTTTACCTGGCTGATACGTTCCTTTTCCTACCAGTTTCCCATCAATGGCATGAATCGTAAAGTCCATAGCCTTATTAATTCCTTTAAGATTAATTTCATTTTTTGCAGGGTTCGGATACAAACCAAAACCTTCTTTCTCCACAGAAGAAACACTTAACGTATTATCCTGAACCACTGTAGAGTTTTTCTCAAGAATCTGATATTCATAATTAAACTGAACACTTGCAATCGGGAATGTTACCGACTGTAAAAAGCTTTGGTTATTGGATGTATTATTAAGAACAAAGTAAGCAGTCTGCCCTGAAGTTCCCGTCACTTTAATTGGCAGAGGCATTTCGAAAAAGCTTACCGTAGAACTACTTTGTGTCTGAGAAACTTTAAATAGAGCCTGATTTCCGCCCTGCATCCACTTGATGGTATACGTAGGATATCCTTCGCCATAAACCCAGTCATTGAAAAATTCTGTAAAATCTGTTCCGGTAGACTGAAGCAAAGAAGCGTTAAAATCAGCAGTACGAGCATAACTGTATGCCAGGTTCGGTCTTGCATGATAATCTTTAAGTGCCTGATAAAACGCAGCATCACCTAAAATCCATTTCAGCATTCTCAGCACATATCCTCCTTTAGCATAAGACAATCTGCTGTCAAATATCCTGTTGATGCTGGAAAGTCCGGAATCCGGGACATACACACTTCCTGTTGTACTTGCAGTAATGTAGTTAGATTGACCTTGTAAGTAATTTAAAAATTCTGTATTGGTCATCAATAGTTTTTCATTGGCAAGGTGTTCTCCAAAAGTTGCAAAACCTTCATTCAGCCAGATATCATTCCATGCACCACAGGTTACTTTATCACCAAACCACTGATGGGCAAGTTCATGGGCAATAAGCTGTTTGCCCCAACCTCCCATGGAAGACATGGTCTGATGTTCCATTCCTCCGCCAAACATAAATTCCATGTGTCCGTATTTTTCATTACGGAAAGGATAAGAGCCGAAATACGTTTCAAAAGTATTCATTACCTGTTTTGTCCAGTTAATATTGGCTATACTGGTGGCATTTGAATTCGTGGATGGATAAATATAGTTCACAAAAGGAAACGGAGGGTTTCCGATGGTATCATTAAGCTTAACAAAATTGGTAATAGACAGCGCAATCAGATAAGCCGGTGTAGGATACATTGTTCTCCAGAACGTAAGTTTGGTGTTTCCTGTAGGAAAAGTTTCAGACATTAATTTTCCATTGGCTGCCACGCTGTAGTTTGATGGAGTTGTAATTTTAAAATCAAATCTTTCAATTTTATCATTTAAACTTTGCTTTGTCGGAAACCAGTCCTGGGCGCCATAAGGTTCATTCAAAGTAGAAAGAACCGGAGTTCCGCTCTGAAGAGCAGTTTTGAATGCATCATTACTTGTGGACGGTGCTCCAGCATAATAAATGGTAAGAGAATCCAGTGTATTGGCAGGAATCGAGGCAGGAAAATCAATCTTCAGTTCTTTTGATGGAAGCTGCTGAAAGCTTGTAATGTTAGTTCCGTGGTATTTCACCTGGGAAACCGTTAATGAATTGGAAAGATCAAAATAAATGCTTCCCATACTTTGTGTAGGTTTGAAATGTGAAGTTACCGAACCTGAAATATTATACACTGCAGGATCAAGGCTGACGTCCATTCTCTGATACTGCAGGTCGTAATTCAGGGTATTGGGATTGATATTCCCGATATTCATCTTTTGGGTGAAGGATTTTTTCTCTTTTTCGATTAATCCTTTCATATCCGTATTTTGCCTTTGCTTCTGGCCATAAAATTGTTGAGACAATAACAATCCCAACACCAAAAGGTACAATTTTGTCATGTTTAGAAAAATTTAATCAAATATAAAAAAAACCTTTTAATCCATGATTAAAAGGCTGTTATAATATATAAAATAAAAAAATTTTACAAATCCAGTGCGGGTTCAAGAATTTTTTCCATCCTCTTTTTTACCATATCTACTGATCCGGAATAGTTATTCACCATTAAAGAAAAAACCAACGTTTTTCCTGAATTGGTTTTCAGATAACCAGCTAATGTTTTTACTTTGTTCAAAGTTCCTGTTTTCGCAAAAACCTGTCCGTTACCTCCTGCATTGAACATTCTTTTCAATGTTCCGGATTGTCCTCCGATGGGCAAAGAAGTCAGATAAGATCTGTAATATTTCTGATCCATCAGAGAAGTAAGAAACTTCACCTGGGAAATCGGGGTTACGTTATTACTTCTTGAAAGCCCGCTCCCATCAATGTAATTAAGTCCAACCATATCAAAACCTGCATCTTTCAGGTGATTAGTCACCACGATTCTTCCGGATTCTGAAGTCTGATCTCCCATTTTCTGATATCCTACGGTTCTCAGCAAAGCTTCTGCCAGTGAGTTATCACTGTGCTGGTTGGTATAATAAATAATATCACTTAAAGTAGGTGATTTATACGCTGAAAGCATTTTTCTGTTTTCAGGGGCTGCATCTGTCATTTTCGGAGTTACTTTTCCGGTAACAGGAATTCCGCTTTTCACCAGTGTTGTTCTGAAAGAGTTTGCAAGGTAAGCCGGTGCATCAGGAAGCTTGGTTGTTAAAACTCCGTTTCCTTCATATTTATCAGCATATACCATCTGATGATTGTAAGGAGAAACGTAGAAAAATTTCTTTTCTGTAGAGAAACCACCTTTTTTAACGATCAGTTTTTCGTTGGCCGGGTTGATATCGCGGGTACTTCCTGCAGGTAAATAATAGTTATTGTTTTCCAACCATACAACATTTTCCGGAAGCACTGAAATATTGCCTTTGAAAAGCGCTGTCTGAATGATAATATCACCATTTACCTTTTTGATTCCCTCTCTTGAAACACCGCCTACGAAATCTGAAATAATATCTCTATAAGATGCTGCACCTGCTTTGTTTGTTCCCAAAGAAGGGTCTCCGCTTCCTATTACATAAAGATTTCCATTCAACACTCCGTTTTCATCTATAGTTCCTGAGTACTCCAGCTGAGTCATCCAACGGTAGTTTTCACCCAGCATATTTAAAGCCGTTTCCGTTGTCAGCAATTTGGTTGTAGAAGCAGGTACTAAAGGAGTATTTTCGTTGTACGAAGAGATAACCTTCTTCGTTTTCGGGTCATACACTACGAATCCCCAGGTTGCATTTTTCAGCACAGGATCCGCCATCATTGTGTTTACATTAATGTCTACCAGTTCTTTTGCTGACAAAACAGTTTTCTCCACTATCGTACTAACGGGTGAAGGCAGGTTTAAACTGCTTTTCTGATTGTCATAATTCTGGGAATAAAGAACGGTAGAAACGGTAGATTGAGCCAGGAAAAGACCAGAAGCCAACACCGCCGCACTTGAAATATATTTTCTGAAATTTACCATCTATCTTCTTTTTGTTCTGTAGTTTTGACTCTATAAAAAATGAAAGGTTAAATCATTCAGTAAAAGAGCCAAACACTTAATCAACGTCCAAAAGTAGAAATTATTGTTATATAACGGACCACCGCCCCGTTATAAAAGAGTGTAAAGTTTGTTAAAAATTGTTAAAAATCAACAAAAACATCTTTTTTAATGCTTTGATATGCAGTGATTTCATCAAATTCTTTCAAACTTATCAAAACCATATTTTTGAATTTTTCATAATTTTTCCCACGGGGAAGCTTCAGCATAATCTGGAACTGATAGAAGTTATTCAGTTTTGCAATCTGTGCTCTTTCCGGACCTAAAACACATTCTTCAGGAAGGTATTTTCTGAGAATAGAACCCAGAAACTGTGATGCCCGGTCAGCTTTATCCTCTCTTCTGTGTTTCAATTCAATCATAATCAGCTTGGTGAAAGGCGGATAATGGAACTTCTGACGTTCTGTAAGGATATATTTATAGATCTTGGCAGGATTATTCATCTTGATGAGCTGAAATACAGAATGATCAGGATTAAAGGTCTGAATAAGGATCCTCCCTTTTCCTGAAACCCTTCCGGCCCTTCCTGAAACCTGCGTGATCAGTTGATACGCTCTTTCTTCCGCTCTGAAATCCTGTACATATAATAAGGAGTCTGCTTTTGGGATGGTAACGAGTTCAATATGATCAAAATCCAGTCCCTTAGAAATCATTTGGGTTCCTACAATAATATCCGTTTCTCCGTCTTCAATCTTTTCATAGAGTTTTTCGTAAGCAAATTTCTTACGCATAGAGTCCACATCCATCCTGTCCACCTCATTTTCCGGAAACAGCCTGGAAACTTCTTCGTGAATCTGCTCTACACCCACTCCTCTTTCGTTCAGCTTTTCAGAATTGCATTTCGGGCAGGTTTTCGGTTTTGAAGCTCTTTGCCCGCAATAGTGGCATTTCATTTCATTTGCCGCTTTGTGATACGTCATGACCACATCACAATTGGAACAGTAGTTCACATAGCCACAGCTTTCACATTCTATGACATTGGAATAACCACGGCGGTTGTGAAGGACAATCGCCTGGTTCTTTTCATCCACCGTTTTCTTTATCTCATCAATAAGCTTCAGCGAGAAATTTCCAGAAACCTTTTTAGATTCCTGAGCTTCTTTGAAATTGATCAGTTCGTATTCCGGCAAATTAACATTCCCGAATCTTTCATTCAGAAAAACATATTTCATTTTATCTTTCCGGGCACTGTAGTAGCTTTCGACTGATGGGGTAGCCGATCCCAGAATGACTCCGGCTTTATACATCTTTCCTAACACCATAGACGCATCTTTAGCATTAAAATAAGGAGAAACCTCTCTTGGTCTGTACGCAGAATCATGTTCCTCATCTACTACGATAAGGCCCAGGTTCCGGTAAGGTAAAAACAAAGCATTACGGGTTCCGATCAGAATGCGGATGTCGTTTTGCTTAATTCTTCTCCATACTTCCACTCTTTCAAAATCAGTCAGTTTCTGGTGATAAAAACCGAGCTGCCTTCCATACTTCTTCTCTAATCTTTGGGTGATCTGTTTGGTAAGCGAAATTTCCGGAAGCAAAAACAAAACATTCTTTCCGTCACGGATGCATTCATCAATTTTTTCTAAATAAATATGGGTTTTCCCAGATGAAGTAACGCCATGAAGCAGAACATTCTTCCCTTCTTCAAAAGCTTCATCAATTTCAGATTTTGCTGTTTTCTGCTGTTCGGAAAGTTCTTCAAGCTCCTCGATTTCTCCTTCATAGCTTTCAATCCTGTCTTTCTGCATAAAGTATTCCTCCACAAGACCTTTGTCTGCCAAAGGTTTGAAGTGGGAACTTCCGAAGTAACCGTCTTCAAACAGTTCAGATTTTTTGATAGGAACGTCAGGATGTTCCGTCTGTTTTTCCAATATAAGAAGGAAAAGATCTTTCTGTTTCTGCGCTCTGTTCAGTTTTAAAAGAATATCCGTAAGATTTTGATTGGCCAGAACCTCATCATTAATTCTCACATAAGCAACTTCTCTGGCTTTATACTTTTCAGCAATTTTCTCATCAATTTCAATGTACTGAAGATCAATCAGAGAATTGATGGTTCTGATGATATCTTTTTTAGGAATAAAAGCTTCAATATCTGTAAGATTAATCAACTGCCGTACTTCCAGTGCCTGAACCAGATACATTTCGTTAACATCCAGATTTTCAAAATCTATAATGGCTCCTGGTTTTAGTTTTAAATAGGTTTCACTTTCCAGTTTTAAAGAAGAAGGAAACGAAAACCTGTAAATTTCTCCAAGGCTGCACAAATAGTATTCCGAAAGCCAGTTCCAGAAATCAATCTGTTCCTGAGGAAGAATCGGCTGATCATCCAGCATGCTGATGACTTCTTTGGCCACAAAATTTTCCGGTGCATTATCATGAAGCTCAAACACGATTCCCGTATAGATCTTTTTTCCACCAAATGGTACCAGAACACGCATTCCGGGCTGGATTTCAGACATCATTTCCTGAGGAACTTTATAAGTGAAAGATCCTTTCAGGTTGAGGGGTAAAACAATTTGAGCGTATTGCAAGGGAAATATTTAAAGTGTAAAATTAGAATTTTCCTGAGAGAACTGCAACTTTGTGGAGATTCTTTAGTAATCTTTAACCAAGAACCTGAAACTGCATTCTATTCTTTACTTTCTCCTTATTTTTGTCCATTCCGTAGGAATGTAACCCATTCAGATATTTTTTAATGTCTAGAATTACATTGATCAAAAATAATGATATGACAGGCTGGATTCCTGCGGAATGACAAAGCGTGTGGATAAAAGAACAACACAAATTCAGAAAGGATCGAAGAAAGGATTCATGAATGACTAAAAAAGAAGTTCTGTAATCTGATACCAGAATGCAGACGTAATAAATCCTACAATGATACTGACTCCGATGATCAGGTTGGTCAATTTTGTATTCAGCCTGAACTGTTCTGCAATGATACTTGAGGTAACCAAGGTTGGCATTGCTGCTTCAAATACTGTAATTTTTGCCACATCTCCTTTTATTCCGAATAACAAAGCCATTCCCAGAACAATTGCGGGTGCCAGAATCAATTTATAAAGCATCGACATAGACATTTGAGGGATCAGCTTTTTCCATCCATTGAATTTCAGCTGTAACCCGACTGAAAACAGAGCTAACGGACTTACCGTTGCTGCCAGCTTATCAAAAAATGGTTCTGCAACGGTAAAGTCAATGAACTGAGACAATACCAAAGCAGAAATACAGCCAATTAATGGTGGAAATGTTATTAATCTCTTTAAAATAAATGCCGCGCTCACCTTTCCTGATTTACTTCCCCCTTTTACTGCAGCAATAATTCCCAGGGTTGAAAGGGCAAAGAACATCGTCTGGTCACAGATGATTGCAATACTCAAAAGCCCTTCCCCATAAAAAGCACTGATTAATGGAAATCCGATGAACGAAGTATTACTATATCCGCTTGCCAATTCTAATGTACTTCTGGAACGCCTTGAATATCCCCTGCTCTTACTGTAAAACATCATAAAAAAGAAACAGAACACAGAAATTAAAAATGTGGCTGCAATCGGGAACAGCATTTCTGTTGTCCATTTTACTTTGGGCAGATATTTAAACGAAACTGCCGGAAGAGCAAGATAAAGAATCCAGGTATTGATGCCTTTGTGAGCATCGGGGTGGATAGATTTTGTTGCTTTGAATATCATTCCTGCAATGATACACACTGCAATCAGAACAAAATTTACCATAACTGTAATAAAATATGAGGCAAATTTACGGCTGATTTTTGAGTTGGAAGGGTAAAATTTATATTTTTTTCGGTGGAATTTCTAATAAAACTTTCCAGTATTAAACCTTATAGGTTTTCAAAACCTATAAGGTTTGGAGATCTACCTGCCGGAAATTTATAACCCTTGTCAAGGTTTAAAGTTGACGACTGACTTTTTAAGAGTTTTTTTCTTATTATCAATTACAATTGACCATTACTCCTTCATCACATCCCAAAGGCTCATCACCTCTATATTTTCCAAAGGTTTTGAAAGGGTAATTTTTTTTGAAGTTCCTGGAAGCAGGTCAAAGAAATTATCGCTGAAGTGAGTATCGCCGATTAAATAAATGTCCTTAGCAAGCGTATCTGTTGAAATTTCAATTTCAGTGGGTAATATTTTTCTGATTTTAATATCAGGTTGTAAGAGTTTCAGATCTTTTGGTTTACTAAAGAAGAACAGCTTTTCGAATTTTGTGTCCTTTTCGGAACTGATTTTTAAAACAGCTGCGGACAAATCAAAGTGAGACAATTCCAATTTACTGATAGTTCGTATTTTCTTGCTTACATCAGCATTAATAAGATTTGACTGACTGGCTTTCCAAAGTATTTTTCCTTTGAAATCAATCAATTCAAATTTTGTCTCTGCTTTCAGTTCTTTCAGGAGATCGCTTATCAGATAGACATCATAGCTTTTTTCGGTTTCCGCTATTGATACCAAAACAGGTTCAAAGCTTCTTTTCGCCTGATAATGGAAGGCTTTCCAGTTTCCAAGATAATCAATGGAAGACCAGGAAACCACCGGCCAGCAATCATTCAGCTGCCAATACAGCGTTCCCATATTATAAGGTTTTGCACGGCGGTGAGCTTCAATAGCAATCTGCATTCCTCTTGCCTGCAAGAGCTGTGAAAGATAGTTGTATTGTACAAAGTCCGTTGGAATTTTGTAATCACGCTTCAGATATTCATTAATGATGTCCCAGCCACGGGCGTGCTTTTCATGAGCTTTTATCGTTGGATTCTGAAGGTTTAAATCCGGAGTTCCGGAGAACATTGATTTTGTCGTTTCAAGGCTAGGTGTACCCTGAAAGCCATATTCAGACATGAAACGCCCTACTTTTTCGTTGTAAATTTCAAAAGGCTGCTCACCCCACCAAACGCCCCAGTAATGAGAATCTCCTTCGGTAAGACTTTCTTTATGTCCCCAACCAATGGAGGGAGAACTTGGCCAATATATATTTTTATCCGATTTCAGATTTTCTGCCAATGCATTAGGAATTACCTCATGAAACAGCTTCTTATAATCTTTCCAAACCTGCAATGAATCGCTTTTTGAATAGTTGAACTGTTTCTGATATCCCCAGTTGACAATCGCTTCATCAATTTCATTGTTCCCGCACCACAAAGCAATGGACGGATGATTCTGAAGTCTGTTGACCTGGTCTTTTACTTCTACTTTTACATTGTTTAAAAACGCTTCATCTGCCGGATAAAAGCTTCCCGCAAACATAAAATCCTGCCACACCAGGATTCCGTTTTCATCACAGGCTTTGTAAAATTCATCATCTTCATAAATACCTCCGCCCCAGATACGGATCATATTCATATGGGCATCTTTGGTATCCCTGATCAGCTTCCGATACTTTTCTTTGGTCATTCTGGGTGAGAAACTATCTCCCGGAATCCAGTTGGTTCCTTTGATATACAGTGGTTCCCCATTCACTTTAAAATAGAATGATTTTCCCTTTTCGTCTTTTTCCTGAATCAATTCAACGGTCCTTAAGCCTATCCTGATATTTTTAGCATCAATATTTCTCTGATCTTTGGAAAGCTTCACTTCAAAATCATAAAGATGAGCTTCACCACGCCCGTTAGGCTGCCAGAGCTTCATCCCTTTTGTTTCATAAGGAACCGATATCTTATTAATCCCTTTTTTTAAAGATATTTTTTGATGAGTTTTATTAAGATCCAAGGTATAATCTCCGGCATTTTGAGCATAAATTTCAACATCAAAGCGCAAATTATCAGAAGTGCCGGAAACTCTTTTCTGAATATCCTTAACCGTAATAATTTTAGCATTATTCCAGAATTCCAGCTGAACATCTTTCCATATTCCTGCAGTAACCAGCCTTGGTCCCCAATCCCATCCAAACTGGTATTGTGCTTTTCTCACAAAACTTCTTGGTGATTCCGGCATAGTGAACGGAATTTTTTTCGCTAATTCCTTTCCGGTATTCACAGCGGATGTAAACTTAATCTGCAATGTATTATGACCCGGTTTTAAATATTGTTTTGCAGGAATATTCCATTTACGGAACATATTATCTGTTTTCTTCAGCAGCTGACCGTTAAGATAAATTTCAGAAAATGTATCCAATCCATTAAAAACCAGATCAATGTTTTCGTTCTTTAGTTCATGAGGTGAAATAGTAAATGAGGTCTGGTAGTCCCAGTCTTCATTTTCAACCCATTGTACTTTCTTTTCATTTTCATCCTTAAAAGGATCAGGAATGATCTTATTATCCATTAAATCCAAATGAACGGTTCCCGGAACTTTCGCAGGAAACCAGTTTGAGTCTTTTGAATTTTTAAACTGCCAGTTCTCCGAAGACAAGCTTCTTTGTGAAAACTGTGCGGAAAGGATATTCTGCATAAAAAGGAAAGCAAAAAGGGTCGTTCTATTCATCAATAAATTTATTTTGAGTCGTTATCATACCAGTGATTTTGTCATTCCGAGGAACGAAGGAATCTCTATTTTCATTGGTTAGATTCCCGCTACGCTTGGAATGACAACCAGAGTGCATATTATTTATTCTTCAATGCAACCACTTCATCCGCATTGGCAAAAGCCCCACCATCCGTAATGGCTGAAGAATGGAAGTAACCCGCATGGGTAAATGCTCTAATCTCTTCAATATTAGATGAACGCAGACCTCCTCCGACAAGGATTTCTATTCTTCCGTTGGATAATTCAACAAGCTTTTTCAGATTCTCTTTTCCTTCAGATACATTGGGTTTCTGACCGGAGGTAAGAATGGTTGTAAAACCACATTCGATTACTTTTTCCAGAGATTCTTCCAGACTTGCAGCACGATCAAAAGCACGGTGAAAAGTACATGGAAGCGGTTTTGCCAATTCGACTAAAACTTTATTCTGCTCTATATTAATCTCATCATTTTCATCCAGGATCCCGAATACAAAACCATCTGCATGTAAAGATTTTAAATGAACCAAATCATTTTTCATCTGCTCAAATTCCGAATCAGAATAGGTAAAATCTCCACCTCTCGGACGGATCATCACAAAAATCGGGATTGTAATTTTTTCACGAAGCTTCTTCATCGTTTCGAAATCCGGAGTAGTTCCGCCTTCACTGAGTCCATCACATAATTCTATTCTGTCTGCCCCGTTTTCAAAAGCGATAATCGCTGATTCAGGATTAAAACAAGCTATTTCTATTTTTGACATTGTATTGTATCTATTTAATTTGATTTTGGTTCGTCCTGCAGTACATCTGCAATCAAAAAAGAACCGTTTTCTTTTACTACTTTTATTACTGACGGATATTCTGCTTTAAAATTTTTGTCTGTCAGCACTACCTTGAAGAGATATTCATCTGTTGAGGAGAGTTCTAAATCACAGCTTCCAACTTCAATTTTATCCCAATCCTGTGCTGCAATCAGGAAGCCCGCTCCAACACCTGCTTTACTTACATCAAATCTGGTTTTCCATTTATCCTGAAATTCTTTTTCAGTAAGGCCTCCGCTTACATCCAGGTCAACATTCATTGCATCCATTTTATAATCGAAGTAGTCTTTGGTTGTGATTTTCCGCATATTCTTTTCTTCACTTCCGATATCGGCTTTAAAATAATCGACAATACTTTTTTCCAACCATTTTTGGGCTTCTTCAGCCTCATTGGACTCATTATGCAAAACTACTTTTTCTTTTATTGGCTGGATTTCACCATCTTTTTTTATCTCCTTCTTTTCTTCCTTGCAAGCAATAATCATAAACAAGGAAGCGATAATCGTTCTTTTCATATTTGTTTTATGTTTTGGCTAAAGCCAATGGGTATCTTTTATTTGTTTAAATGGGCTGAAGCCCATTTCTATTGAATTTTTAATTATTTCAAAGCAAATTCAGGCTTTTCAAGGCGGTTTCCTTTCTGATCGTACACCGCAAAATTGAATCCGTCCTGAATACAGTAAGAACCATATTCTCCCTGTTTATTGATGGCAATAAACCCTACCTGAATATCTTTAAGGTTTTTATTTCTTCGCTGATTGATTTTTACAATTCTCTCTACAGCTTCTTTACAGGCTTCCTGAGGATTTCTACCCTGCCTCATCAGCTCAACCACAAGATGCGTTCCTACAGTCCTTATGACTTCTTCACCATGACCTGTTGCTGTAGCAGCACCTACTTCATTATCTACAAACAGACCTGCTCCGATGATTGGCGAATCTCCTACTCTGCCGTGCATTTTGAAAGCCATTCCACTGGTGGTACAGGCTCCGGAAAGGTTTCCCTGTGCATCTAAAGCGATCATTCCGATGGTATCATGGTTTTCAATATTGGCAATGGGCTTGTATTGGCTGGTCTTTAACCATTCTTTCCATTCTTTTTCCGATTCGGGAGTAAGAAGATTCTCTTTTTTAAAACCTTGTGAAAGGGCAAACTGCAATGCACCGTCCCCAACCAGCATAACGTGTGGTGTCTTTTCCATGACAGCTCTGGCTACAGAAATAGGATTTTTAACATATTCCAGACATGTTACGGAACCGATATTATAATTCTCATCCATGATACAAGCATCCAGCGTTACCCTTCCGTCTCTGTCCGGACGTCCTCCATATCCTACACTTCTTTCTTTTGGATCTAATTCTACAAGACGGACTCCTTTTTCTACAGCATCCAAAGCTCTTCCTCCTTTTCCAAGGATGGTCCAGGCTTCTTCGTTGGCTTTTAATCCGAAATTCCAGGTGGAAAGAACGATAGGTTTATTGATGATTTTTTTACTTTCAGGTCGTTCTGCGGCCATTAGTTCTAGAGGATTGATGGTAAGTGCTGCGGTTGCAATTCCCAGTTTTTTGATAAAACTTCTTCGGTTATTGTTCATTGGATGTAAGAATTATTTAATACAAAGCAAATATCTTAAAAAAATCCGTTGAAAATCTTATGGTTTTCCCACTATTTTTCTTTACCATTTTTTATTATTTTTATAATGGTTATTTTAATTAATATATATGTTTAAAACCTTTAGAAAAATGGATTGCTTTAAGGAATTATCGGATGAAGAAATCCAGGTCCTTGCAAGCATCAGTACTCCTAAGCTTCTTCGGAAAAAAGAAAAACTGTTAGAGCCAGGTCAGCCGTTTAACCATTTATTTATATTGACCAATGGTCTTTTGAGATTTTTCTTTGATGATGAAAATGGAGTTGAAATTAATACTTTTCTGCCCTCAGAAAAAGAGGTTGCCTTTCTGGAGAGTCCGGAATCTTATTCTGCTGAAGGTACTAAAAAGTATACTATACAAGCCGTGATTGATTCTCAGATTATTCTTTTTAACAAAGGTGAATTTGAGCAGACTGCCTTTCAGCATAAAGGAATTTACAATTTGTATTTGAAATCGTTGAAACAGATTATCAGCATTTTATCAGCACGCACAGAGCAGTTCTGCAGGAGCTCGCCGCTTTCCCGTTATGAAGATTTTCTGAACAGCCATCCGTTTGTCTGTCAAAATGCCAACAGAAAATACATTGCTAATTTTCTGGGCATCACTCCCAATTCCCTTTCCCGTATTACTGCCCGCGACAATAAAAAAAAGAATCAAGGAAAAAAATAACTTAAGAATATTTTTAATTGTTGCATTCAGTATAATTTTGTCCGGTCAAAAACTTGTTCTTCACCACTAAAAAAACCAAATGAAAAAAAATATAATCATCTTCAAAGCATTCCACCTTATAGAATAGTCTTTACATCTTAACAGGATTAATATGTGATTGTCCGGATATTCATCGGGATCTGAATGTGTATTTTCTTAAGTCAACATTTTATTACCATTTTATACTAATTTATGCAAAGAATAACCACCATTCTCTGCCTGTTATTAGCATGCAATTTTGTGCAGGCCTCTACAGGCAATGTTGAAGACAAAATAGCCGACGGAGCATCCTGGCTTATCTTATTTGTATTGCCTATTGCAGGGATTTATCTCTTCTGGAAAGTTCATATTTACCCGGAAAAAGTAGCAGAAAAGAAAAACCATCCCCAGCTGAATGCTATCAAAAGTATGTGTCTTCTTTCTCTGATCTTTGGCGGTCTTTTATGGCCGGTTGCCTTAATTTGGGCCAACTATGACTATGGAAACCAGACGGCTCCTGAAAGAGAGAAAGACAACACAGATTTGCCTGAAGAAGAATTAAAACCTATCGAAAATTAAAAGACATGCTGGAATTACTAGTCGCAATATATGCCGGGATTTGCTGGCTTCTCATTAAAAAATTAAAATTGATCCCGTGGACATTTACCACACAGGTAATCGTATATTCATTGCCTATTTTCGGATCTATCGCTTTGATATTAAGTTTAAATTATTATTGCCCCATTACCTCTGATGTAAAGGTGGGAAACAGAAGTGTGGATATTACTACGCAGGTTTTGGGAAAGGTGAAAAAAGTATATGTGAGTACCAACCAGGAAGTAAAAAAGGGAGATACTTTATTTATGCTCGACAGGGAGCCTTATTTACAGGAAATTAAATCACTGGAAGCTAAACTGAGCAGTATGAAAGCCACGGTACATTCTTATGATGCAGACATTTCGGCCTCCAGAAAAAATATTACGGCATTACAGTCACAGCTTGATCTTGCCAACAAAAGAGTATCTCAATATCAGGAGCTTGTACAGGCTGGAGCTGCCAACAAATTTGATCTTGAACAGGCGATAACCAATGTACGTGATCTGCAATCCCGAATCAGTGCTGCACAGTCACAACAGCAGTCTTTGGAAACAAAATCCAATGCTTCTTATGGTGGAGAAAATTCATCAGTGTCTGAGATCCAGGCTAAGCTGGAACAGGCCAAATGGAATCTCTCCCAAACCGTTGTTCTGGCACCTACGGATGGTGTGATTCCGAATGTGCAGCTGAATGAGGGAGCTATTATGGCGCCTTTCAAATCAGCATTTGTTCTGATTCAGAAGCAGCAGTCAGTTATTGGATTTTTTGCTCAGAATGAGCTTGAAACCGTAAAAAAAGGAGATGAAGTAGAGCTTGCTCTTAAAACAGAACCTGGAAAAGTGGTGAAAGCCAGACTTGAATATGTCATTGATGCTACCAGCCAGGGGATCATGAATAATGCAGGAGGAATGCTGGGCGGAAATGGTTCTACAGCCGGACTTCCTGATACGGCAAGACAATTGCCGGAAACCGATGGAAAGCTTATTGCCAAATTTGTACTGGAAGATAATCAGAAACAGCTTACAGTGGGAGCAAGAGGAACTGCGGTTATTTATTCTGATCATATTAAACCTCTTCATCTTATCAGAAAAGTAATGGTGCGTATCAACAGCAAAATCAACTTCCTGATTCCTAAACTTCATTAACATGTATAAAAAGTTAATTTTAGTGAGCATACTTGCTGGATCTTTAAGCTCCTGCATCGGTTATAAAGAGGCTACGAAGGAAAATATAGATCAGCTTAAAGAAAAGAGTGAAATTGCTTCTCATATACAAATTCCTGATGACTGGATTTTTGACAGAAAGGCTGGATCAAAATCAATTTCCTACGACTGGATCAATGATCTTAAGACCTCACAGCTGGAAGCCCTGGTTAAAGAAGGAATGTTATACAATGCAGATCTTATTATTGCCAGAGAAAAGCTTAATCAGATTGAGCTGGCGATGGAAATTGCCGGAAGCGACCTTTATCCGAGCGTAAGTGCTGTGGCCAACACTTCGAATAATCTGGTCAGCGGCAGCCAGGTTCAGCGGCTTGCATTAAAAGCTAACTGGGAAATTGACCTTTGGGGTAAAAATAAATCTTCACAGATGGCCAGCACCAGCAGTTATTTTTCTGCAAAACATCAGAATACCCTGCTGCATCAATCTATTGCAGGGATGATTGCCAAAGCTTATTATCTGAATATTGCAGGAAACATTCAGGAAAATAAGATTGAAAGCTATATTCAGAAGACCAAAGACCTGGAAAAACTCTACATCATTCAAAAGAAAGTTGGAACGGCAAATGCTATTGATGTGTCCAATATTTCTGCAGAAATTATTTCCCTGCAGGGTTATCTTGAAAAGATTAAAAATGCCAATATGCAGTCGAGAAGGTCTCTGGAGCTTCTTACCGGAAAGTATCCGGAGGGAAAACTGGCAACCCAGAATTTCTTTAATTCTGTAAAAAGCAGTATTCCTGAATCTTTTCCTCTGGAACTTCTTGAAAACCGATCAGACATACAGGCGAGTCATTTCCAGATCGAAAAGGCTTTTTATGAAGTACAGGAAGCTAAAGCGGCAAGACTTCCTTCATTAAGTATAAGCTCATCTCTGGGTAGCGCCGGAAGTAATGTGGAATCTATTAATTCTTTATTTTCCAACCCTTTAATAAAAGTGGGCGGAGGATTGGTTTCTCCCCTGTTCAACGGTGGAAAGCTGAAAAAGAATGTGGAAATAAAGAACTCACAGCAGAAACAGGTCGTTGAAGAATATTCAAAAGCTGTTCTGAATGCATTGAACGAAGTGGAATCATCTTTAGCTAATCTCCGATCTATTGAAAGACAGATGGCTTATACGACCAATGCTGTCAATGAGCTGAAAAACAATATTTCTCTTACCGAGAAACAAATAAAGGTCGGTACCAGCAACAGTTTTGTACTGATCCGTAAACAAAGAGATCTTTTGAAAAATGAAATGAACCTCATCAATCTGGAACTTCAGTACAGAATAGAGCGCATTAATCTTTATATGGCTTTAGGTGCGGAGAACTTTATTTATTCATAATTTTTATACTTGGAGAGACTGCAGAAATAATCTGCAGTCTTTTTTATAATTTATAAGGTATCAATGAGGCAGTTTGTCTCTGAAATATCCATATACCCATGTTCCGGCAATAGCGCTCAGTAAGGTAACAGATACGGCTAAAGCACCCGTCCCGATCTGAGCAAAAAGAGGTCCCGGACAGGCTCCGGTTATCGCCCAGCCAAAACCAAAAATCAATCCACCGTAGATCTGACCTTTGTTGAACTTTTTAGGGGTCAATGTAATAGGTTCCCCATACATTGTTTTTATTTTAAATTTTTTAATCAGCCACACTGAAATCATTCCCACCAATACAGCACTTCCAATAATTCCGTACATATGGAAAGACTGCAGGCGGAACATTTCCTGTATTCTGAACCAGCTGATCACCTCTGCTTTCACGAAAATAATTCCAAAAATAATTCCGGCAGCAAGGTATTTCAGGTTGTGATACCATTGGTGAGTAAGGACACTTTCGTTCACACAAACAGTATCCTGATGACGTATATCTTTTTCTTTGCTCATAATGTAAACTTCTCTTTTTTAAATTACTTATAGGGATAGAATGGCAGGCAGAATAAGATTAGCCATTAAAAATCCACCGATCATGAAACAGACTGTTGCTACCAGAGATGGCCACTGCAGGTTGGAAAGTCCCATAATGGCATGTCCGCTGGTACATCCGCCCGCATATCTTGTTCCGAAGCCGACCAAAAATCCTCCCGCAACCATCATGATAAATCCTCTAAGGGTCAACAGGCTTTCGAAATTCATCAGTTGTAACGGGACCAGATTGCTGTAATCTGTAATTCCGTAGCCTGCCAATTCTGCTTTCAGGTCAGGATTCACTGTTATTTCATTGGGATTCACCAAAAATTGGGATGTAATCAATCCTCCGAAGAAGATTCCCAGGACAAAAAATAAATTCCAGGCTTCTTTTTTCCAGTCGTATCTGAAAAAATTCACATTGGCCGGAACACAGGCTGCACAGATATGCCTTAGTGAGGAACTGATTCCAAAGGATTTATTTCCGATAATCAATAAGGCAGGCACAGTAAGCCCAATCAACGGGCCGGCAATATACCACGGCCACGGTTCTTTTATAATCTCCAGCATTTTTCTATTTATTTAAAATTTTAGTCTGACATACAAAATCACTTTTAGGAATCTCTGTGGAGCTAATTGCTTTAAAACCTCCTTCAATTTCTGAAAAGTTTCTATATCCTCTTGCCTGAAGGATACTCGCTGCCATCGTACTTCTGTAGCCGCTTCCACAGTGCATATAAAAATGTTCTGCTGGCTCTATCTCATGAATCCATTCATTTATATAGGCCAGAGGTTTGCTGTAAGCCTCATGAATATGTTCTGCATGGTATTCGCTTTCTTTTCTTATATCAATGATTTTTGCTTCTTTCTCTTTGATTTCAGTTTCAAACTGGTCTGCAGAGATACGGTTAACAAAGTCAGTTTCCTTTCCGCTTTTTTTCCAGCTTTCAAAACCTCCGTCCAGAAAACCTAAAATATGATCGAATCCTACCCTGCTCAACCGGGTTACCGCTTCTTCTTCAGCTCCTCTTTCAGTGACCAGCAGAATAGGTTGGTTGACATCAGCAATTAAAGCGCCTACCCACGGGGCAAAATCACCATCTAATCCTATATTGATGGACTGCGGGATAAAATCTTTGGCAAATTCACGATTGGATCTTACATCTAAAATCAAAGCACCTGAGGCTTCAGCAATTTCCTCAAACTGTTCAGGAGAAAGAGCGTGCAACCCTTTTGAAAGTACTTCATCAAAACTGCTGTACCCTTTTTTATTCATCATCACATTCATTCCGAAATAAGCCGGTGGAGGTAAAAGACCATCCGTTACTTCTTTTATAAAGCTCTGTCTGTCCTTTTGATTCAGGGCATAATTGGTTCTTTTTTGATTTCCCAGAGTATCTACGGTTTCTTTCTGCATATTTTTACCGCAGGCTGAACCGGCTCCATGAGCTGGATACACCGTAATATCATCATCTAAAGGCAAAATCTTATTGTATAGACTATCATATAAGAGTCCCGCCAGCTCTTCCTGCGTCATATTGGCTCCTTTCTGTGCGAGATCAGGACGCCCCACATCCCCTAGGAATAAGGTATCACCACTAAAAAGGGCCTTTTCAACACCATTTTCATCCATTAAAAGGTAACATGAACTTTCAAGGGTGTGCCCCGGTGTATGAAGAACTTTAATTTTAATATCTCCTAGTTCAAATATCTGTTCATCTTCTGCAATAACTGCATTAAAGTCGGGATGGGCTGTTGGCCCGTAAACAATCGGAGCTCCGGTTTTATGGCTTAAATCCAGATGTCCGCTGACAAAATCTGCGTGAAAATGGGTTTCAAAGATGTATTTCAATTTTACTCCATATTCTTTCAGTCTGTTGATATAAGGCTGTGTTTCTCTTAAAGGATCAATAATAGCAGCTTCTCCGGCTGAGGTAATATAGTAAGCACCCTGAGCAAGACATCCTGTATAAATCTGTTCTATTTTCATTGTATTTTATTTTTTATTCTTTATTCTGTTATCTGATACAAATTTCCTGCTTTGCTTTTTCCTGTACAGCTACTTTTGTTACATAAGAACATTAAAGGAAGATTTCTTTTGTAATGATATAAATACCCATGATCAGGATAAACCATCCGAATGCTGGTTTCAGCTTTTTACCGTCTATCCTTTTTGATAGTTTTGAGCCCATTATAATTCCTGCAACAGCAATCACCGTAATAGAAACAAGCAGTTTCCATTCTATTTTCACCTGGTTTACTGAAGAGAGGAAACCGATTAAAGAATTGAAAGAAATAATCATTAAGGAAGTTCCTATTGCAGTTTTCATGGGCACTTTTAATAGATTCACTAATGCCGGAATGATCATAAAACCGCCTCCAGCTCCCACCAGTCCCGTTAAAATACCAACTATTGAACCCTGTCCGGCTGCCAGAAAAAAATTATTTTCATCCTGAATGTTTTCTAAAGTTTCTTTTGAGGAATTGCTTTTAATCATTTTATAGGAAGCAAGAATCATCAAACAGGCAAAAACCAGTAATAAAAAAATGTTCCTGGTAATGGTAAAATCGTGTATTTGAAGTATTTCTACAGGAATCAGAGGAAGAATATATTGTCTTGTCAGAAAAATCGAGATTACCGAAGGTATTCCGAACACCAGCGCCATTTTAAAATTGACCAGTCCTTTTTTAAAATACGATGCAGAACCTGCAATACTGCTCATCCCCACTATAAAGAGGGAATATTCTGTTGCCAGAAAAGCATCGATCCCAAAGAGATAAACGAGTACAGGAACCGTGAGAATACTTCCTCCTCCTCCGATTAACCCCAGAGAAATACCTATTAAAACTGCCGCTGTATATCCTATAATTTCCATTTCTATTCAAATAATTCTGATGCAAAAATGGGAATATGAATGAAAGTCTACAGCTACTTTTGTTACATAAGGAGATTTTTAAACACGAATAATTTCACAAAGGACACAAAGAATTTAGAGTAATTCTGCTTCTTTGAGATTGCTTCACCTTTGGTTCGCAATGACTTTAACTACCCCGTCAAAAATTCTTTGAACTTTTGCCACCCTTCCAAGAAAGGGAAATATGAGTATTTTTGATTAAATTGAGAGAGAATTTATGAGTTCAGGGCTTTCAGGAGGGTAATTTTATTTCTGCCTAACATGAGTTTTCCGTCTTCTTCCAGTTGCTTCAAAAGTCTTGACACCACTACTCTTGCGGTTCCCAGCTCATTGGCAAGCTGCTCATGAGTGGTATGAATCGTTTCAGAGCCGGTGAGTTCAGATTTTTTCTGCAATAGGTTGAGAAGTCTTTCGTCTACTTTTTTGAAAGCGATGGCATTGATGATATCTAATAGCTCTTCAAATCTTTTATGATACAGTCTGAAGATATAATCCAGCCATTCCGGATGTTCTTTGATGAATAAAGACACCTTGTCTACCGGTAAGAAAAGTATTTCCGCATCCTCTTCTATCTCTGCTTTTACAATACTTTTTTCATTGTGCATGCCACCCAAAAAAGACATGATACAGCTTTCTCCTGCTTTGATGTAGTATAATAAAATTTCGCGTCCGTCTTCTTCAGTTCTGATCACTTTCAGCATTCCTTTCATCACAATAGGAATGGAACGGATGGAAGCATTTTCATCTAGAATAATATCTCCTTGATGGTAATTCTTCGTTATACCATATTGATACAGCTTTTCTACCAATTCTGGTGATGATGAGAATTCTGAAGAAAGTATCGTGTCGTTCTGCATTTTTTTATTCTAATTTACGCCAATTTCATCAACAAACAACCATGCTTTGGAATCTGCACCAGGATTTCCTGCCGGAATAATGCCTGCATTTTCAATAGTTACTTTCAGGTATTTCGCGTTCTGCATTCCTATATTCAGTTTGATTTTTCCATTGGTATTTTTAATTTCTGCGGTTCCGATTTCTTTAATCAGTTTAAAGTTTGTGTTATCATCAGAAACATAAATCTTTGCAGACTTAGCCAGATGAATCCAACTTCCTTTATTTTCAAGGGTATTGAAATACACTTCTGAGAAAGCTGTTTTCTGACCAAAATCTATGGTTGCCACCACATCGTTACCCTGAAAGCCCAGCCATGTTTTACCCAGCTGTTTTACATTTCCGATAATACCATCTACTAAGGTGAAAGCACCTCCAAAAGAATAGTTTTCGCTAGGTTTTTGTTCTAAAGTTATCTTTTTTCCGGTAGTCTTTGAAATGATAAATTGCTGTGTAGACACGGCACTTTTCAACTGCCCCTCTTCAAAATAAGCTGATTTAATAGTTAAAGAATTAGGAATCTCAACTGCCGTCTGATACGTTTTAGAATTGATGGAAGGGTTTGTTCCATCCAGCGTATATCGGATACCGTTTGAATTCTGCGAAGTAGACAGTTCATAAGCAATTCCGTTATTGGAAGGAATTACTTTTCCGGTGATGTTATAAATGCTTCTGGCATAGTTGACCTTCATACCATCCAGAACTTTAAACTGGTTAATCACTCTGTTTTCAAATTCTTTATATTTTTTAGGATCTGATGTTCCCCACCCTACTTCAGAAAGTGCCATTAATCTTGGGAAAATCATGTACTGTACCTGCTTAAAATCTAAAATATATTCTGTCCACAGATTCGCCTGAACTCCCATGATGTACTTAGCCTGCTCTGCATTCAGTTCGGAAGGAACAGGATTGTAAGCGTATACTTTTTCTAAAGGCGTAAATCCTCCAAAAGCATTAGGTTCAGACTGTGGATCTCCCTGATAATGGTCAAAATAACAGTAGGCACCAGGAGTCATTACGGCAAAGTGTTTTGATTTTGCAGCTTCAATACCTCCATTCACGCCTGTCCAGCTCATCACAGCGGCGTTGGGAGCTAATCCGCCTTCTAAAATCTCGTCCCAGCCAATGATTTTTCGGCCTTTACTGTTGACATATTTTTCAATCCGTTGAATAAAATAGCTTTGCAAACCATGTTCATCTTTTAAATTATTTTTCTTAATCAGTTCCTGGCAGTGCGCACATTCCTTCCATCTTGTTTTCGGGCACTCGTCACCACCAATATGAATGTATCGGGAAGGGAATAATTTGATCACCTCATCCAGAACATTTTCAAGAAACGTAAAAGTTTCATCTTTCGGGCAGAAAACATCATCAAAAACGCCCCATTTTGTAGCAGGTTCAAAAGGACCTTTGGTACATGCCAGTTCAGGATATGCAGACAGTGCGGCCAAAGCATGCCCAGGCATTTCAATTTCAGGGACCACAGTAATGTGTCTGTCCTGAGCGTATTTTACTACTTCTTTTATTTGTTCCTGTGTATAAAAATAAGGACCGTAAGGTTTTCCGTCAAAAGTATTATCCACATAGGCTCCAATCATGGATTCTTTACGTTTTGAACCGATCTGAGTAAGCTTAGGATATTTTTTGATTTCAATTCTCCATCCCTGATCATCCGTTAAATGCCAGTGGAATGTGTTCAGTTTATACATTGCCAGATAATCTATATACTGCTTCACTTCATCTACTGTGAAAAAGCGACGGCAGACATCCAGGTGCATTCCTCTCCAGGCAAACTTTGGCTGGTCTTCAATTTTTAAGGCAGGAATTCTCTTACTTTCCTTATATTGTCCAAAAACCTGAACAAGTGTTTGCAGTGCCAGAAAGTATCCTTGTCTGGTGTAAGACTTTATATGGATCTGTTTTGGAGAAATTTCTAATAAATAATATTCCTTTTTCTGTTCAGCATCTTTGCCTGATGCCTGAGGAATTATAGAATTCGTTAAATGAATATCACCACCTTTCTTAGCATATTGAAATTCTACCTGAGAACCTATTCTCTTTTTGAAATATTCTGTTTCCTCTTTTGGCAGATCATCACTTAATACGAAAGCTTTTGGTATTGCAAACTCTCCTTTCAAAAGCTCAACTTTTTGAGGATAAGGGATCAGGTTTAATTTATTCTGGGCAAAAATCACATTTGAAATCAATATAAATAATACTAAAAAAGTCCGTATCATAAGATGTGGTTAAGGTTTGAGCTAAGATAATTATTTTTCAAAACTCTTTGAGCCTTTTTAAAAAACAAATTAAATACCCTATTCCAGACTCCTGTAAAATGAATAATTTACAGTTTTCAATCATTCTATATAGATATTATTCTATTAAATATGGGATATTGTGGTTTGCTTTTTGATCAATTTAGTCGACTTAAAAAAATTAAAGGTTTAAATTTGTAAAAAAAACAGGATGAAAAAAAATATTTTTCTGACAGCCGCTTTATTATTTTCTTTATCAGCTCAGGCACAAATTTTTGATATTATAAAATCTACTGTTAAAGACAAAACAGGTGTAGATCTTAATGTTCCTGTTAAAAATAATGGTACGGTAACTTCTACTAAGACGACGACTACCACTTCAGGTAATTCATCTGCCAACCTTGGAAACCTTACTTCCGGTCAGATTTCTTCAGGGTTAAAAGAGGCCTTAAGTATGGGCGTAACGGATGGAGTAAAAAAACTAGCGGTAACGGATGGTTTTTTCAAGAATGAAGCCGTAAAGATTTTAATGCCTGAAAAATTAAGAAAAATTGATACAACACTACGTTCCATCGGGATGGGAAGCCTTGCGGATGAAGGGGTAAAATTATTAAACAGAGCTGCTGAGGATGCCGTAACAGAGGCTGCTCCTATTTTTACAAACGCGATTACTTCTATGACGATTACGGATGCTAAAAACATTTTATTAGGCAGTAATAATGCTGCAACCAACTATCTGCAGGGAAAAACCCAGACTCAGCTGTTCAATGTCTTTCAGCCTAAAGTAAAAGCTTCTTTAGGTAAGGTAGGTGCTGATACGCTTTGGAAAAACCTGATTTCAAAGTATAATACGTTTACCGGACAGGCTGTTACCACAGATCTTAATGAATATGTTACTACAGAAACTATCAATGGAGTTTTCAAAATGGTAGCAGATAAGGAAAGTGGAATCAGAAATACACCTGCCATGAGAACTACGAGTATTTTGCAGAAGGTTTTTGGGGCCCAGGATGGGAAATAAATAAGATTAGACTAAATATATAAAAGCTGTTTCATGATGAAGCAGTTTTTTTATGTTTAATTTCTTTTGTCTTGAAACAAAAGAAACAAAAGTTCAAGACCTGGATCTCTTCGCTAAAAATAAGTCCTGTTCTCTAAAAATTCTAAACTTGCGCGAATCATTATTTCTTTATCGGTTCCGAATTGGGCTCGCGCTTCGGACAGGAGAATTTTCTTAACGTTCACAGGATTTATTTTTTTTTGACGCTGCGAGTTCCGATGTCGGAGTTAAAGTCAGCTATATAACTATTTGTCTGGACCTTAATGATAATAACAATGTTTTTTGTTGACCTGATTTCTTTTGTCCTAAAACAAAAGAAACAAAAATTCAAGACCTGGAGCTCTCCACTAAAAATAAATCCTGTTCTCTAAAAATTCTAAACTTGCGCGAAATCATTATTTCTTTATCGGTTCTGATTTTGCCTCGCGCTTCGGACAAAAGAATTTTCTTAACGTTCACAGGACTTATTTTTTTGACGCTGCGAGTTCCGATGTCGTTTATATAAAGTTTCGGCCTCACTTTGTGAGGCCGAAACTTTATATTGTTATTCAGAATTAGAACTGCATTTCAGGAATTTCCCCTTCGATGATAAGATCTGCTTCTGTTGCTTTAATAATATCTTCTACTGAAACGCCTGGTGCTCTTTCTACCAGCTTGAATCCTGCCGGAGTTACATCCAGAACGGCTAACTCAGTAACTACTTTTTTCACACAGTTTACCCCTGTTAGAGGTAGTGTACATTTTTTTAGGATTTTGCTTTCTCCTGCCTTGTTTACGTGCATCATGGCTACGATAATATTTTCAGCAGAAGCAACAAGATCCATGGCCCCCCCCATTCCTTTCACCATTTTTCCGGGAATTTTCCAGTTGGCAATATCTCCGTTTTCTGAAACTTCCATTGCTCCAAGAATGGTAAGGTCTACTTTCTGACCACGAATCATCCCGAAACTGAAGGCTGAATCAAAAAATGAACCTCCTTCCAGAATAGTAATAGTCTGTTTTCCGGCATTGATGATATCAGCATCTTCTTCTCCTTCGAAAGGAAAAGGCCCCATACCCAATACTCCGTTTTCACTCTGGAATTCTACGGAAATACCTTCCGGAACATAGTTGGCAACCAAAGTAGGAATTCCAATTCCCAGGTTTACATAATAACGATCTTTCAGTTCTTTTGAAATTCTTTTGGCAATTTGTTCTTTTGTAAGCATAATAAAAACTTAGACTGCAATTTAATTATTTTCAATTGAATACAAAAGAGCTTTGTTGTATTCAATAATTAACACTGTTAGTTAAAATAATATCTGTAATTTTGTTCTATTATTTTTTAATAGAATGAAAATACTTTTTAGATATCTAAAACCTTATCAGTGGCTGATAATCATCTCTTTATTTTTGGCTACTGTCAATCAGGTTTTTTCTTTATTTGCTCCGGCGATCACAGGAAATATCCTTGATCAGCTGGTTACCCATCCCAACTTTTTTGATAAAGAAAAGCTATTGCCCAGAAGCCTGAATGAATATTTATACGGAAGTTCTGTATATCATGGGGCTTTTTACTTTTTGGGGCTTCTTATCGGAACTGCAATGGTAAGCAGAATTGCCAAAGCTTTCCAGGATTATGTGGTAAGCGTGATCACTCAAAAGTTTGGAGCGAAAATATTTACAGACGGTTTAAAACATTCGATGGCACTGCCTTATCAGGAATTTGAAGACCAGAGAAGCGGTGAAACGCTGTCTATTTTAACAAAAGTAAGAGAAGATACGGTAAAATTCATCACGAATTTCATTAATATTTTCTTCGGAATTCTCGTCAGTATTATTTTCGTTTCCGTGTATGCAATCCGTTTACACTGGTCTATTATGCCGGTTTATATCTGTGGAATTTTCTTTATTGCCATTGTTACCAATTTATTGAGTAAGAGAATCAAAGTGATCCAGAAAAATATCGTAACGGAAACCACCGCTTTAGCCGGAAGTACTACTGAAAGTCTTAGAAATATTGAAATTGTTAAAAGTTTAGGATTAACCAATCAGGAAGTAATCCGTTTAAATAACAATACGTATAAAATTCTTGGTCTTGAACTGAGAAAGGTGAAAAGCATCCGTTCTTTGAGCTTTATTCAGGGTACCATGGTCAATTTTCTTCAGCAGATGATTACTTTGACTTTATTGTATTTAATTTTTAAGAATATTGTTACACCAGGTCAGTATTTATCTCTAATGTTTTATGGTTTCTTTATTTTCGGGCCAATGCAGGAAATTGGAAACATTATTATTTCTTATCGTGAAGCAGAAGCTTCTCTTCAGAATTTTGACCGTTTGATGAAAAAAGAAGTGGAAGAAAAGCCGCTTCACCCAAAACAAATCGGGGCTATTGAGGAACTGGAATTCAAACATGTTTCATTCAAGCATCAGTCTGCACAGTATAAAGCTTTAAATAACATTTCTTTTGATCTTAAAAACGGTGAGACCATTGCTTTTGTAGGACCGAGTGGTTCCGGAAAAAGTACCCTGGTGAAACTATTGGTTGGATTGTACAGACCTCAGGAAGGGAATATTTTTTACAATGGAATCAATGGAAAGGAATTTGATTTTGATGAACTGAGAAACCAGATTGGTTTTGTAACACAAGATACTCAGTTATTTGCGGGAACTATTAAAGAAAACCTTCTTTTCGTTAATCCTTCCGCTACGGAAGAGGAACTGGCAATTGCTTTACAGAAATCAAGCTGTACCGCATTATTGGAAAGGGCTGAGAAAGGAATTGAAACCGTTATCGGTGAAGGAGGTCTGAAACTGAGTGGCGGTGAAAAACAAAGAATTGCCATTGCAAGAGCTCTTTTAAGAAAACCTCATCTTTTGATTTTTGATGAAGCCACTTCTGCTCTTGACAGTATCACCGAAGAAGAAATCACTACGACGATCAAAGATATTTCGAAAGAAAGGGAACAGATCACCGTCCTGATTGCGCATCGTTTAAGTACCATTATGCATGCAGACAAAATTTATGTTCTTGAACGCGGACAGATTGTAGAAACAGGTTCCCACGCCAATCTCATTGACGAAAAAGGGTTGTACTACGCCATGTGGAGACAACAGATCGGAGAAAGAAAAACACTTACTCCCCAAGCATAAAAAAAGCGCTGAACATCGATTCAGCGCTTTTTGTTTTTATTGTTTTGAACTTATTCTTTAGTTCTTACCGTTCTCTGCTCAATTCTTTTTTCAAATTTTTCTCCCTGGAAAATTCTCTGAACCATGATTCCCGGAATATGAATTTCGTTCGGATCCAATTGTCCCGGTTCTACCAGTTCTTCCACTTCAGCAATGGTAATCTTTGCAGCACCAGCCATCGGATGATTGAAGTTTCTTGCAGATCCTTTAAAGATGAGGTTTCCTGCATGATCGCCTTTCCATGCTTTTACGATAGAAAAGTCTGCATCGTATGCATGCTCCAGAATATGAGGTTTTCCTTTGAATTCTTTTACCTCTTTACCTTCTGCAACTTCAGTTCCGTAACCTGCCGGTGTGTAAAAAGCTGGAATTCCTGCCTGGGCAGCTCTGCATTTTTCAGCTAAAGTTCCCTGAGGAGTTAGTTCTACATCCAATTCACCTGAAAGCATCTGTCTTTCAAACTCAGCATTTTCTCCTACATAAGAAGAGATCATTTTCTTAATCTGTCTTTTGTGAAGCAGTAATCCTAATCCGAAATCATCTACTCCTGCATTGTTTGAAATACAGGTAAGATCTTTCACATCGCTTTCCACCAAAGCATTGATTGAGTTTTCAGGAATTCCGCAAAGTCCGAATCCACCTAGCATTAGTGTCATTCCATCATTAATTCCTTCGATGGCCTCCTTTGCATTTTTTACTCTTTTATCTATCATGAAATATTAGATTTTTCTGTTGGCTAAATTTAATAAATTTTCTTGTATATCCGATGAATGGAAATAATCCTGCATTTCACACTCTTTACATCTTATTCTTTTCCATTTTAAATCAATAATAATCAAACACTTAGCAATAAAAACGAACAGATCTGTTCATTTTTCATAGTAAATCTCATCAATTTGATTTATATTTGGAGCTTGAAATCAGGAAATATGGCACATTGGCTGTTTTCGGGTATTATTTTTAAACACAATTTTAATGTAGAAATTATTTTATGGCAGATCACTACTGTCCTCATCACTTCTTTTGACCACAATGAAGGTCTCTTTCAATATCTGCCATCTCACTAATCATATAAAAATATCAAAGCTTACATAAAAACATGAAAAAATTATTTACCTCAGCATTACTTGCATTGGTACTGAGCATGAAAGTATACGCACAGGAGAAAACCTATTTCGATGAAAACTGGGAAAAAACTACTCAGGACAATATGGAATATTACCGTGAAACGACTCCTAAAGGAAAGCTTACTCTTATCAAAGATTTCTATAAGGACGGAAAACTTCAAATGGAAGGACTGGCTTCAGACACCACTCCTAACAGTGAGATTTTTGAGGGAAAAGTAACCTGGTATACTGAAGAAGGAAAGGTTCAGAATTTTGCCACCTATTCCAAAGGACAGCAGATTGGCCCGGCACAGACTTATGATATGAATGGCAGGCTGACAGAAGATGTGGTATATAAAGCTGACGGAAGTTTTTCAGGAAAGATGTTCAGTTATAAGGATGCTGAGGATGGAATGGACTTTAATATTGTGGTGGATTACGAAAACTCTACGCCTGTAAAAACAACCGTTTATGATGATGACATTAAAGGGATCAGAAATGAAACCATCATTGATAAGGACAGCAACACTGAAACAAAATATTACGGTGAAAAGGGGAAATATCTGGGCAGCAACACTACCTCCGGTTCGGGTGAAAATATGGTGGTAGATTACTATTCCAGTCCCATGAGGATCTCTAAGATAGAAAAATACAGAAAGGACGGCAGTGTAAAAGAAGGCGTAATTTATAGCAAAAGCGGAAAGATCTTACAGGAACAGAAAATGAATAAAAAAGATGGCTATAAAACCACTTATGATGAGTCGGGTAAAAAAATAGCCCATCTGGTATACCAATATGATAAGGAAAATGATGTTTATAATCCAATGGACGGGGATGATTATCATCTGGCTTATGAATATTCACAGATTTCCTCTATTGATACTTATGAAAAAGGCTCAAAGGTAACCAGTAAATATTTTGATGAAGACGGAAAGTTATCCTCCGAGCAATTTTTGAAAGATGATCTTATCCAGGAAATCAAATATTATTCACCGGATGGAAAGCTAAAATCTACATTAACATACAAAGATGGTATTCCTTATAATGGTACTACCTATGAAGGCTTTAATGAAACAGTTTATAAGGAAGGTATTATCGTAAATATCAAAAACTTTTTTGAAGGTGACAATACGAAGCTAAGTTTTGAAAAAAAGCTGAACGCCAAACAAACAGGCTATGATGCAACTGTTTATGACCCCAAAGGCACTATTTTATATACATTTACACAACCGATCAGTGAAGATGGGGATGATTATTCCTTTACAGCACAAATCACACAGTATATAAAGGGGAAGCCTGCCAATAAGTCTTCTGTAAAAGCAGGTGTTATTCAAAGCGGAAAAATCAGACTCAAAACATGGGATGGAGCTAAAGAACTTGAACGCAGCGGAAAATGGATCTTGTTAAAACTTTATAATATTGATGGAAAGCTCATTCAGGAAACTAAAACACTGGCCGATACTCAGGAGGAAAATGCTTCTTCTGAAAACCCGACGCTGATTAACGAAGATGATCTGCACCATTTATTTGACTAATTACCACAACTATATATCAAAGGCGGTTTCATTTTTTTGGAACCGTTTTTTGTTTAACCACAAACGGGCACAGATTTTCACAGATAATTATGGAAAATTATACTTTTTTACATCCATAAAAAAGAGGCTATCATTGCTGACAGCCTCTTCATAATAATTGTGTTGTGTTTATCTTACTGAATAATCAGTTTTAAAGTAAATAGTTTTCTTCCGTGTACTTTTACATAGTAAACGCCTGCCGGAAGATTTTCATTCACCAAAGAGAAACGTTGGTTATTGATATTTTTCGATACATACAGTAATTCTCCCGAAGCTGAAACCAGTTCGATTTTTTCAATCGGGTAATCACTTTTAATAAAAGTAGGCTGTCCCGGTTTTGTTGGGTTCGGATACAATACTACATTTTTCTCTGTACTTCTGGTTTCTTCAGTTCCCAAAGTGGGTGAAGTTACCTGGAATTGTACTCTGTTTGAAACTTCTGTGTAGGAATCATTGGTAAACATCACCATGTAATAATTCCCCGGTGTTGCGGGTACTGCTGTTCCCTGAATAGTTTTTGTTCCCTGAGTTATTCCGTCAAAATAGGTATAAGAAACAAAATTATCATCCGGTGTCTGAACACTTTGAGGATATATTCCCAACCAGTCTTTGATGATTCCCGGAGAATCCGTCCATGAAGCCGTAATATTTTCACCCAAGGTATAAACAGGTTTGTTGATCCAAAGATCAGTAACGATATCTCCTACTTTAAAGAACACCTTCTCCCCGATTCCGTTATATCCGTCTTCCAATAAATACTGAGCATAATAATACCCTTTTGGAAGTCCTGTGAAATTAAGAGTTCCTGAAGCCGTTGTTACATAGCTCCATTTGATAGAAGCTGTAGTTCCCGGAGTTTGTCCCATTTTGTAAATTCCGATCCAGTCTTTCTGTAAATTGGGTCCGTTTGTAAAATTAATAGTAACGGTTCCTCCCACAGGATACGTATCAGCAGTAGTCTGCAGCTGTACTTTCGGTCCTACATAGAAATTTTTTCTTGGAGTGATTTCTGTATATCCTCCATTTGCAAAGAATCCTGCAAAATACTGACCTTTAGTAGCCAGACCATTATTGAAAGTTACTGTTCCTGCAGTCTGCCCGTTCGTATAAATATAGCCTTGTGAAGTGGTAGAAGCCGGAGTTTGTCCTTTTTTATAGATTCCTACCCAATCCTGCTGATTTCCGGGACCTCCAGTAAATGTAGCCGTGATAGCTTCATTCTGAACATATTCTGTTTTGTTTAAAGTAAAGGTAGGATTTGAAACCACACTTCCTGTAATTTCGAACTGCTTCACATCACTCCAATCGCTCCACTCAAGGTTTCTGTCTCTGTAACGTGTTTTTACATAATAGATTCCGTTGGGGATAGAATTCGCTGCCAGGGTTGCTTTGGTGATGTCTACTCCATCATTCAGGTTTTTCGTTTTATCAGGAGTTCCGTTTCCGTCTTTTCCGAACCAGTTTTCAAAATCGCGGTAGAATTCCTTTTCAATCACAGAGAAGTTCGAGGCTTTACTGATCTGGAACTGTGTTGTATTTAAAAGTTCTCCGTTGGAAGATGAAAATGCACTTCCATTCAATGTTAATGGTAAAGTAATTGGTCCTGAGAACGTATTGGTAATGGATGGTTTTGCAGGTTTAGGCTGATTTTTATATCTGTGGAAAGAATCCACCAATACATTGTTTTTCTTATTGTAAATTCCACCGATCGAATAACATTCGACATCTACTTTTCCGGTTGGGACATCTACTTCCACGATCTGATAGGTCCAGTCTGTCAAAGTTTTCTGAACATCGTCAAAATCCTGTTCATTAGACATTCCCCAATACTGATCCCATGCTGTTCCTCCTGAAATAATCTGGTAATTCGGTGTGTTTTTAAGCTGACCTCTGTGATATAAATGATGGTGAGCTCCAACGTGCATTAAATATTTATCAGAAGTTACCAGAAGCGGTACGGCATTTTCTCTTACCCATGTAGAAATATCTCCTACATACTGCTCAGCCTGATACGGTCTGTGGCTTAAAGAAATAATCCAGTCTACCGTAGAATCATTATTGGCCGCTGTCAAAATCTGCTGAAGCCATGTCTGCTGTGCTGATCCGGTATGTTCAGAGCTTAAGCTTACAAATAATACATTTCCTGCCTGCTGGGCATAATAATTCTCATTTCCTGAGCTTATTCCTTTATAACTGATTTCATCAATATAAAAATGGGCATAGTAGGAATTCATTCCCATCGTTCCATAGGTTTCATGGTTTCCTACCGTTGTCTGAATAGGCAGATAAGGTGATAATTTGATATTCTTTTTAAAGTGAACATTTTCATAGTGATCCAATGTACCTACGTCTACCTGGTCACCCACCATAAAAGTAAGCGCAATATTATCTGACAGATCTGAAGCGGCTCCGAATTTTTCTTTTAATTTTTTATAGGCATTCAAAGTAAGCGTATCATATCTCGGTTCTGCTTTGATCTGGTTGTCGCCCATAATAAGGAAACGGATCTTCCCATTGGTAGTTACAGCCTGTCCCGGTAAAGGAAGTGTTCTGAAATTGTAAACAGCAGACTCACTGGTTCCGGTTTTGATTTTATAATAATATTTGGTATTCGGCTGAAGGTTGGTAATCTTTGCCGTGTGATAATAATAGTTGTTGTTGTATCCGGTATCCGAGAAGATATTGGTAGTTCCCGTTACTGTCACGTTCAAGTTGGCCGGAGAATTTCCGTAGATTACTGTTGTTTCGTTATTGGAAGCTGTTTTCCAATTGACGATCATAGAATTCGGAGTCGGGTTTTGTAAATAAGGGAACAAAACCTGCCCGAAAGCCATCTGGACCGCGAAACAAAAAAAGAAGAAATAATGTTTCATAATAGCTTTAGTTTTAAAATAACATATAGTTTTAAGTTGTGAATCAGTAATTTAAAAAACCGTTATCCGGATTTTTACTTCGGGCAAAAGTAGAATTCCCATATAAACTCTGTCTGATGGGATTTTAAAGAAACCGTTAATTTTTTAGCAAAACCGGAGTGAAAAAATTATAGTTTTTAGTACACTAAATATTTGGCATATTCAAAAACTATTTTGTACATTTGCAACCTGTTATTCAACCTCTGACGAAGAACGTGTAAGTTGCTTAGCTTTAACATTTTATTTTATTAATAATGGATTTATTAAAGTACGTACAAGACAAGTACATTGCGAAAAAAGAATTCCCTGAATTCAAAGCAGGTGATACAATTACTGTGTATTACGAAATTAAAGAAGGACAAAAGACCAGAACTCAGTTCTTCAAAGGAACAGTTATCCAATTAAGAGGTACTGGTTCTACAAAAACTTTCACTATCAGAAAAATGAGTGGTGATGTAGGTGTAGAAAGAGTATTCCCTATTAACATGCCTGCACTTCAAAAAATTGAAGTTGATAGAAGAGGTAGAGTTAGAAGAGCTAGAATTTACTACTTCAGAGACCTTAGAGGTAAGAAAGCAAGAATCAAAGACGCTGCTTACAAGAAGAAATAATTCAGACAACAATACATACAAAGAGAGGCTGTTTACTTATAAACAGTCTCTTTTTTTGTGTAAATATTGTCTCGTCCTGAAATAGCGATACACAAAAAAGAATCGTTATGGCAGAAACATTAACATCCACGTACATTAAACGTACACAGAAGGATTACAGTTTAAGTTTAAAACTTCAA
>NZ_SCNC01000036.1:0-28120 GCF_005503635.1 Chryseobacterium sp. 2VB
ACCAGCGCCGATGGTACTGCTAACGCGGGAGAGTAGGCCGCCGCCAGTTTTTATTTTATTTTTAAAAAATCCTTTATCATTGTGATAAAGGATTTTTTTGTTTTATACCCAAGCTAAGCTTATAAGCAATAAGTAATAATTGATAAACGATACATCAATCAACTATGATTGATCAACTATCACTTATCATTTATTACTTATGCTGGAGAGCATACACTCCAATTGTCACTCCGTAGGAGTCTCAACAAAGTATTAGCACATAACTCAAGTATTACTTTTACCTTTTTAATCCTTTAAAGACTATAATAAAGGAGGCTGGATTCCTGCGGAATGACACAGTAGGAAAGAAGCAGGCCAAATAAAAAGAAAGACGCCATTGCAACCAATAACTCCATTGAAAGATAACCACGGAACCCGTATCCCGGACTTCGTTACATCATTTATAATTTATCATTGACGATTCATTCATCATCCTAGCCCCGATAGGAATGGTTACCCCGCAGCTTGGGTTGGAGTGAATGTGGTGGAGCGTGGGAGTGCATGGGCGCGAGGAGTATGAATGGATAGCGGGAAACAGCTCCTGAAATCTCAAGTGGTGTTCAGTAAACTATTTCCTTCAATTACCCCGTTTTCCTCGAATAAATTCAATAAGTTTGTAGTAGTTTTCCAAAAATAATTATAATGTCAGGAAATATTCTGATCATCGATGATGAGATCAAACTCCTTAAATTACTAGGAATGATCCTTTCCCAAGAGAATTTTAATGTAAAAGAAGCTTCTACGGCGCGTTCGGCAATGACAATGCTGGAGCAATATGAATTTGATGTTGTCCTGAGCGATGTTCGTCTGCCTGATGCTTTTGGGGTAGAGCTGGTAAAGGCTATCAAAACTAAATATCCACAGCTTGAAATTATCCTGATGACGGCATTCGGTAATATTACGGATGCTGTACAGGCTATGAAGAATGGCGCTTATGATTATCTGGTGAAAGGAGATGATAATGAGAAAATAATCCCATTGGTGTATAAGGCTCTTGATAAGGTAAAAGATAATAAATCGAGGGTTGTTCAGCAGGCTGTGACGAAAGGATTTAATCAGATAATAGGTAAATCACCACTTATTTTGCAGGCTAAGAAAATGGCTGAAAAAGTAGCTTTAACGGATGCTGCCGTTCTTCTTACAGGGGAAACCGGAACGGGTAAAGAAGTTTTTGCGAGTGCTATTCATGAAGGGAGTGACAGGAAGAAAAACAGTTTTGTAGCGATCAACTGTTCAGCATTCAGTAAAGAAATTCTGGAAAGCGAGCTTTTTGGTCATAAACAAGGTGCTTTTACTGGAGCTTTGAAAGATAAGAAAGGATTGATTGAAGAAGCTAACGGAGGAACTCTGTTTTTGGATGAAATCGGTGAGATGCCCATAGAGCTTCAGGCAAAACTGCTCAGGGTTTTGGAAACCAGGGAATTTATTAAAATGGGTGAAACCAAAGTTTCTAAATCTGACTTCAGGTTAATTGCTGCTACCAACAGAGACCTGATAGATGAAATAAAGCAGGGAAATTTCAGAGAAGACCTTTATTTCAGGCTGAATGTCTTTGAGATCACGCTTCCGCCATTAAGAGAACGAAAAGAAGATCTGAAAGCTATTGCCAAGCATTTTATAGATATTTTTTCTCATAAACTTCATCTGACAGCGGTTCAGGTAAATCCTGATTACTATAAAGTACTGGAACGAAACGACTGGAAAGGAAATATCCGTGAGTTGAGGAACGCTGTAGAGCGCAGTTTGATTTTGATGGATAACAATATCCTTGACGCAGAAAGTCTTCCCCATTATTCGGAAAAAGCTGTTCCTGAAAGTGATTCTTTAAGTATCAGATCACTGGAAAAAATACATATACAGAAAGTTTTACAGTATACAAAAGGTAACAAGGCAGAAGCTGCCCGTTTACTGGAAATCGGTATTGCCACATTGTACCGTAAACTTGAAGAATATGGATTAAAATAAACCTTTTATCATTTTAATAAAGAGCCTATCATTTTGATAGGCTTTTCTGTTTTTATATAGTTTAATATTTTGTCTTAATATATTGTTAATCAATTAATTGATTGTTTGTTTTCCAGAATGGACTTTCTTTTGGCATATAGTCTTCGAATAAAATATTTAAAAATGACAATTTCAAGAAAAACGTTTAAAAAACGGGAGCACTCGACTTTTAGTCTGCTGATTGTATCGTACGTATTGTTGACCCTTTTAACCCTAATGATTAAAATATGATGCTCATAAGTTTAATTCTGCTTTTTGCAGTATTGTTTTGGCTTTTGTATAAATCAGTTGAATTTTTTGATAGAATATAAATTATGTGGAGTTTATTTTTCCTCTCAATACTTGCCTTTGTGTATATCTGTTATGTTTTAATGAAACCTGAAAAATTTTAATTAGTCATGAATACAGAGATTTTAGGCATTATAGCAATGTTTGCTATCACATTAGTTATCGGAATATTTTTAGGGAAATATATAGCTAATGTCTACGGATACAAAAAGACTTTTCTGGATCCGATTTTTGAACCCATTGAAAAGTTAATTTATAAAGTTTCGGGAATTAATCCTGCCCGCCAGATGAACTGGAAACAGAATATGTATGCTATGCTGGCGATCAATCTGGTTTGGTTCATCATAGGTTTCCTTCTTTTGCTGAATCAGGCATGGCTTCCTTTGAACCCTGATGGGAATCCAAATATGTCACCCGATCTGGCTTTTAATACTACCATTTCATTCTTAGTGAACTGTAATTTACAGCATTATTCAGGAGAAACAGGAGTAAGCTATCTGAGCCAGCTTTATCTGATGTTTTTACAGTTTGTTACGGCTGCAACGGGAATGGCGGCAATGGCTGTCCTTTTCAAGGCTTTTAAAGAAAAAACAAGTACCGAACTTGGGAACTTCTACGATTTTTTTACCAAATCAATGGTCAGAATTCTGGTTCCGGTAAGTGTAATTGTTGCTTTAATACTTTCTATTAACGGAAGTCCGATGACTTTCGAAGGGAAAGATCACATTATAACACTGGAAGGCCAGAAAGCAGATGTCTCCAGAGGTCCGGTATCAGCATTTGTTGCGATCAAACATTTGGGAACTAACGGAGGTGGATTTTTCGGAGCCAACTCTGCGCACCCGCTTGAAAATCCTAATTATATGACCAATATGACAGAGATGATCGCTCAGATGATCATTCCGTTTGCATTGGTATTTGCACTAGGTTTTTATCTGAATAAAAGAAAACTTTCATGGGTGATTTTTACGGTAATGACGGTCGGTTTTCTGGCACTTACCATTCCGAATATCGTGAATGAAACAGGAGGAAATCCTCTGATTACCCAAATGGGTGCAGACAAGAGTCTGGGAGCTATGGAAGGTAAAGAAATCCGCTTTGGAAGTGCTGCTTCAGGATATTGGAGTATTGCCACTACTGTAATTTCTACAGGTTCTGTGAATGCAATGCACGACAGTACAATGCCTCTTTCGGGGATGAATGAGCTGCTTGCCATGATGATCAATTGCTTCTACGGAGGTTGTGGAGTCGGAATTCTGAACTATTTCATCTTTATCATTCTGGCTGTGTTTATCAGTGGTCTGATGGTGGGACGAACCCCGGAATTTATGGGTAAAAAGATTGAAGCCAAAGAAATGAAAATTGCTATGATTGTGGCTTTATTTCATCCTTTCTTAATTCTTGCAGGAACAGCTTTAACGGCTTATCTACCGGAATTTGGAGCAAAAACATTGAACAACCCAGGTTTCCATGGTTTCAGTGAAATGCTGTATGAGTTTACTTCTTCCGCAGCGAATAACGGATCCGGATTTGAAGGGTTGGGAGACAATACACCCTGGTGGAATATCTCAACGGGAATTGTACTGTTACTCTCAAGATTTATCCCGATTATTGGACCAGTAGCCATTGCAGGTCTGTTGGCACAGAAGAAATATATCCCTGAAAGTTCAGGAACACTGAAAACAGATACGGCAACTTTCGGATTCATGACTCTGGCAGTGATTTTACTGATTGCAGCGTTGTCTTTCTTCCCTGCATTAACTCTAGGGCCTATTGCAGAGCAGATTCAGTATTTCTCAAAATAAATGTGAACATTAAAAATTAAAATCAATATTCAACCATTAAGGAAGCCGAAAAGTTAGGAAGCTAGTCTGACACTTACTGAAACGTTCACTTAATATTATCCATATCTATCCTTATTATCTGGCAGACCTTGATGGTTACTATTGATTTATAATGATATAAATTCTTTCAAAAAAATGAAAAATCAGTCACAAACATTGTTTCAAAAAGATTTGGTCAACGAAGCGATAAAACAGTCCTTCGTAAAGCTGAATCCGAAAATTATGTTTAAAAATCCGGTAATGTTCCTGGTGGAAATCGGAACCATCGTCATGTTTATCGTAAGCATGTTCAGCCTTACCGGTGATAAAACCCAGGGAAGCTTTTCCTACAACTTTTTAGTATTTATTATTTTATTTTTCACCGTCCTGTTTGCCAACTTTGCAGAAGCTATTGCAGAGGCAAGAGGAAAAGCACAGGCTGATACCCTCAGAAAAACAAGGGAAGAGACTCCGGCCAAACTGGTACTTGATAACAAGCCGGGATTCCAGGTAGAAACAAGACTGAAAATGTCTGCTGAAATGACTTTAGGCGATATTTTCCTTTGTGAAGCCGGAGATCAGATTCCGATGGATGGAGAGATTATTGAAGGTCTTGCTACCATTGATGAGTCTGCTATTACCGGAGAAAGTGCACCTGTCATCCGTGAAGCGGGTGGAGACAAAAGTTCTGTAACAGGAGGAACGAAAGTATTGTCAGACAGAATTAAAGTAAGAGTAACCACAAAACCCGGAGAATCCTTCTTAGATAAAATGATTGCTCTTGTAGAAGGAGCGTCAAGACAGAAAACACCCAACGAAATCGCATTAACCATACTTTTAGCAGGATTCACGCTTACATTTATTATTGTTACCCTCACTTTAAAACCTTTTGCAGACTATGCGCAGACTCCGATTACCATAGCAGCATTTATATCTCTTTTCGTTTGTCTTATTCCGACAACCATCGGAGGTCTGCTTTCTGCAATCGGGATAGCGGGGATGGACAGAGCGCTGAGAGCGAATGTGATTACTAAAAGTGGAAAAGCAGTGGAAACTGCAGGAGATATTGATGTATTGCTATTGGATAAAACCGGAACAATTACCATCGGAAACAGAAAAGCAACTCAATTTCACCCCGCCAATGGAATTCAGCTTGAAGAATTCATTAAAGCTTCTGCATTGAGTTCCGTAGCTGACGAAACACCGGAAGGAAAATCTATTATTGAACTAAGTGCTTTAAAACCTGAAGATTTATTAGTTGCTAATCCCACTTATATCGATTTTACCGCAGAAACAAGAACTTCAGGAATTGATTTTGAAGAAACAAGAATACGTAAAGGTGCTTATGATACGATAAAAAAACTGACTGAAAAAGCCGGGAACATCTTCCCTCAGGAAACCCAGGATGCAGTAACTAAAATTTCTGAAAACGGAGGAACCCCTTTAGTAGTGGCCGTTAATGAAAAAGTTTGGGGCGTTATCGAACTTCAGGATATCATCAAAACAGGAATTCAGGAACGCTTCCAGAGATTGAGAAAAATGGGTGTAAAAACGGTAATGGTAACCGGAGATAATCCTCTGACTGCAAAATTCATTGCAGAAAAAGCTGGAGTAGATGACTTTATTGCTGAAGCCAAACCTGAAGACAAAATGAATTACATTAAAAAGGAACAGCAGGAAGGTAAGCTGGTAGCGATGATGGGAGACGGAACCAATGATGCTCCAGCACTAGCCCAGGCCGATGTTGGGGTAGCGATGAACAGTGGAACTCAAGCCGCAAAAGAAGCCGGTAACATGGTAGACCTGGATAATGACCCTACAAAACTGATCGAAATTGTGGAAATAGGGAAGCAGCTGTTGATGACCAGAGGAACATTGACGACTTTCAGTATTGCAAATGACGTAGCGAAGTATTTTGCCATTATTCCGGCACTCTTTATCACTTTTATTCCTTCTCTGCAGAAGCTGAACATTATGAACCTTCACAGCCCGGAAACAGCCATATTATCAGCAGTAATTTTCAATGCGGTGATTATTCCGTTCCTGATTCCGCTGGCGTTGAAAGGAGTTGCTTACAAGCCCATCGGTGCCAGTGCATTATTAAGAAGAAACCTTTTGATCTATGGGTTAGGCGGAGTAATCGTTCCGTTCATCGGGATCAAAATCATTGATCTGGTAATCAGTTTATTCTATTAAAATTAAAAAAATGAAAAATCATATTGTTTCAGCATTCAGATTAACGCTTGTCATGTTGATCGTTACAGGTCTTTATCTGGCAGTGGTTTATGGAGGTTCTAAAATACTTCCTAACAATGGAAACGGAGAAATTGTTTATAATAAAGGGCAGAAGTTTTATGCCAATATCGGGCAGGAATTCAAATCTGAAAAATATTTCCACGGCCGTCCTTCTTCAGTCAATTATAACGCAGCAGGAAGTGGAGGAAGCAATAAAGGTCCAAGCAATAAAGAATATCTGGAAATTGTACAGAAAAGAATTGATACTTTGAAAATGGATAACCCTGAAATGGGTAATGCTAAAGTTCCTGTAGAATTGGTAACAGCCAGCGGAAGCGGACTGGATCCGGATATTTCTCAAGAAGGGGCTTTATACCAGGCAAAAAGAATTGCAAAAGTGAGAAGTCTTTCAGAGGAACTGATCAAAAGCTTGATTAATAATCAAACGGAAAAGCCTTTCTTAGGACTTTTCGGACCATCAAAAGTAAATGTTCTGAAGCTTAACATTGCTTTGGATCAATTAAAATAATAAATTTAATAACCAATAATCATGTCAAGGTTTAAAACCTTGACATGATTAACATACCTTAATAAAAGTGAAAAAATATTTAGTTATAGGAGCCGTATTGGGAATGTTTTTCTCAAAAGCCCAGTCATCAGATTCATTAAAAACAAGTAATAAAGTGACATTTTCCGCTTATGCAGAACTCTTTTATACCTATGATTTTAATGAGCCTGGAAATCATATTCGTCAAAACTTTTTGTATTCCTATAACAGGCACAATGAAATGAACCTTAACCTGGGATTGGTTAAAGCCAGTTATCAGAGCGAAAATATCCGTGCTAATGTAGCTTTAATGGCAGGAACTTACGCACAGGATAATATGGCTGCCGAACAAAATGCATTACGGTACGTGAATGAAGCCAATGTTGGAATCAGATTATCAAAAAATAAAAACTTATGGATTGATGCAGGGATCATGCCTTCCCATATTGGATGGGAAAGTGCCATAGGAAAAGATAATGTGAATCTGACAAGAAGTCTGGCCGCTGAAAACTCACCTTATTTCGAAACTGGAGCCAAAATTTCTTATACCTCAGATAATGGAAAATGGTTTTTAAGCGGACTGGTATTGAACGGATGGCAGAGAATAGCCAAACCTGAAGGAAACCAGAGTATTTCTTTCGGGCATCAGATAACGTATAAACCAAATGATAAGATTACTTTGAACAGCAGCTCATTCATAGGAAATGATAAAACAAAAGAGGACAAAAGGATGCGTTACTTCCATGATTTGTACGGAAGCTTTCAGCTGACAGATCAGTTTTCGGCTGTATTGGGATTTGATATCGGTGCTGAGCAGAAATCAAAAGGAAGCGAGCAGTATAATATCTGGTATAGCCCAAATGTTCAGATGAAATATCAATTGGACGGCAAATGGGCATTAGCGGGAAGACTGGAATATTATAATGATAAAAATGGGGTGATCATCAGCACAGATACGCCTAACGGATTTCAAACTTTCGGATATTCTCTGAATGTAGATTATGCTGTTTTCAAAAATGTAGTTTTCCGCACAGAAGCGAGAGGTTTTACTTCAAAAGACGTCATTTTTGCTAAAAATGATGAATTTAAAAAAGGAAATTTCTTTATAACGTCAAGCTTAGCGGTTTGGTTTTAAAAAAGAATTTGGCCACAGGAAAGTGCTTAAAGTAAAATTAAAAAGAATAAAATCAATGTCATCAGCAAAAGATTTTTTAGAACTGATTCAGAAGTCCCGCAAAGGAAAATTCAAAATTTATATCGGGATGAGTGCAGGGGTAGGAAAAAGTTTCCGTATGCTTCAGGAAGCTCATTCCCTTTTGCGAAATGGCATTGATGTAAAGATTGGCTATATTGAAACGCATGGCCGTGAAGAAACTGAAGCTCTTGTAGAAGGAATTCCTCAAATTGAAAGGAAATCAGTTTTTTATAAAGGAAAGAACCTTGAGGAGATGGATCTTCAGGCCATTATCAATGAACATCCTGAAGTCGTGTTAGTGGACGAACTTGCCCATACCAACGTAGAAGGTTCCAAAAATAAAAAAAGATGGCAGGATGTACTGGAAATTCTTGATAACGGAATCAACGTCATCAGTGCCATGAATATCCAGCATATCGAAAGCCTGAATGAAGAGGTAAAGAAAATTACCGGGGTAGAAGTAACAGAGCGGGTTCCGGATAAAATACTGGCGCTAGCAGATGAAGTAGTCAATATTGACCTTACGGCTGATGAGCTGCTGACCCGTTTAAAAGAGGGAAAAATCTATAAAAAAGAAAAAATTCAGACGGCACTTAGTAATTTCTTCCAGAGCGGACATATTCTGCAGCTTCGTGAGTTAGCTTTAAAAGAAGTGGCCACCCACGTGGAGAGAAAGGTGGAAACAGAGATCAAAACCGAAAATTTTAAGCCCATAAAATTCCTGGCCTGTATCAGCAGTAATGAGAAAATTGCTAAAACAATTATCCGTAAAACCGCCAGATTAGCCAGCTACTATAACAGTCCATGGACTGTTTTGTACGTTCAGAAGCCCTCTGAAAATCCGGAAAAAATTGCATTGGATAAACAACGGTATTTAATTAATAATTTTAATTTAGCACAGGAATTAGGTGCCAAAGTAGTCCGCATCAAAGAAAGCAGTGTTCACAACGGAATTCTGGAGTATGTGATTGCCCATAATATCACGACGGTCTGCATTGGAAAACCCCATGCCAGTTTCTGGCAGCGAATGTTGGGGTACAGCTGGATCTATACCCTTATGAACAGGCTGAATGAAAGACAGATAGATATTATTATTTTATCTTAAAAGTAATGAAACTTAAAACGAAACTTACCTTAGGCGTGGGCCTTTTATTTCTACTGATCGTTCTGCTTTCAGTGATAGGTTCTGTATACATCAATAAATTAAAATCCGATACTGAAAAAATCCTTACGGCCAATTATAACAGCCTGGAATTTTCCAAAAATATGCTTTTGGCATTGGATAATATCAGTACAGACAGTACCGTTGCCATAGCAGATTTTCGAAAAAATAATAAGCTTCAGGAAAAAAACCTTACAGAATTTGGAGAAAAAGAAGCCACTCAGAATCTGAATCTCCATTTCAACAGCTACCTTAAAGCTCCCGATATCCATAAAGAAAAGCTTATCCGTGAAGATCTTTCGAAGATCATGTCTTTGAATATGAAAGGGATAGAACGAAAAAGTGATATTGCGATTATTACGGCTGAAAATGCTACTTTCTGGATCGTAAGTTTAGGAACCGTATGTTTTCTGATTGCTTTTATCCTGCTTTTCAATTTACCACAAACCATCGCAGAGCCTATCAATCAATTGACCTTCAGTATTAAACAGATTGCCGATAAAAACTATAGTGAGAGGGTTCATTTTAAAGGAAGTGAAGAATTCAACAGTCTGGCAGACTCCTTCAACAGTATGGCGGAAAAACTTCAGGAGTACGAAAGCAGCACGCTTTCCAAGCAGCTGATGGATAAAAAACGGATCGAAACGCTGGTTAACAATATGCATGATGCAGTGATTGGTCTGGATGAGAATCATTTTATCTATATGATCAATGATGAAGCTTTAAAGATCACCAATCTCCATAAAGAAGATATTATTGGAAAAACGGCTCATGAAGTAGCCATCAATAATGATCTGATGCGTGAACTGCTGAAAAATATCGACCATCCGGTAAAAGATCCGATTAAGATTGTCCGTGATAACAAGGAAAATTATTTCGAGCAGGATATTATACCGATCAATATTGTAAAAACAGGGGAAAAAGAAAAAAAGAATATCGGAAAGGTAATCCTGCTAAGAAATATTACCCCTTTTAAAGAACTGGATTTTGCCAAAACTAATTTTATTGCGACCATTTCCCATGAACTGAAAACCCCGATTTCTGCGATCAAAATGGGCGTTCAGCTTCTTGGAAACCAAAAGTTCGGAGAACTGAACGAGCAGCAGCAGGAATTGTTGAAGAGCATCAATGAAGACGGACAGCGTTTATTGGATATCACTGGAGAATTGCTTAATCTTTCTCAGGTTGAATCCGGAAATATCAGACTGACTATTGGGAAATGTTCTCCGAAAGAAATTGTACAGACTGCTGTAAAGAATGTTGAGAAGCTTGCCGAGCAGAAAAATATTTCCATCAGTACAGAATATCTTCTGGAAGATAACGATGCTGTGACTGCTGATTTTGACAAAACCGTCTGGGTAATGAATAATTTTTTAACCAATGCGGTAAAGCACTCTTTTCAGGACGAAAATATTAAGATTGTAGTAGAAAAGCTGGATTCTTTCATTCAGTTCAGTATTATTGATACCGGAAGCGGAATAGATGAAAAATACCACCGCCAGATCTTTGACCGTTATTTCCAGGTTCCCGGAGAACATCAGAATGGAACAGGACTCGGTTTGGCCATTTCGAAAAATTTTATTGAAAAACAGCATGGAGAAATAGGAGTGAAGAGTTCTCTGAATAATGGAAGTACGTTTTATTTCAGACTGCCGGTTTCATAAGGATTATTTTATATTTGCGATAAAAATAACAATGAGAAAAACTATAGGACTCTTATTATTTTCAGTTTTGCTAAGTATCCAGGTCTCTGCTCAGACATTCACGTTGGAACAGCTTAATGGATTCAACAAACTTACCATGGATGAGTTTAAAAAAGAGATGAAACAGCTTCAGTTCAAATTTTATGACAGAACAGAAGGCTTAGGTTTCCTCTTAACAGAATATGATTCCCCGGACTACACATCGAAAATCGGAAAGTTTGAATATGCTGAAGAAAAATCTGAAGATAGGATTGAATTTGAGTTTAAAGACAAGAAAGAATATGATAAGTACCTTAAGCTGATACTGGCAGCTGGATATAAAGAAACTGAGAAGGGAAAGATTATTACCAAAGAGCCTTATGTAGATTACTATAGAAATAAAGAACATATCAGGTTGATCTTGCCTAAAGCAGGGCAAAAAAATCCGTACACCATTATTGTTTTCAAATAAAATCTGAATTTTAATGTAGATTTGAAAAATATAAAAAAGGCTGTGAAATCTATCACAGCCTTTTTACATGAATATTGGGTAAGTTTAATCCTTAATAAACTTTTGTACAATTATTTTGTCTTTTGTGAAGGCTTTGAGAATATAGTTTCCTTTAGAAAGCTCAGAAACAGGAATTGAGTTTCCTTTTACATTTGTTGAACTGATAATTCTTCCGGCTGCATCATAGATTTCAGCTTTTATAATTTCATTTTTAGATTGAATATTTAAAATATCTCTTACCGGATTCGGATATATGGAAATAACATTGTTTTCTTTATCAGTTTCTGCTGTTGCTAATACATTTTGAACGCTTGTTGTATAAGTATTGGTAATAATCGGAGCATTGTAATCGAAGTAAATATTGGCTGTATTGCTGAAGCTATTACCAAGATTTAAGGTAGACTTGGTTTTAATTTTGAATGAAACATATCCGTCATTATTTGCATCATCAAAAGGCAGTTGGATATTTTCAAAGATGAATTCTACTGTATTCGGATTGGTAATTCTTGTTGCAAAATTGTGACTTCCGTTCAACGCAACTAAACTTGATATGTCAAATTTAGAAGTATCAATAACATCCTTTACCACAATATTCTGTGCATTTGCGGTACCTGTGTTTTCAAACCTGATCAGATAATGCACATAATCTCCAACCTGGGTTTGCGTAATAGTAGTTCCTTCCAGACAAGTCTTATCATTCGGGTCAAAAGAATTGACTACCGATTGGTTCAACGTGAAATTATTGTCAACTGGTGTTTCATCAGTAGCTCCATTGATTTGTGCTGTGTAATGCAGAATGTCACCGCTGTTTAACGATGGAGTCTGTATTGGGGTATTTAATTTCAGTGTTACGGTGACTTCTCTGGTTTCAAGAGGAAGAAGATTGTTGAAATTCCATGTTAAAATACCAGTAGATTGTGTATCCGGAGCAACTGTTGCATTCATGTAATTCATCAGATTGTCGTTGAAATTGAAAACAATATTTCCTGATTGGGCCACAGTTCCTTTGTTTTTGTAAACAATTTTGTATTTGGTATCAAATCCTGGAATAGCAGCTGTTACAGGAATAATCAGGACTTCAAGATCATTATGAGTTCCGTTCGCTGTTAAGCAGAAATTTTGATTCAAAGGGCTTGTTTGTGCCGGAAAGTTTACTGTTAAAGTACTTGGAGATATGGTCCAATAGGCTGGATTTTCTGAAATTGGCGTAATTGTATGAGCACCTGTTTGTAAAGGAATAGAATAATTTCCTGATGAATCAGCAATCATATTTCCGGAAACAGAACCGCTTGTAATCGAAAATTTTTGGAAAGGTTTGTTAGCATCATTGATATCACAGCCATTGTTGTTAATATCATATCTTGTATTTCCGGTAACTTTATAATAAGTACCACCCGGTGTAAATGAACAATAAGAATTTAAATTAATAGTATTGAGAGAATGCGTAGATAAATAATTACTGATCGCTGCGAAATCTCCATCATCACAGCAAATATATTTAAGATTAGGATTGTTATTATTAATATGAAACCAGGATGTGACATTCAGTATAGTTCCTCCGCTTTTCAGATTAATATTTTTCAGAAGTGCATTGTCATAGATCGTGATGTTTTCCAATAAAGGATTCATACTTAAATCCAGTGTTGTAAGATTATTATTTAAAGTACTAAACTGTCTTAAAGCTGGAAAAATGGAAAGATCTATAGCTGTCAGACCTGTAGATTGTAACCCAAGAGACTCTATGTTCGTTGTACCGACCAGAGATAATGTGGAGATCGGGCTTTGTGAAAGATATACAGTATCTAGGTTTTGTAGATTATGTAACTGAAGTGTTGTTAAAGCGCTACAGTTATAAATTCCCAGATTATTCAAATTCGTACAACCGGTCAAATTTATATTATTGGTTGAAGAGCTGTTTCTTATTTGAAGCCATTCCAAAGCACTCATATTACTAAAATCCAAAGATTGAATATTAGTCTTATTGATCTCCAAAGATTTCAAATTAGGGCAAAGGCTAAGATTAATGGCATTTATAGGTTGCGTAGAATTCAGATTGTTAATAAGCAGACTTTTCAATGAATTGCTTTGTAAGTTATAATTCGTAATATTATTATGCTCGGAAGACATCGTTGCTAAAGATGTACAACCTGCAATATTCAGAGAAGTTAATTGTGAATTATAGTTTACTGTTAAAGCGATGAGGTTAGTCATAGTACTTACGTCAACAGTAGAAACAGAAGTTCCGAATAGATACAACTCTGTTAAATTAGTAAAGCTTTTAATCCCTTCGATGGATTGAATATTTACTCTGTTTCCATAATAAAGATCAGACAGCTTTACAACATTATTGGCTTCACTTTGTTGTATGATGCCATCGTTATTAGTGTCAACGGGAATATTGCTTCCATATTGATCTTTTGCATAGCCATTACTGTAATTAGCTGTTAACAAGAAATTCTTAAAAGCTGCGTCCGGGATATTCACATTTTGCGCTTGAAATACCGCAAAAAGCATCATAGAAACGATGAGGTAGATTTTTTTCATGTATTATTAGTTTATAGTTATTTTTGTAATTGTAAAGCAAAAATAAACCATTAAGAGGAATATCTTAATGGTTTAGTAAATAATTATTAAAAATATTTATTATTTTTCAATCAGATCCAGAAACTGCTGCTCATCCAGAATATGGATAGTTCCGATATCCTGAGCTTTTTTCAGCTTGCTTCCTGCTTTTTCACCTACTACAAGATAGTTGAGGTTTTTTGAAACCGCAGAAATATTTTTTCCGCCATGCTTTTCTACCATTTCCTCGGCAGATTCTCTGGTAAATAATGACAATTTTCCTGTGAACAGGAAAGTTTTTCCTTCCAGAACATTCGATAATACTTCATTGGTGCTTTCTCCTTTCTCAAGCTGTACTCCGGAAGATTTCAATCGTTCGATCATCAATACGTTTTCAGAATTCTGGAAGAAATCTACAATACTCACTGCAATTTTAGCTCCGATATCTTCTACCTGGCAAAGCTCTTCTACCGTAGCATTCTTTAATTCTTCAATCGTCGGGAAGTTTTTTACCAGTTTTTTGGCAACCGTTTCTCCCACGTGCTTAATCCCAATCCCATACAATACCTTTTCAAAAGGAATCTCTTTGGATTTTTCAATTCCTGTGATGATATTCTGGGCAGATTTTTCAGCCATTCTTTCCAGTGGAAGAAGCTGTTCTTTTGTCAAAACATAGAAGTCAGCAGGATTTTCAATCAGTTTTTCTCTGTACAGCTGTTCTATGGTTTCACTTCCAAGGTTGTCAATATTCAAAGCTTTTCTGGAAACGTAATGGATCATTCTTCCCACGACCTGTGGCGGGCAGTGAAGCTCGTTCGGACAGAAATGAATCGCCTGATCCTCAATTTTTACCAGCTCGGTACCACATTCAGGACAATGTTTGATGTATTCAATTTCTTTGCTTTCTTCCGTTCTTTTATCTGTGTTTACCCCTACGATTTTCGGAATAATTTCACCTCCTTTTTCTACGTACACGAAATCATGTTCATGAAGATCCAGCTTTTTGATGATATCTTCATTGTGCAGAGAAGCTCTTTTCACAATGGTTCCTGCGAGTAAAACAGGTTTAAGGTTGGCAACAGGAGTAATAGCTCCGGTTCTTCCCACCTGATAAGAGACACTTTGAAGTTCTGTTTCTACTTTTTCTGCTTTAAATTTATAAGCCATAGCCCAACGCGGAGATTTGGCCGTATAGCCAAGTTGTCTCTGCTGCTGTAGTGAATTAACTTTTAAAACAATACCATCAATTTCAAAAGGAAGATTATGACGTTCTGTGTCCCAGAAAGTAATAAATTCCTGTACCTCAGCCATTGTTTTACATAATTTGGCCTGCTGGGAGGTTTTGAAGCCCCAGCTCTGAGCTTTCTGAAGCAGTTCCCAATGGGTTTCCGCAGGAACTTCATCAGAAATAAACTGGTATAATACGGAAGAAAGTCCACGCTTTCTTACCTCAGCACTGTCTTGCATTTTCAGACTTCCGCTGGCCGTATTTCTTGGATTCATGAAGGGATCAAGACCTTCTTCCTCACGAAGTTTATTAATTTTGTCAAAGTTTTTTCTGGTCAGATAAATTTCACCACGCATAAAAAAATGAGCAGGGAAATCCCCTTTTAAAGTCAGAGGAATATCTGAAATGGTACGTACATTCGGGGTAATCTCATCACCCTGGAAACCGTCACCACGGGTAACTGCCTGTGACAATTTTCCGTTTTCATAAAGAATAGAAATGGATGCTCCGTCATACTTCAGCTCAGCAACGAATTCTACAGGATCTTCAATGGTTTTGATGATTCGTTTCTCCCAGTCTTCCAGATCGTCAAAATCATAGGAATTGTCCAGAGAATACATCCTGAACTTATGCTGAATCGTAGGGAAAACTTTGGTAACACCGCCACCTACACGAACGGTAGGAGAATTTTCATCATAGAATTCGGGATACCTGGCTTCCAGATCCTGTAGCTCCTCCAGAAGCATATCAAATTCATAATCTGTAATGGTGGGAGTATCCAGTTGGTAGTAGTTTTCGTTATGTTGGTGAAGCTCTTTGCGGAGCTGTTCTATCTTTTGTTGAATGTTTTCAGACATTGGGTTTCTATCTTTTGAGCAAAAATAACTAAAGTAATTGCATTTAAAAAATAACAGAATAAAATAGTACAGGAAAATTAAAAATGTTTAATATGTCTTAACCTACTGGTTTTACAGAAAATAAAACACGTGTTTAAAGTAATTTAACATAAAGTTCTGATTTAATTAAAAGAATGTTAAAACTTTCTTAAACACCCCGCTCTTAAAGTCAAAATACCTTTGCACATCAGATTGAAAGAAACCTCATAATGATCTATCATCATGAAAATCAAAGAGGTTTCCGGGCTAACATCAAAAAGTTAATAATATAGATCTTCGGAAGAAATGAAAAAAGTAAAGATTGTACTGGGATTATTGTTTTTAGGGCTTGGGACAATGGCTTATGCACAGACCACGCAGGCTTCTATTGTAGGGAAAGTTACCGGACCGGGAAGTACGGCTCAGGAAAAAGTGAAAGTAACGATCGTGAATGAGTCTACAGGATTCAGAACGGAAACGGAAACCAACTCAAAAGGGGAATATATTTTTAAGGAAATTCCTCTTGGAGGGCCTTACACGGTCATTGTGAATGACGATAAAAAAGAAGGCTATAATGTCAACTTCGGAGATCAGGTGACCGTGAATATGGATCTGGGGAACGAAAAGACTATTGAGGAAGTAAAAATTACAGGAAACCTTAAAAACAAGATCGGAAACCTGGGAGCAGCTACCGCAATTTCTGCGAAAAACATCAGCATGCTTCCGGTGAACGGAAGAAACTTCACCAATCTTACGGAATTATCTCCGTTAAGTGGAAAAGGAGGAAACCTTTCCGGTCAGCTTGGATCTTCCACTAACTTTACGATTGACGGGATGACAGCAAAAAATCCTACTTCCGCAGGATCAACCACCAGCCGAAGCGGTGCACCATTCTCCATCTCCATTGAAGCGGTCCGTGAATTCAAAATCACTACCAACCAATATGATGTTACATTGGGAAGAAGTGGAGGAGGAACAGTAAGTGCTGTTACCAAATCAGGAACCAATAAATTTTCCGGAAGTGCCTGGGAATATTTAAGAACAAACTGGCTTTCCAGTCCCTATGACATCAGAGGAAACAAAAGAAATAATGACTTCTCCACTTCCCAGTTCGGATTTTCATTGGGAGGTCCGATCATTAAAAATAAATTACACTTCTTCGTAGCATGGGATCATCAGCTGGATTCAAGACCTTTAGTGATTGCTGATATCAAATCTCCGGATGATGAGAAGAGATTCAACACAACTACGCAGACGCTTAATCAGTTCCTGGATATTGCAAGAGCTAAATATGGAGTAGGAAGCAGCCCGCAATTCGGAACTTTTGATAAAGTGAGAAACTCTGATGCCGGTTTCTTACGTCTAGACTGGCAGATTAATGAAAAGCATTTATTAACGCTTAGAAATAACTTTACTTACGATCTTAACAAAAACGGATTGGGTGACAATACCAATATCAACTTCTTTGAATCGTACGGGAATGATAAAAACCTTGATAACAGTTTATTGTTAACTTTAAGATCAAATCTGAGACCTAACTTAACCAACGAATTAAAGGCGCAGTATCTTTATACTTTTCAGGACAGTTACCAGAACAATCAATTAGGAAAACCTGTACCAAGAGCTATTGTTGAAGGAGTATCTTCCAGTGCGGGATCTACGAATATTCAGATCGGCGGACACCGCTTTGCTCAGGAAAGCTTCAGAAATAATGTGTTCCAGATCGTAGATAACCTATACTATAATACAGATAAGGTAAAATATACGTTTGGGGCTGACCTTATGTATACAACAGCAAAATCGGTATACGGAAGTGAGGTGAACGGAAGATTCCATTTCCAGGGAATGAGCAATTTTGAGACCATGACACCTTACAGATTCTATAGAGAAGTTCCTTTGGTGGCCGATCCGTCTGTCAGATCAAATATCTGGAACATCGGTCTCTATGGGCAATTCCAGACCAAAGTAGCTAAAGGGCTTGATTTGATGGCTGGTTTGAGATTAGATTACGGTGGTTACCCGAAAGCAGAATTCAACCAGAAACTGTTTGATGAAATGGGAATCAGAACGGATAACCAGATCAAATCATTTGTCATCCAGCCAAGATTCCAGTTTGACTGGAACATCAATGAAGGAAATAAAGACTTCCTGAAGTTCGGTGCCGGAATTTTCTCTTCCGATATCAACAATTATATGATCATCAACAACCTTGTATTTGATGGAAAACATCTGGCTACTGTGGATGTAACCGGTAAAGATGTTCCGTTCCCGGATTTCAACAGCTATAGAGATGATTACAATACGGTTCCGTCACTTTCTCAGAAGCAGATTCCAACGATCAACTATACCGGTAAGGATGCAAAGATCCCGATCGTTTATAAAGCCAATATTTCTTATACCCACTTCTTCAATGAAAGGTTCAGAGCAGGAATTGCAGGATACATGGCTTTAGGTAGAAACAATTACTATTATTACGACAGAAACATGGTGGCCAATCCTTTCTTTACACTGGCTAATGAAGGCGGAAGAGGAGTATTTATTCCTACAGGGGCTATTACCAATAATGCTAATAACAGTGTAAGTTTCGACTGGAAACAGGGAAGAATCAATAATAATTTCGGAAGAGTACTGGAATTGGTGAGCGATGGTAAAGTAAACCAGTTCTCATTTGTAATCGATACAAGTTACCGCTACTGGAAAGATGGAGAAATCACCGCAAGTTATACATGGTCTGATATTAAAGACAATACTTCATACAACGGAAACGTAGCCAACTCTGCAACATTGTCTACCATGATTCAGAGTGATCCTAGAGATTTAAGAATGACCTATTCTGACAACCAGTTCCGTAATAAAGTCGTTATTTATGGTAACTCGCCTACGATTGCAGGATTTACTTTAGGAATCAGATACTCAGGGATTGGAGGAACCCGTTTCTCTGCAACAACAGGGGGAAATATCAACGGAGACTTCGTAGATTCCAACGACCTTGCTTTTATCTTCCCGAATCTTACCCAATCTATTTTGGATGATCCACAGGTAGGACAGGCTCTGAAAGATTATATCACTGAATACAACGGAAAAATTGCAGAACGTAATGGTGGTAAAAACGGTTTCTACGGTGTTTGGGACGTACGTGTTGCCAAGAAAATTAAATTCGACAAAGTGGGAGCTTTCGAACTTTCCGTAGATATTTTCAACGTGGCCAACCTTCTGAACAAAGAATGGGGGGTAAACAAATCATACGGAAATACTTCTCTGTATAAAGTGACGAAGTTTAATAAAGATACGATGCAGTACGAATACACCAAAAACGTAAGTGGAGGCGGTTTGGTTCCTCTGACAGGAAATCCTTACCAGATCCAGATCGGTGCGAAATACAGTTTCTAACTTTTACCTTTCTTAACCACTGAAGACATAAAAGAAATTGAGCCGGCTATGGTAAATCTCACTTAGCTTTAATCAGTAAATCTTTTATGTCTTTTGGTTTTTATTTTGTAATAACTACCTTTATCAGGAAGTTTCACGACTTTATTTTAATAATTTAAAATTATATTATGAAAAATTTTATCTTAGGGTTAGCAGTTTTAAGTACAGTTATGATGAAAGCACAAACCCAGATTATTGCCCATAGAGGATATTTCCAGGCTCAGCCTCCAACAACAGAGAATTCAATTCAATCATTGGAAAATGCCCAGAAATTAAAAATATATGGGTCGGAATTTGATGTAAGAATGACAAAAGATGGTGTATTGGTGATCAATCATGATGAACACCATGGTAAAATGGAAATTTCAGAAACTCCTTTCAAAGAACTGGAAGCATTGAAATTATCCAACGGAGAAAAATTCCCGACCTTAAAAGATTATTTGAAGCAGGGGAAAAAAGACAAATCTCTGAAGCTGATCGTTGAGATCAAGCCAGCGAAAACTCCGGAAATAGAAAATGAAATCACAGAGAGAACGATCAAAATGATTAAAGATATGAAGCTGGAATCTCAAAGTGAGTTTATTTCTTTCAGCCTTAATATCTGTAAAGAGATCAAAAAACTGGCTCCGTCTTTTAAAGTTCAGTATCTGAATGGTGAACTGTCTCCTGAGCAGATCAAACAAGAAGGATTGGACGGTATGGATTACCACTACAGTGTTTTCCAGAAAAACCCAACATGGATTGCTGATGCAAAAGGATTAGGGCTAATTACCAATTCATGGACCGTAAATGACGTTGCTGTTTACGAAGAATTGAAAAAACAAGGGATAGGATTCGTAACAACCAATATTCCTGATCAGTTGAAGAATAAATAAACAGATTTAAAATCTTCAGAAATATAACAACTGAAGAACAAAATATTCCCCTCCTTGAGGGGTGGCAAAAATTCAAAGAATTTTGACGTGGTGGTCAAACGAAATTTTTTAACCATCTCAACAGATAACCAATAATTTACACAGTCTGCCTATTGATAATTGGCAGACTGTTTATTTTTAGCAGCTAAAGCCTTTTTTAATAATAAATGAAAGCAATAAGAGATTAAATTTGATTTTAATATATTGTAATTCAGTTATTTAAGTATTATGTATAGTATTATCTCAAAACCAGACAATAAAGATACATAAATGATGTCTGTAAACTATATTAAAAATACTTAATTGCTTAATTGTTTGTTAATTAGCTATTTGTCTAATGTTATTAAGATTGGATTAACAAATGGTTTAATAAATTTTTAAGAAACGTTAAAAGTGTGTTAAGACGTTCCTTGTAATGTCGTTCTAATTTTGCGCAAACAAAAAGGAAATGCGTAAAGAGACACAAAAACTGTTGGTTTTGTCGCTGTTAGGATTCGTCAGCGTCAATCTGGCAGCTCAGCAGAAAGCTAAAAAGGACACCGTTAAAGGAATTGATGAAGTAGTTGTAACTGCTTTGGGAATCAAGAGGCACGACAGAGCTTTAGGGTATGTTGCCGAAAAAGTAGATGCCAAAACATTTGAAGAAACCCAGAACAACAACTGGGCGCAATCCATGGAAGGGAAGGTGGCCGGCCTTAAAATCCAGACCGCCGGAGCAGGACCGTTGGGAACTTCCAGAATTACTTTGAGAGGGGAAAAATCCATTATGATGGATCACAACTATGCTCTTATTGTAGTGGATGGAGTGCCATTGGGAAATTCCACCACAGGTTCCGGTACAGCAGCCTATGGAGCTGGTTCCGGAGGTGATGTTCCCATCGATCTTGGAAATGGATTGAACAGCATCAATCCGGATGATATTGAATCCGTAACGGTATTGAAAGGAGCTTCTGCAGCCGCATTATATGGTTCCCGTGCTGCCAATGGTGCCCTAATGATCACCACAAAATCCGGAAAAACAAAAAACGGAAAACTAAGAGTAACTTTCAATTCTTCCTCAAGCTTTGATTCCGTATTGAAATGGCCGGACTGGCAATACGAATACGGGCAGGGAACACTGGCCACCAATACAGCAGGAAACTTTTACTATTCTTATGGCCTTTCTCCTGATGGACCAAGTACCGGAGGAACCAGTAGTGCTTTTGGTCCTAAATTCGCCGGACAATATTATTTCCAATACGATCCTAACGTAATGGGGCAGAGCAAGGAAAGACAATTGTGGAGACCTTATGAAAATAATATTAAAGGTTTCTGGAGAACAGGTTCTACTTACTCGAACAGTATCTCGGTAGAAAGCTCCAATGAGAAAACCAGCTTCAGATCTTCACTTACTTACCTTAATAACGAGTGGATGATGCCGAATACAGGCTTCGACAGATTCAATTTTGCGTTGTCATTTGCCCATCAGCTTACCCAAAAATTAAAAATATCAACAAAATTTGCTTATAACACTACTACCAGTGACAACCTTCCTGCGACGGGATACAACAATCAGTCGATTTCCTATTTCATGATCTTCCAGAATCCCAATGTAGATCTGGAGTGGTATAAGCCGATCTGGAAGCCAGGGCAGGAACAGGTTGATCAGATCCATCCGTTCAGTTCTTACATAGACAATCCTTATATGATTGCTTACGAAATGCTGAATGGAGTCAGAAAGAAGACGATTACAGGAAATATTACGGCAGATTATCAGTTTAATAAAAATTTCAGTATAATGCTGAGGTCAGGGATTGAAATCCTGAATGAAAAAAGAACGACCAAAAGACCATGGAGTTCTGCCAATTACCTGAAAGGTTTCTACAGAGAGCAGTTTATCAAAAACCAGGAATATAATAACGACCTTTTGTTCTCTTATAAAGCAGACTGGAATAAATTCAGTATTTCAGCGTCAGCAGGGGGAAGTATCCGTTATAATGAATACCTGCTTAATGATTATCAGGCCATCGGATTGAAAACTGCAGGGGAATACAGCCTTACCAATGCGCTTAATATTCCGGTTAAATATCCGGCACCAAGAGATAAACATGTAGACAGTGTTTACGGTTTGCTTACCCTGGGATATGACAATAAAGTATTTGTAGACATTACCGGAAGAAATGACTGGAGCTCTACGCTTCCGAAGCAAAACAGATCTTTCTTTTATCCTTCGGTGAGTACCAGTTTCATATTATCAGATATTTTTAATCTGAAAAGCAATAATCTGAACTTGTGGAAACTGAGAGCTTCATGGGCAAAAGTAGGGATTGACAGTGATCCTTATCTTTTGGACAATTATTATACAGCAAGCAATATTACAGGAAGTGTAGTAGCACCTACCACTTTTAATAATCCTACCCTTAAACCTGAGAAAAATACCAATATAGAAGCCGGTATGGATTTCAGCCTTTTCAAAAACAGATTGAACCTGAATCTTACTGCCTATCAGAATTTCAGTGAAAACCAGATTATCCCTGTATCGTTACCCACCGAAGCAGGATATTCCAAAAGGATCATTAATGCGGGAAAAATCCGAAACAGAGGTCTTGAACTTTCTGCCGATATCTTAGCTGTAAAAGGCAAAGATTTCTCATGGAAAGTAGGTGGAAACTGGTCTACGAACGAAAACAGAGTGATGACCTTACCTGAAGGCTTTGATGGCATTGTTTCCAACGTAGGAGATGTAGTATTCTATAAAATGGAAGTAGGAGGTTCACTGGGCGATATGTATGGATTTAAATTATTAAGAACTCCGGAGGGAAAAGTAATTTACGGAGACAACGGGCTTCCTGCGAGACCCGCAGATATTGAAAAAGTAGGAAATGCATTCCCTAAATGGAGGGCCGGTCTTCAGAATGATTTCAAAATCAAAAACTTTACGATCAGTTTCTCATTTGACGGTCAGTATGGTGGTATTGCGTATTCTCAGTCACATCATAAAATGTCTGAACAAGGTAAGCTTAAATCTACTCTTCCGGGAAGAGATAATCCTGGCGGAATGATTGTAGGAGACGGGGTTGTTCAGAATCCTGACGGAACTTACAGTACCAACACAAAAGGAGTTCTGGTATCTTCTTATTACGGAGATTACTACAGAAGAGCCAATGTGGAAACCAACAGTTTCAGTACAGACTTTATTAAGCTGAGAGACGCAAGAATTGCTTATTCCTTCCCTAAAGAAACCATAAAATCTATAGGTCTGGATGATCTTACGATTGCCATATTCGGAAAGAACTTATGGATGTGGACCAAATTTCCGATGTTTGACCCTGAAGTGGCTACACTGGACAATGCAACCATCACTCCGGGAGTGGAAATGGGACAGCTTCCGACAGCGAGAACAGTTGGTTTTCAGTTAAATCTTAAATTCTAAAATTTTAAAAATGAAAAAAATAATCATACATCTGACATTGGCAGTTTCTGTTTTCATGCTTCAATCCTGTGACAGAACCTTTGATGAAATGAATACAGATACCAGTAAAGTTAAAGACCCTTCAGTTGGCAGTCTTCTCGCTCCGATACAGTATGAAATGGGTAGTTATGGCTATAACAGGGCAGATGATTTCACCTTTGATATCATGCAGATCGCTTTAGATTTTCCCAATGAAGGAAATTCCTACAGCAGATATTATATGGATGAAAAAAGTGGTAACGGATACTGGAATACTTCTTACAGATGGCTTAAGCAGGTAAGCGATCTTAGAAAATATGCAACAAAAGAACAGAATAATAATTATCTGGCGATTTCAATGGTCCTGAACGCATGGATTGCTTCCAATCTTACTGATGCTTTTGGGGATATCCCTTTATCTGAAGCATTAAGAGTTGAAGAAAATATTTTAAAACCAAAATATGATAAGCAGAAAGATGTCTATATCCAGCTGTTAAATGACCTGAAAACAGCCAACACGTTATTCAATACCAATCAGGCATTAACGGAAACAGATCTGTTTTATAACGCCAATACAAATAGTCAGACCGGAATTTTAGGATGGAAAAAATTCTGTAACTCTCTATCATTAAGATTACTGACCAGAATTCTAAGCCGGAACGGAGAAGTGAATGTGTATGAAAGAATTCAGGAAATTATCAACAATCCGGCACAATACCCAATTTTCCAGAATAATACAGACAGTGCAGTGCTGCCGCTTTCCGGAATATCTCCTTACTTACAACCGATCGCCCGTCCACAGGATTTTACAGCGTACAGGGCAGCAGGTGAATTCTTTGTGAATGCCATGAAAGATAACAATGATCCAAGGATGAGCATGTTTTTTACGAAAGCTAAAGCAACATCAGGAGAAGATCTTGGTTATAAAGGAGCTCCATCAGGATATGCTTTGGGAACATCTTTCAACTATCAGCCTTCCAACCTGAACCAGAACCTGGCGAAAGCCCCTTTAAAGATTTTAATCATGACCTATTCTGAAGTACAGTTTATCCTGGCAGAATTAGTAAATAAAGGGATCATCGCAGGAAATCAGCAGACCTATTACGAAACCGGGGTGAAATCTATAATAGAACAGTGGGGAGCAACAGTTCCTGCCAATTACTTCAGTAATCCTAAAGTGGCGTATGACGGTTCTCTGGAAAAAATTATGCTTCAGAAATACATTTCCCTGTTTTTTGTTGATCATCAGCAATGGTATGAGTACAGACGTACGAAACTTCCGGTACTTCCAAATAACGGCGGACTTCAGAACGGCGGACAGATGCCTGTGAGATTTATGTATCCTACCGCTACAAAAGTAATGAATGCGGATAACTATAATGCAGCCGTACAATCCATGGGTGGAGACAATATCAATGTGAAAATGTGGTGGAATAAATAATTGTGATTTAAAGATTAAAATAATTTAAAGATTTAAAAAATTATGAGTATCAATATAAAATTTATAATGCCTTGTATGCTGGTTTCAGCAATGGCTTTCTCGCAGGCTTCTGTTGCCGGATATGTATTCGAAGACAGTAACAAAAATCAAAAGAAAGAAAACCGCGAAAAAGGAATTGAAGGAATAGCCGTTTCTAATGGGGTTCAGGTAGTTCTTACGGATAAAAACGGTAGATACAGTCTTCCGGTTCAGGAAGATCAGAGTATTTTTGTCATCAAACCTTCAGGATATCAGACAGCTTTAAATACAAACAATCTTCCACAGTTTTATTATCATCATAAACCCAATGGATCCCCTGCAGATTTTAAATACAAAGGAGTTGCGCCCACAGGAGACCTTCCCAAAGAACTGAACTTCCCGCTTTATAAGCAAAACGAGAACAAAAATTTTGACATCCTTGTTTTCGGTGATCCGCAGCCTTACACAGAAAAAGAACTGGACTACTTCAAAAGAGGAATCGTAAACGAAGTGAAAAATACTAAGAAAAATGCAGTACTGGGAATCAGTCTGGGAGATTTGGTAGGTGATAATCTAAGCCTGCAGAAACCTTATGCAGACGTTATGAAAGAAGTTGGACTGCCTTGGTATAATGTGATGGGAAATCATGATATGAATTATGATGCAAAAGAAGACAAGCTTTCCGATGAAACATTTGAATCGAACTTTGGTCCGGCCAATTACGCTTTCAACTATGGTAATGTGCACTTTATCATTCTGGATGATATTCTTTATCCGGATCCGAGGGATGACAAAGGATACTGGGGTGGTTTCCGTGAAGACCAGCTTCAGTTCATCGAAAACGATCTGAAACTGGTTGATAAGAATAAGCTGATTGTCATTTCTTTTCATATTCCGTTGGAACATAACAACGAAGACAATTTTAGAAATGCCGACCGTCAGAAGTTATTTGATTTCTTAAATCCTTTCCGGAATGTATTGCTTTTATCAGCACATACCCATATCCAGCAGCAGATTTTCTACGGCAAAAAAGCAGGCTGGAACGGAATCAAAGAATTACACGAATATAATGTTGGAACTACCTGCGGCGACTGGTATTCAGGAACACCGGATGATGCCGGACTTCCTACCTCAACCATGAGAGACGGAACGGCAAAAGGATATTCTTTTATCAGCTTTGCAGACAATCAGTATAAAGTGAAATACAGAACTGCTGGAAAACCGGAAGACTATCAGATCAAATTATATGTTCCGAAAGTGATTTCTTCGTCAAGAACTTCAGCCAAAGTGCTGGCCAATTTCTTCATGGGAAGCAAAAAAGACAAAGTAGAATACAGAATAGACGGTGGAAAATGGGAAGAAATGAAGTACGATGAAACCATCGACCCGAATTTTGCTCTTTCTGTTTTCAAATGGGATTCTACAGAGAAAATTCTTCCGGGCAGAAGACCTTCCAATCCTGAAATGTCAAAACATATCTGGGAAGCAGATTTTCCTAAGAAATTAGCATTAGGAAAACACAAAGTTGAGGTGAAAGCTGTAGACATGTATGGAAATGAATTCTCCGCTTCAGAAGAATTTGAAGTTCAGAACGCCATCCAGATTCCTTAAGCTTTTTATTTTTTTTACTATACCTTTTTTTAGATTTGAAACCGGTTCTTATGAGCCGGTTTTAATTTTTATCGAGTTTTACGATAAACAATTAAAAAACTATTAAATCCATGTTTTCGCTGTTTCGTAAAAATGTTCTTTCGTAACTTTGTATCAAGAAAAGTATCATTACTATGAATATAAACGGAAAAAATGCCATCATAACAGGTGGTGGAAGAGGATTAGGAAAAGCTGTTGCACTTGCTTTGGCTAATGAAGGAGTAAACGTTGCCATTACAGGAAGAAACGAGGAAAACCTTAAAATGACGGTTGAAGAAATCAAAAAATCAGGAGTAAATTCAGCATATGCCGTATTTTCTGTAGACAATGAAATTCAGGTAAAAGCTGGAATAGAATCTTTAGCAGAGCAGTTGGGAGGAATTGATATTCTGATCAATAATGCGGGAATCGGAGACTTTGGATTGATCGAAGAAATGCCATCCGAAACATGGGAGCAGGTTATAAAAACCAATCTTTTCGGGGTGTATTATGCAGCTAAGGCAGCTTATCCATTTATGAAAGCTAAAGGAGAAGGTGATATTGTTAACGTAGCTTCTACTGCAGGTCTGAAAGGGGGACCGAATATGTCTGCATACGCCGCTTCAAAAGCAGCCGTAGTATCTCTTTCTCAATCTATGATGGCAGAATGGAGAAAACAAAATATCCGTGTCATTACGCTGACTCCAAGTACTATTGCTTCTGATATGAGCATCCAGGGCGGTCTTACAGACGGAAATCCTGACAAAGTATTACAGCCTGAAGATTTTGCAGAATGGGTAAGAGATATCCTGAAAATGAACAGAAGAGCGCTGATTGCAAACGGTTCTATTTTCTCTACGAATCCTTAAGAGATTTAAAAATTTAAAGTTCAGAGTTTAATGTTTAAAGTCTAAAGCTGTTAATAAGAATTCTTCTCATGAACAATAAAATTCAATAGGAGCGGGCTTTAGCCCGCTTTATTTTGTATGTTTCTTAGGCTTTAGATTCTGTGTTAACTTCCAAATATTTTTTATACATTTATATTTATAAAAGCGACCTTGAGTTAGCTTGCGTAGGGTGAACGTCTTTGATTTTTACCCTACTTTCT
>NZ_SCNC01000037.1:0-23387 GCF_005503635.1 Chryseobacterium sp. 2VB
CTTCCATATATGTTTTGATTAGCGGAAATCAATATCCTTTAAAGTTTTCGGTATTTATTAGGCATTAAATGATTTTGTTGATTAATCAAATCTTATAAACAGAAGTGAATTTATTGCACTCCAGGAACAAAAGATAACCAACTTATTACTCTCATAGTTTACAATAAATGCTTAATTTTGTTTTTCTAAAAAGGCAGGACAAAATAATAAATTTAAAATGGGAATTAAAAGGTTTTTTAAAAATAAAATAAAGGATCGGAATTTTATCAATAATAAGAGAAAACTAAAGATTAATCATTTTGAACTCGACTTTTTTAAAAAACATACATTTGACTTTATTTATGAAAATGAGCCAGAAGTTTCTATCATAATTCCTGTTTACAATCAGATCAGATATACTCTTAATTGTTTATATACAATTGAACAGTATGATAAAGACGTATCAAAAGAAATTATTATTATCAATGATAACAGCTCAGATGAAACTTTAAAGTATCTGGATACAGTTCCCGGAATTACAATTATTAATAATACTGAAAATTTAGGATTTTTAAGAAATATAAATAAAGGAATTCGGAAGGCAAGAGGAAGGTATATTTATTTGTTGAACAATGACGTAGAAGTTCAGGAAAACTATTTATCCAGTCTGTTGGAGGTTTTTAAGAACAATAAAAATGTAGGTGCAGTTGGCTCTAAAATGGTATTTGCAGACAATACATTGCAAGAGGCGGGCTGTCTTATTTTTAATAATACTGAAATTGTTAATCTAGGAAGAGGTGAAGCTATTGATACTCCGAAATATAACTTTTTAAGAAAAGTAGATTATTGTTCAGGATGTAGTTTGTTATTACATAGAACTGATACTGATGGAAAACTTAATCTTTTGGATGAAGCTTTTTTACCTGCCTATTATGAAGAAACAGATCTATGCCAACGCTTGAAATATGAGCAGAAGCTGGATATTTATTATCAGCCTAAATCGGAAATTGTTCATTTTGAAAATGTTTCTTATACTGGAAAAGATAATGGAAAGGAACTTTTGCTTCAGAAAAACAGAACTGTCTTTATGAATAGATGGGATTCGTATTTTACTGATTCAAGATTTCTGGATAATGAAGGAAGAAATAATATTAATAGATTTTATAAAAAGCCCAATATTCTTATTCTGGAGGAACGTATGCCACAACCTGATAAGGATTCTGGCTCAAGAAGGTTTCTTGAAATTGTAAAGATTCTGCAAAAAAATAATCATAGAGTTATTTTAGGGATTCAGCAGCCCAACCAAGAGGATGATATCTACGTTGATTTTTTTCGGAGCATTGGTGTGGAAGTTTGTAAAGACTATGTAAATGCTCAGAACAAAATTGTAAGAGTTTTGGATCAAGTGAAAGAAGCTCTTCATTATGTTGATATTGTTTGGATTTTCAGACCGATTGGATTTGATTTTTGGTATGGGAAAATTAAAAATGATATCTCCGGAAAGAAGATTATTTATGATATGGTCGATCTTCATTATCTAAGAATGGAGAGAGAAAACAAATATATTGAAGTGACAAAGTCCCGTAAAAAAGAGATGAGATTCTTTAAGGAAAAGGAATATTTTGGAATGCAAAAGTCAGATGTGGTTATTTCCATCAGTGATGAAGAAAAGAAAATTGTCTCGGGCCAAGGGATCAAAAATGAAAAGATCTTTACTGTTAGTAATATTCATGAACCTGTAGAATGCAGAGATATGGATTATTCTGTTCGGGAAGGTGTTTTATTCATTGGAGGTTTCTATCACATGCCCAATATGGATGCCGTCAAGTTTTTGTATGAAGATATAATGCCTTTAGTTTGGGCCAAAGACGATTCTATTAAAGTATATATTTTAGGACCACATTTTCCCGAAGAGATTAAAGGAAAATATAATTCTGAGAAGTTTCAGATATTAGGCTATCAGAAGAGTGTAGATTACTGGTTTGAAAATTCGAGAATATTTGTTGCTCCTCTACGATATGGAGCTGGAGTAAAAGGAAAGATCGGGCAGGCTCTGGAGTTTGGATTGCCTGTAGTCACTACATCAATTGGGGCGGAAGGAATGGATTTGGAAGATCAGAAAACAGCCCTTGTTTCCAATGAAGATCCACAGCATTTCGCAAATAAGATATTGGAACTATATTACGATGAAAATTTGTGGAAAACTCTTCATAGTAACAGCGCACTACCACTGGCTAAGTTCTCAGTTGGGCAACAGGAAAAGAATATCAGTAATATTATAAATTATTTGGGATTTAAAGATTAAATAAAGAAGGCTTTTATCAATAAAGCTTATTTTTTATGTTATGATTTTTTTGATCCAATTACTGAAACCATATTTTTTTACAATGTCATCTGATAATGTAAAATAAGGTTTTTTTAGAAACTGTTCAATATTTTTATAATTATTATTTTCCACAACAAAGATATTATCAGGATGGTAAAAATCGTATTTTTTAACCGTCACATTATCCGTAATTACTTTTTTCTTATAGTATATTCCTTCAAAGAAACGAATGGAAAGTCCGTTGTGTAATGGATCAACAAAATCCAAAAGAATGTCTGAACTTTTAACAAGATCCAGATTTTCTCGGAAACTAATTCTGTTTTGAATATATTGTATTTTATCATTTTTCGTTTCAGGTTCCTGAAAATATTGAATGAAAATAGAAAGTTCAATAGATAAACCTGAGACTTCATCAATAAATCGGTTAATTTTTTCTTCACGGCTTTTCCAATATAAACCTACAAAGTAAAGCTTAGGCTTTTCTGCATTATATTTTTTTTCGGAATAAGGAAGGTGATCAAAATAAAAATTAGTAATAGGTTGAATATTGGGCTGAGATTCTACCCTTTCAAAACAAAAGAAGATATCAAATAAATTGAAATAGTTTCTGATCTCTGGAAATTTTTCAATACCATCCCATTGATAAGCAATTAATCTTTGGGTTTTACTTTTTAGATTCTTTATAAATGTAATTGGGAAATTATCCGGACGAATCACCAGGACATAATCCAATTCTTCCGTAATGGCAGAAAGGTTTTTATTCAGCTCATCGAGAAAATGCTTTTGAATAAGATATTGTTTATACTCTTTATTTCTAAGAATATTTTTAATGAAAAAATTTTTTATGCTTTCACAGCCCTTGTATTTAAATCTTGAAACATTGTCTGTGATTAAATAGGGTTCAAAACCTTCCTTCTCCAAGTTTTCTAAAAATAGCTTTGGAAAATCGGAATAATCAGGCATTACCAAAAGAAATTTTCTTTTTTTCACTTTTTTAATTTAAGTTAAGTATACTGAATCTTAATATTTTGTAGTATTTTCTGAGACTGTTGACAGGATTATTGAAATATTCTTTTTTTATGGTCTCAGCATCTTTTAAACTGAGGGTATTAATATACCGGAAATATTTTTTCTCAATACTTTTCAATGAAATATTATCATTGAATTTAGGATTAACTTCTTTGAATATCGTTTCCATCTTATGAATTGCTGTATTGGAATAGTTTGAATGATGCTTGTAATTTCCAATAATAATTTTCTTTAAGTAGGCAATATAGTAGGCAATATTGCTTTGTTCAGGATATTGTAAATAGTAGTTGTTATATATCGTTTGAATAACACTTAGGTATCCTAAAAGATTTTTATCACTGTTCTTTTTAGTGATGGACTGTGCGTTGTCGATAGTGTAGAAATAAGTAATATCAGGAATAAAGACAACATTCTTTGCCTGGAACATCGTTTCAAAGAACCATAATTCATCTTCGTGATAAATTCCACTTAAAAATGTGAGATTATTTTCTTTTAAAAATGAAGATTTATATAATTTATTCTGGGCAATTGGACTTAAGTTTTCCGTTATTTTTTTAAGCAGGACTTCCGTATTTTTATTTTCTAAGCGTTGTTTTTCTTTAGGCTGAGGTAAGAATGAAACGTTTCGTTTCTCTTCCCATGAATAGGTTGATGTTTTTCCCACAATAATATCCTCTTTACCTGTATACTCAGATATGAGTGATTCCAAGGCATTAGAAGGAAGAAGATCATCACTGTCACAGAAAAAAATAAAATCTCCGGAGGCTTTTTCCAATCCGAAATTTCGGGTATCTGAAAGACCTTTGTTTTTCTGGTTGTATATATGGAATCTTTCGTCTGAAAAACAATTGATGATTTCAAGAGTATTATCTGTACTGCCATCATTAATAACAATACATTCAATATTGTAATGAGTTTGGTTCTGTATACTTTCGAGTACTTCTTTTACATAATAAGAAGCGTTGTAGCACGGAACAATAATGCTGATTAAAAAAAAAGAATTATCCATTCTTAATTAAATTTTTTTCAATGTAGAACTTACGGACTCAATGGAAAATGGTTTCAGACTGTCAATAGAATTTTGACTTAATGTATTCCAAAGCTCTTCATCATTATTTAATTGTAGAATTGCCTGAGCAAAACTATTTTCATCATTCGCTATCAATACATTTTTATGGTTGGCGAGTCTCATTCCTTCCGCTCCGATATCTGTTGTGATTACAGGCAAGAAATATTCAAATGCCTGTCCTATTTTTCCTTTTACTCCAGCTCCAAATCGTAAGGGTGCAACCATAATTCTGGAATTCATAAAATGCTCTTCAATGCTTTCCACAAAGCCTAAAAATTTAAACTTAGGAAATAATTTAAGATCAAGTTTTTCAGCGACATTCCCGATGATGCTTACTTCCAGCTCAGGATTGGTTTTCCAGACAATAGGCATTATTTTTTCATAGAGAAACTTTACCGCATCAATATTTGGCTCGTGGATAGATCCGATGAAGGTAATTCCTTTGCTTTCACTGAAACTTTTTCTTTCAGAAATATCAATTTTGGGATAATGAATATTAGATACTGTAATGATCTTATTTTTATCTGCATACTGGCTCATAATTGCTTTCTCCTTATCAGATATGGCAATGATATAATCCAGTTGTGGTGCAACAACTGTTTCCAGGCGGAAAAAATGTTTATAATTCTTCTTTAATGAAATACGGGTAGGTTCCAGTTCTATGGCTCTTTTAAACCTTAAAAAATGAATATCCACCATATCATAAATAAATTTGGCAGAAGATAAAACGGCTTTCATTTTTTTATAAAAAAGATTCAGAGCCAGAGGCCCGTTGAACCAAACGTAATCTATCTTTTTAAAAGAAGACAGGAAATCATAAATATTCCTGTACTTAGTGTTCTCTATGTAAATGATAACATTGCGCTGCTGATAAAACTTCACATAAGAATCGTCTTCAAACATATGGGGAGCAAATATAATGCAGTTGTATCCTAATTCTTTGTAAATAAATATAAGTTCTTTCAGTCTGTTAGCCCCGGATTCTTTATCATGGGCTGGGAAATCTCTTGATGCAAACAGGATCGTTTTTTGGGAAGCATCATACAGATTAATGTTGACGATATCCTTAGACTGAAGATATTTAAGTTTTTCTTTTCTTTCGAAGTGCTTTTTTATTTTTTTTAAGATTCCCATTTGTCAGTTTTTAGTATCAAGTTCAAAAACTTTATTCACCCAACTATCCAAAGTGTATCTGTAATAGATTTCTTCCGGAATTTTCTCGTAGGGTGTTTCAAAAAAAGATTTGTCAAGATTACTAATATTTTTGTTTAAAATCAAAATATTATTGGGATTGTAAAAGTCATAGGTTTTAATGGCTTCGTTATCAGTAATGATTTTCTTATCCAGAGCCATGGCTTCAAAAACCCTGAAGCTGAGCCCGTATTGCCCTTCACGCATAAGGTCCAGTAAAACTTTAGAGTTTTTATAATACTTTGGAAGATCGTTATGCGGAATTTTTTTGATACTGAAAATCAGAAAAAGATTTTTCGGTACCGTCATGAAAATATTGGTCAGCTGATGCTTCCAGGATTTTTTACCAATGATCATAATCTGGAATTTTAATCCCTGTTCAATCAGCTTTTTAGCCAGTAATTTTATTAATGAAACTCTTCTGTTATCATAAGATGTGATATAGAAAAGATCCATTTCAGGCTGTTGGATTTCCTGTGAACAATGGGGAAGATAAATATAGTTTGTTAACTTTTCGAACCCGTGCTTTTTGACGTCAACATAGTCGAATGAGAATACTTTGTCAAAAAGATACAGCTTATCTTCTACAGGAACTCTTTCAAGATTATCATAAAGATAGGTCAACAGACGATCTGTATATTTTCTAATTTTTTTGAGAGTAGAAAGATCAAATGTATCCGGATTCATCACCAGAATCTGATCCTGATGGCCTAATTGTTCCAGAGAGTCCAGAACATATTTCTGTCTTTTTTCAGTCTTGAGATTTTTATTTAAAAAAGTTTTGCTTAAAGCATTTACAGCTCTTTCATTGAAGTTGGAATGAGTAACGCTACTGATCTTTATATGATGAGCATCAATATCTCTTTTGCATAATGTCTCAACAATATACTTATCATAATCCCAAAAATCATAACTAATGATACAAATCTTCATTTAACTAATTTTGCTCTTTTTTTAATGATTCATAGGTTTCATAAACGCTTAAAGACTGCAGATAAGATAATTGATAGCCTTCTTTTCCGTCTAAAATACCCAGTCTCATTATATAGGCCTTAAAGAATTTAAAAGCTGTTTTAAGATATTGAACCAAAACACTGTACTTTTTCCCTTTTGCAGCCAGTTCCTTCCCCTTTAAAACTCCGTAATGAATCATCTTTTTTCTATACGATTCATAATCTGAAACGGAGTAGTGGAGTAATTTATTTTTTAAAATACCGATGGTTCCGTTAACCTCCAGAGTTTCATGTACCTTTTTTCCCGCCATATATCTGGCCTTCGATTTTCTGAATAGCCTGAAGTTTTTATCAGACTGTGTTCCTGAAAAGTGAATCGGTTTTTTGGCAAAAAAGAATTTCCTGTAAAAATAATAGGCATCCTTTTGCCCGGGTTTGTTCAGCTCACCGATAATTTCCTGCTGCAGGGCCGGAGTAATTCTTTCATCACCATCCAAAAATAATACCCAGTCGTTGGTTGCATGATCAAGAGCTAAATTTCTCTGCTTTGTAAAGTCCTCAAATTTATTCTGAATCACTTTTACATGAGGGAATTTCTTTGCAATTTCTACAGTTTTATCCGTACTAAAAGAGTCTACCACAATTATTTCATCACAAAAATCAAAAGACTCAAGGACATCCTGTATATTTTTTTCTTCATTATATGTTATGATTAAACCACTTATATTCATCACAACGTTTTGTTTAATAAGGAAATAGGTGCTATCTCTCTTAAGGTCATTCCAAATAGTTTTAATCTTTCAAAGATAAGTTTAAATTTGAATTTTATAGACCAATCTTTGTCATTTATCTCTATTATGCAAATTTCGAAAAAATGCCGCCTTTGAAGATTGCACATTATAGTATTCGGATGTATATAGCAAATACAATTCCTAAATTTTTAAAAAGTTAAAAAATATGATTTTTTTATGTTTTTTTGAAGTAATTGCTGACGGTATGTCTAGGGAAATACATGTATTGATGAGATACATTAAGGGTATGGTTTTTAACTACCATACCCATTAATCTTTTCCGGAAATCAACAATTCAAATAGTGTTGATCATATTAAAATATCCGATTTAAAATATCCGATGAATATCAGTTTATTTATACTCAAGAATAGTCTTTTCAATAATTTTCACGCAATCCAGCAATTGTTCTTCAGTAATGACCAATGGCGGTGCAAGTCTGATGATATTGCCATGCGTAGGTTTTGCCAGCAATCCGTTTTCTTTTAATTGCAAGCAAAGGTTCCATGCAGTAGAACTATCAGGGGTATCATTGATAAGGATAGCATTTAAAAGACCTTTTCCTCTTACTTTGGTAATAAGGTCTGTCTTTTCAATAAGCTTCTCTATTTCAGCTCTGAAAAGCTTTCCTAATTCTTCTGCTCTTTCAGACAGTTTTTCGTCAGCTACTACATCCAATGCGGCTACTGCTACGGCACACGCAATAGGGTTTCCTCCGAACGTGGAGCCATGCTGTCCCGGTTTGATAACATTCATAATGTTGTCATTCGCTAAAACAGCAGATACAGGATACATACCTCCGGAAAGTGCTTTCCCTAAGATCAGGATATCCGGTTGTACCTCTTCATGGTGGCAGGCAATCAGTCTTCCTGTTCTTGCAATACCTGTCTGAACTTCATCAGCAATGAAAAGGACATTATATTTTTTACATAGTTCAGAAGCATTTTTAAGGAAGTTTTCATCCGGAACATACACTCCGGCCTCTCCCTGAATTGGTTCTACTAAGAACGCTGCAATACTTCCTGCTTCTCTGCTTAATACTTCTTCCAATGCAGCGATATCGTTATAAGGAATTTTGATAAATCCTGGTGTAAAAGGTCCGTAATTCTGGTTGGCATCCGGATCATTGGAGAAAGAAACAATAGTGGTTGTTCTTCCGTGGAAGTTGTTTTCGCAAACGATAATTTTCGCTGCATTTTCTGCAATTCCTTTTACTTCATAACTCCATTTTCTGGCCAATTTTACCGCTGTTTCCACAGCTTCCGCTCCGGAGTTCATTGGTAAAACCTTGTCAAATCCAAAAAGAGTGGTTATTTTCTGCTCATATTCTCCTAATTTAGAGTTGTAGAAAGCTCTTGAAGTTAACGCCAGTTTTTGAGCCTGTTCTACCAGGGCTCCTACGATTTTTGGATGAGAGTGTCCCTGGTTCACAGCAGAATATGCTGAAAGAAAATCATAGTACCTTTTGCCCTCCACATCCCAAACGAAAACACCTTCTCCACGGTCCAGAACTACTGGAAGGGGGTGATAGTTGTGCGCTCCATGTTTGTCTTCAAGGTCAATAAAATACTGTGAGTTTTTTGTTTGTTCTGCTGTTGACATATTGTTGTTTTTTACAAATTTACACAATATTAATGATATGCATAAACAAATACCCAGTATCGTTCGGGGGGAAAATTGAAGTAGATTTTAGGTTGGAATAATATCGTATCAGAAAATATTTTCTTTGTTGATTGCTTGTTTTAGGTATTATATCTTTAAGCCGGCAGAATTTTATTTTCTGATTGTTTATTAATTTTTATTAACGATTAATAAGGACTTGATTCATTGATTTTTATGATATGTTGACTGGCAGAATTATTGATGGATTTAAATAAAAAAACTGCCCCTTTTGAGGCAGTTTTAATTTGTATATAAAATAATCTTAGTGATTATCGTATTTTCTATCCATTACAAAATCCTCCATGAATTTTGTAGTATAGTTCCCTGAAAGATAATCTTCATTATCCATCAGCTGTCTGTGGAAAGGAATAGTTGTTTTTACTCCTTCAATATAGAATTCTTCAAGAGCCCGTCTCATTTTTGCAATGGCTTCTTCACGGGTCTGAGCCGTAGTAATAAGCTTAGCAATCATTGAATCATAGTTGGAAGGAATTGTATATCCGGAATAAACGTGAGTGTCTACTCTGATTCCGTGTCCGCCAGGAATATTTAATCCTGTGATTTTCCCCGGAGACGGTCTGAAATCTGCATAAGGATCTTCTGCGTTGATTCTGCACTCGATGGAGTGTAACTTAGGATAATAGTTGATTCCTGAAATAGGAGTTCCTGCAGCAAGAAGAATTTGTTCTCTGATCAGGTCATAATCAATTACCTGCTCAGTGATAGGGTGCTCTACCTGGATTCTTGTATTCATTTCCATGAAATAGAAATTTCTGTGTTTGTCTACAAGGAATTCGATAGTTCCTACACCTTCATATCCAATGAATTCAGCAGCTTTTACGGCAGCTTCTCCCATTTTCTCACGAAGTTCATCTGTCATGAAAGGAGAAGGCGTTTCTTCAGTTAATTTCTGATTTCTTCTCTGTACAGAACAGTCTCTTTCAGAAAGATGGCACGCTTTTCCGAATTGGTCACCAGCAACCTGAATTTCGATGTGTCTTGGCTCTTCAATCAGTTTTTCCATATACATACCTCCATTTCCAAAGGCAGCTACAGCTTCCTGAATAGCAGATTCCCAGTGATCTTTAAGGTCTTCAGCTTTCCAAACAGCTCTCATTCCTTTACCTCCACCACCAGCAGTAGCTTTGATCATTACAGGGTAACCCGTTTCTTCAGCTACTTTTACAGCGTGTTCGTAAGATTCGATCAATCCGTCAGAACCTGGTACACAAGGTACGCCTGCAGCTTTCATAGTAGCCTTAGCGTTTGCTTTATCTCCCATTTTTTCAATCTGTTCAGGAGAAGCACCAATAAATTTGATACCGTTCTTCTGGCAGATTCTTGAGAAGTTAGCATTTTCAGATAAAAATCCGTAACCCGGGTGAATAGCGTCAGCATTGGTAATTTCCGCTGCAGCAATAATGTTAGGGATTTTAAGATAAGAGTCTTTACTCATTGCAGGACCAATACATACTGCTTCATCAGCAAATCTTACGTGAAGACTGTCTTTGTCAGCAGTAGAGTATACTGCAACGGTTTTGATCCCCATTTCTTTACAAGTACGTAAAATACGCATTGCAATTTCGCCACGATTGGCTATTAATATTTTTTTGAACATCTTAATACGATTTGAAATTTGAAAATTTGAAATTTGAAATTGATTTTATAATCAATTATCAATCATCATTAATCAATATTTAATTAAGATGGATCTACTAAGAATAAAGGTTGGTCGTACTCTACAGGCGTAGCGTCGTCAACTAAAATTTTAACAATTTTTCCGCTGATTTCAGATTCAATCTGGTTGAATAGCTTCATTGCTTCAATAACACAAACTACTTTACCAACAGAAACTTCGTCCCCTACATTTACAAATACATCTTTATCAGGAGATGGTTTTCTATAGAAAGTACCAATCATTGGAGATTTGATTGTTACATATTTGCTGTCATCAGATGCAGCTTCAGCTTTTTCAGCAACAGGAGCGGCCGGAGTTGCAACAGGTGCCGGAGCAGCTACCGCTTGTGGAGCAGTGTGGTATACTGCAGGTTGTGCATAAACAGCATCGCTTCCAGCTAATGGAGTTTTAATAGTGATTTCGAAATCTTTAGTTTTGTACTTAACTTCTGAAACTTCAGCCTTAGATACAAACTTGATAAGATTTTGTATGTCTTTAATGTCCATAAATTTGATATTTGATTTGATGCCAAAGATACCAAAAAAACGTAAAAAACAACAAAAAACCGCCAAATTTTATCAAAATTGGGCGGTTTTTGTATTAAAATGAGGCTTTTTCAGCGAAAAGCGACTCTTAGTTTTCTTCAGTAGCAGCTACTTCTTTTTCCAATACTACTTTACCTCTGTAGTATAATTTTCCTTCATGCCAGTGAGCTCTGTGGTATAGGTGAAGCTCTCCTGTTGTTGCATCTTTAGCTAATTGAGGAACTACAGCTTTGTAGTGAGTTCTTCTCTTATCTCTTCTTGTAGACGACTGTCTTCTCTTTGGATGTGCCATTTTCTAATAACTTTTTTAATTGATGAGCGATGAGATTCATCATCTCATCATATTTAAATTATTCTATTTAATTATTGTCTTTTAATTTTCTTAAAGCATCCCATCTTGGGTCACTTTCATGTTCTTCTTCTTCAGTTACCTCAATATCTTTAGGACTGAACTGGTCAAGAATTTTAAGATCTTCATCACTCACATTCGGTGAAATCTTTTTCATCGGGATAGAAAGCATTACATTTTCATAAATCAAATGTGCTACATTGAAAGCATGCTCTCCGGTAGGAATGGTAATCACATCTTCATTGCTGTCATCATATTCTTCCCCGAAATTCACCAAAATCTTGATTTCATTCTCAATAGGATAGTCGAAATTTTCATTGGTGATATCACAAACCAATTCAACTAATCCATTAATTTTAATCTCAAATTCTAGAAAAGTAGTGTGTTTATCAAGCGATACATTCACTTCTATTCTAGGATTTGTAAATTCCTGCTCAGTGTCAAATAATTGAAAGAACGTTTTATCTATCTCAAACTTGAACTCGTGTTTTCCGTTTTTAAGTCCGGAAAAGCTTACGTCATAGTTTCTTAACTTGTCCATAAAATGAGTGTGCAAAAATATGCATTTTTTTTATAATAACAAATAAAATCTGAAACAAATTAATTTAAAATTTGTTTTAAAGATTTATGCTTCAGTTTCCTCCGGCAGATCTTCATCTATTCCGTTGTCTACAGCCATTTTTCTAGGCTGCAGGCGGTCGCTCATCAGTTCGCTGTATTCACTTCTGTTTTTGAAAACCTTAATAGCAGTGAAGATCGCTTCTGTAAAACTTTGTTCGTCAGCCATATTTTTTCCTGCAATATCATAAGCAACTCCATGATCCGGAGATGTTCTGATGAAAGGAAGTCCTGCCGTATAATTTACTCCTTCTTCATACGCTAATGTTTTGAAAGGAGCCAGCCCCTGGTCGTGATACATCGCTAAAACAGCATCGAAATTTTTGTATTTGTCCGGCTGGAAGAAACTGTCTGCAGGAAAAGGTCCGAATACCAGTATTCCGTTGTCAGAAAGTTCTTTAATAGCTGGGCTGATGATCTCGATTTCTTCATTTCCGATAACACCGCCATCTCCTGCGTGAGGATTTAATCCCAGCACCGCAATTTTAGGCTTTTGAATACAGAAATCTTCTATCAGCGTCTGGTTTAAAACTCGGATCTGTTTCTTTATTTTTTCCTTGGAAATATTTTCAGCTACCTTTGCAATTGGGATATGATGTGTGGAAACAGCCACTTTAAGATCTTCGGTAACAAGGAACATTAATCCTTTTTTATTTAATTTCTCTTCAAAATATCCTGTGTGTCCTGCATGTTTGAAACCCATCTTTACCATTTCATCCTTGTTGATCGGAGCGGTTACCAGAACGTCAATGTCTCCTTTCATTAAAGCTTCAGTAGCTGCTTCCAGAGAATCAATGGCCATCTTTGTAGATTCTTCGGTAGGAACTCCCAGTTCTACATTCACGTTTTCTTTGGTAAGGTTCACCATATTGAGTTTCCCTGCCTGTGCCTGCGAAGGTTCATTAACATAGTTGAAATTAATATTCAGCTTAAAAATATTTTTCTGATAAGTGAATAATTTTCCCGACCCAAAAATTACAGGTGTGAAAAAATCTGTAATAGTTTTGTCTTTCAGAGACTTCATAATGATCTCCGGGCCGATGCCGTTGAAATCACCGATTGAAATTCCTACTCGTACTTTATGGTTTTTTGGGCTCATTTTGATTATCTTTGAAGATTATAATTTACAAATTTAGCAAAAAATAATATGTTCACAGGAATTATTGAAGCAGTTGGTGTTATTGAGAAGATTGAAGAAAAAGGAAGCAATATAGATTTTACCCTGACTTGCCCTTTTACAAATGAACTGAAAATTGATCAAAGCCTTGCGCACAACGGCTGTTGTCTTACAGTTGTTGAAATAAAAGACAATCATTATGTGGTGACGGCAATCAATGAAACATTGGAAAAAACCAACCTTGGAAAATGGGAATTGGGAACCGTTGTCAACCTTGAACGCTGTATGAAAATGGATGGAAGACTCGATGGTCATATTGTTCAGGGACATGTTGATAAAACCGGTGAAGTGGTGAGTATCGAAAATAAAGACGGAAGTTATTTTATTACCATGAAGTATGATAATGACGGAAGTTTTGTAACGGTACCTCAGGGATCCATTACTGTAAACGGAATCAGTCTTACTGTTGCTAAAAGTGAAGATAATCAGTTTTCCGTAGCTATTATTCCTTATACCTGGGAGTTTACGAATATGAAACATTTGAAAATTGGTGACAAAGTAAACCTGGAATTTGATATCATTGGTAAGTATATTGCTAGGTTAATTAAAAAGTAGAATGTCAATAAATAAGTATAAAGGATATAGCTTAAGGAATCGTGTGTTTTTCGGTTTTCTGCTGGTATGTTTTTTAAGTGTGGTTGCTACATCACTTGTTCCTTACTTTGTATTGAGAAATCATTCTTTACAGCAGAGTAATATCGATATGCAGGATAAAACCAATGCTGTAATGCGATATCTGGACTATGCGGTAAGCCAGAAACTTATTGAAACAAAAGATCTTCCGGAGGTTTTGGGGAATAAAATCTTTGAAATAGCGGATATCAACCAGCATGATATTTTTATTTATGATCTGAAAGGAAACTATTTGCTTTCCAACAAAGATGAAGGATTAATTGAGCAGAAAACAATTCCTATAGAAATCATCAATAAGATCCTGTCTACTGACGCAAGAGTAGACATGGTGAATTATGATGCGGCTAAGGATGCAAAGCTTACCTCTTCCTATCTTTTGCTGAAAAACAATGAACTTGAGCCTATCGGAATTGTTTATATTCCTTTATACCACAATGAATCTGCTTATCTTGAAGTTCTTCATCAGTATGTAAAGTATATTCTTTTAGTAGATATATTTCTTATCCTTTTTAGTATATGGATTAGCTGGGTTACGTCTAATAGTCTTGCCAAAACCATTACGAAATTCTCTGATATGATTACCCGTATTACCTTGTTTGAAAACGAAATGCGCCCTATCAGATATTATAAGAATGATGAGCTTAATGCTTTGGCAAGAGCTTATAACAGAATGATTCTACAGATTCAGGACCAGAAAGAAAGACTTAGATTCAAAGCATCCGAAGAAGCATGGAGAGAGATGGCCAAGCAGGTGGCTCATGAGGTGAAAAATCCGCTGACGCCAATGAAGCTGACGATTCAGAATTTTGAAAGAAAATTTGATCCTGAAGACCCGAATATCAGAGAAAGAGTAAAGCAAATGAGTAAAACTATTGTTGATCAGATTGATCTGATTGCTACCGTAGCTTCAGCATTCTCAGAATTTGCGAAACTTCCTGAAAAGAATAATGAAGTGATCAATCTGAATACCGAAGTTGAAGATATTCTCCGTGTATTCAACGATGACAGTATTTTCATGCATGCCAACAAGGCGAATATTATGATCAATATGGACAGGATTTATCTTTCCAGAATTATCACAAACCTTGTTACCAACGCAAAGCAGGCAGAAAGTGATAAGAGAAAACTGATCATCAATGTAGATGTCGAACAGCACCAGAGAAGAGTCATTATCTCTGTTCAGGATAACGGAGTCGGGATTCCTGAAAATATGTACGAAAGAATCTTTGAGCCAAACTTTACATCTAAAAGCAGTGGGATGGGGCTTGGCTTATCCATGGTGAGAAAAATGATCGAAGATTATAAAGGTGAGATCTCCGTGAAATCAGAAGTAGGGAAGGGATCTACATTCATTATTACACTGCCTACCAATTTATAGTGAAGCCATTTACATTTAAACAATTTCAAATTCAGCAGTCTAAAGATGTCTTCCGTGTAGGAACAGACGGTGTTCTGCTTGGAGCTTTGGCAGATGTTGAAAATGCTTCCAGTGTTTTGGAAGTAGGAACAGGTACGGGACTAATTTCTCTTATGCTGGCGCAAAGAAATCTTCAGGCCGGCTTTTTGGGATTAGATATTAATGAAGAGGCAGCAAAACTTACCCAGCTCAATTTTGAAAATTCTCCTTTTCATGCCAGGTTGAAAAACAGTCATCAGGACTTTAAAACTTTTGAAACGGAAGACCGGTTTGATCTTATTGTGTCCAATCCTCCGTATTTTGAAGAATCAGGATCTGAAAAAGATAAGGTTGCACGTCAGACCGTAGAATTGAACTTCATGCAGTTGATCAGTAAGGCGGCAGAATTATTGTCAGAAAAAGGGATATTTTCTGTAATCATACCTGTGGAAGCAGGGGAAGTTTTTATTTCAATTGGTAAAGAAAATAACCTGCATCTGAACAGAAAAGCGAATATCAGAGGAATTGAAAATGCAAAGGCAAAAAGATTGATTCTGGAGTTTTCGTTACAAGAAAAAGAAATCAACGAATCTGATTTTATTATAGAAAAAAGTCCGAGACAATACTCGGACCAATATCTTGAACTCACCAAAGAGTTTCATGTTTTTAAATAAAGAAGTTAGAAATTAGATTAGAAGTTAGTTATTTCTGACCTTCTTGTTTCTTTTTATTCTTATTCGAATAATTCTGAAGTATCCAATACAGAAACTTTTCCGTCTTCACATCTGATGGCTTCACCAGGAAAGTTCTGAATCATGTGATAATCGTGTGTTGCCATTACTACAGCAGCGCCATTTTCAAGGGCAACCTGCTTTAATAGCGTCATAATTTCGTTGGAAGTCTCAGGGTCAAGGTTTCCTGTTGGCTCATCGGCTAAGATAAGATCCGGGTGATTCAGAAGGGCTCTTGCGATGGCAATACGCTGCTGTTCCCCTCCGGAAAGTTCGTGAGGCATTTTGTGCTTCTTGCTTTTCATGTTCACGCTTCCCAACACCTCGTTGATACGGTCTTCCATTTTTACTTTATCATTCCATCCTGTTGCTTCAAGAACGAACTTCAGGTTTTTCTCAACCGTTCTGTCTGAAAGCAGCTGGAAATCCTGGAATACAATTCCCAGTTTTCTTCTTAAATTAGGGATATCAGACGGCTTTAGTTTTGCCAGATCAAATCCTACAACAGCCCCGTGTCCTGATGCTAATGGAATGTGTCCGTAAAGCGTTTTCAGAAGGGAACTTTTTCCGGAACCTGTTTTTCCGATAAGGTAGCAGAATCTACCTTTTTTAATGTTAAGATTTACATCAGAAAGAACAGTGAAATTTTTTTGCGCAATCTTCGCGTGCTGCAAACTTATAATATTGTCTCCGGAGATATTGGTATGTGGCATAGTTTAATTTTAAAGGCTGTTTCTTATAAAAATATTTCAACTTCTAAAAATAGAAAAAAGATGTTGATGTAGCCTAAATTTTAGTAAATTTTAACAACAAAAAATGCCTGAAAAGGATCTTCTCAAGCATGTTTTGTATATGATAATTAGAAATTATCTCTTAGCGCGTGCAGCACTTACAGTTAATCTCTTTCTGCCTTTAGCTCTTCTCGCAGCCAAAACTCTTCTTCCATTTGGCGTAGACATTCTTTCTCTGAAACCGTGTTTGTTTCTTCTCTTTCTTTCTGATGGCTGGAATGTTCTTTTACTCATTACTATATGTTTAAATCGTAATTAATCTATTAATTTTCAGGTTGCAAAGATATATAAATTTTTATAAGTTACAAACTTTAATTATCTTTTTTTAAAATTAAATGTAATGTTTTTTGGTCGGGTATTAACAAACCCTCATCACAAAACCATTTTTCCGGTACAAAAATAATATTTAAATGATTTATATAAAAGCTCTATCTTTGAAAACTTTAATTTTAACGAAAAATAAACACCGGATGTTTACACCAGCAGAACTTTTAGATATCAATACATTACTTACCCAGGATAGCAGAATAGTGATCCTTACCCATTATAACCCGGATGGAGATGCTATTGGTTCAAGCCTTGGATTAAAACATTATCTGAAAGCAAAAGGAATTCATGCGGAGGTTATCGTACCCAATGATTTTCCGAAATTTCTGAAATGGATGCCGGAATCTAAAAAAGTTATTATTGCAGAATATAAAAGAAAACTGGCTGCGGATTTGATTGCGGGAGCAGATGTTATTTTCTGCCTGGATTTTAATTCTCCGTCAAGAATCGGATTATTGGGAGACTGGCTGGTAAAAGCACCGGGGAAGAAAATTCTTATTGATCATCACCAACAGCCGGAACAATTTGATTTTGTGTATTCTGATACAGTCATTCCTGCCACTTCACAAATGATTTATCATTTCATTGAAGCAATGGAGGATGAAAAGCTGGTGAATCAGGATATGGCAGAATGTCTTTATACCGGAATCATGACTGATACAGGAGGTTTCCGTTTTCGTTCTACCAGTGCTACTACCCACAGAATTATCGCTAATCTTATCGAACACGGTGCAGATCCTGCCATGATTACTTCCAATACATGGGATACCAATACGGTTTCCCGCCTGCATTTGCTTGCTTTGGTTCTTGGAAGAATAGAAGTGGTGAATGACGGAACCGTAGCGGTTTTAAGCCTGACAAGAAACGAACTGAAAGAATTCGGTTTCCAGAAAGGAGATACAGAAGGCTTTGTTAATTATGGTTTGAGTATTGCTGGTGTAAAAATGTCAGCATTCTTTATGGAAGATTTATATGAAGACTTCGTTAAAATTTCTTTCAGAAGTAAAGATGATGTGGATGTAAACCAATTCTCAAGAAAATATTTCAACGGTGGCGGTCACATTAATGCAGCCGGAGGAAAATCTTTAGATTCTTTAGCCGGAACAATAGTCAACTTTAAAGAGAAAGTGAAAGAAGAAGGTTTGTAGGAATGTGAAAGGGTTGTAAATTCTTCCGGAATAATCAGACATTTTTACGATATCCTTTTTCTTCCAGTTCCTGACAGGTGTAATCGTATACCTGCTGAAACATTTCATCCATATATCTTTTGTTGAAAAGACTGTATTTGGTCATTTTGGGAGGATCTAAAAATATATTACAGTATTTCGCTTTAGAATATACTGACTTGGCAATGGCTAAGTGAAGGATTCTGTCAAATTCCTTCATCAGACTCATTTTGTTTAATTCATCATAGCTGATGGAATTGACATGAGAGGCAATCAGAAAATTACATTTATCCATGATAGGCTCAATGGGAAGATTATCCAGAACGCCGCCATCCACATAAATTTTCTCACCAATTCTTACCGGTGGAAGAATAAAAGGAACGCTTGAGGAAGCCAGTAATGGTCCAAAAAGCTCTCCTTCAGAAAAGAAATCTACAATGCCATGAGTCATTTCCGTTGCGGCTACATACATCGGAATTTTTAAAATACTGAAATTGTCTTCCGGGAAATAATCTTTGAACAGTTTCAAAATAAAATTAGAACTGAAAATTCCGTTTTTGGATAATTTTAAGGATGATCTGGAGAAAAAAGAAGTCTGTTTTACAATTTCCATCATCTCGTCCGGCGTTTTTCCAAAAGAATAAAAAGCACCAATGATGGAACCTGCACTGGTTCCTGAAATAATGTTTGGTTTCAGATTGTATTCTTCCAAAGCTTTCAGTACGGCGATATGGGCAATCCCACGCATTCCTCCGCCTGAAAGTGTAAGTCCGATAACCGGTGGTGCCGGTGGTTTCTTTTTTTTGAATGAAAATAAAGCCATTACCAAAATTATCCTCTACTAATATACAAGATTTTTTGTTATGCACAGCTTAATTGTCAGGTAACCTGTTTTATAAAACCAGTTTTTTAGGAAGATTGTGAAGAAGTTCTGTATTGATAATTTCTGCACAGATTCCTGGCTTTTCCCAATGCCCGTTGTGTCCGCAGTCAAGAATATAAGATTTGATATTGGTCCTGTCCGGAAGATGTTTGATCATCATATCTGTTTTTACAGCATTGTCATGTTTACCTGCCAGTACTAAGATTTTAGCTTCCAGGTTTTCAAGGAGATGTTTTTTGTCGGTTCTTTCCACCATACCTTTTACACAGGCAAGTGCTCCCAGATTGTTGGTGGAAAGGGCTGTTTCAAGAGCTATTTCAATTTTACCTTCCAGGATATCCCTTTCATTTGGATTGAATAAATTGGGAACTCCGGCTCTTGCATAGTGTGCGAAAGCATCCCTGATGATTCTGTAGCTTTTGATACGCTGCTGTTTTTTCTCTTCGTCATCAGGAAAATAAGTAGAGAAAAATAAAGTAAGACTTTTTAAAGAACCGGGATATTTTTCTGCAAAAGCGAGAGACGTATATCCTCCCATGGAATGTCCCAGAAGATGTATTTTTTCTAAATGCTGATCATCCAGTACTTTTTTTACTTCTTCAGCCATCAGTTCCATGGTATGAACTTCTGCCAGAATTTCAGACTGTCCATGGCCGGGAAGGTCAATTTTAAGCAGTGAAAAATCTTTGGAAAGATGAGGTTCCATATCGCTCCAGATGGATATGTTTTCCATAAATCCGTGAAGAAGTACCAATGTTTCTTTTCCGTTTCCTTTTCTTTCAAAGTTCAGCATGATTCCAAAATTTAGAAGGTTAAAAATAATACAGCAGGTTATCTGCAGATCCGTTTCTCCTTTCAAATTTAGTCAAAAAAAAGAGCATTTAAAAAATGCCCTTGTCTTTTATTGAGTTAATTCCTTGTAAACCTTTGTTTCCCAGGGCTTGATATCTGTAACCCCATATCTTTCCTTTTTAGAAATAGCAAGATTGTCCAGCATATCTACAAAATTCTTGTAATTGGCTTCATCCGTTGGCTTTACAATAACAGTGAATATATCGGGTGCCGGAGCTTTCTTATAGGCTTCAGCAATGATCTTTGAAATTTTTATTCCACTGAAATCTGTTTCTTTCAGGTTTCCTGTATTCAGATCTTTCTGATTGCTCTGATGATAAAATACGCGGTTGTCTTTTCCAAGAATAAAGGTAATCTGGTTTTGATCTCCAATTACATGATCAGTTGGGATTGGATTAGGATTATGGTCTTTTGCGGGTAGTCCCAGGTCCATTACGTTCGGTTTTGTAAAATTGGTGGTGAACATAAAGAAAGTGATAAGTAAGAATCCCAGATCGACCATAGGCGTCATGTCCACTCGGATCATTTTTTTCTTTTGCTTTCCGCCTTGTTTTTCTTGTGCAATTACTTCTGCCATGATTAAAGTTTTTAAATGTTAGACTATATTTTTTTGAATAATTCATACAAAACATATGCCTTGATTATTAAAAACTTTATAGATTCATGAATCTATTGATTATTATCGTGTGAATTTTATATATTTCTGTTTTTTAATACTTTTCCTGAAGGGAAAGGGTAATTATGATATTTTCAAGGGGGTTACCGGGTGATTGTTATTTTCTTTGTAAGAATAATTTTTTCTCTGTTTTTTACCTGTACCATATAAACTCCTTCCGTGAATGCAGATGTGCTGATTTTAATTTTTTCTTCGTTATATTTTTGAGAGAAAAGTTTTCTTCCGGACATATCAGTGATGCTAATAGTACTTTCCCGGGGCAGATGATCTAAATAGAAAAAGTCTTTTGCAGGGTTAGGGTAGAGGTTGGGTTTATGCCTCTGTTGATTTTCCGGAATGCCAAGTTGTTCCGGACTTAATTTAACTACCCAGGCATCGGTCATACCATGATGTCCGGTAACGTCTCCACTTGTGGATCCTGTACTTCCTGAAACAATATATCCGTTATCAGCGGTCAGTTCAAGAGCAGTTAAGTAATCGAAATCGGGGCCTCCCAGGGTTTTCTCCCACTTCAGATTTCCGCTGCTGTCCAGTTTTATGATCCAGTAATCCAGATTACCGTGGTGATTGGTTACCTGTCCGTTGTTGGAAGCTGTCCAACCTGCAACAATATAATCCCATTCGGGAGTCTGGCGAATAGTTATGGCGTTGTCATGAAAACTTCCTCCAAAATATTTATCCCACTCGATGGTTCCGTTATTGCTTAGTTTGATAACCCAATAATCGGGAAGTCCGCTCTCAAGATTTGAAGAATTAAAAGAAGTGCCCACGGCAATATAACCGCCATCAAAAGTCTGTTGCGCATAATATCCTATGTTATCACCAATATTGCCCAACGTTTTTTGCCATTGCATATTTCCGCCGGAATCGAGTTTTACCACCCAAAAGTCATTGTTTCCGTAGCTTACAGTAATATCGCCATCTGTAGACACGGTGGTTCCTGCAATAATATACCCGCCATCAAAAGTTTGCTGCACAGAATTGACCTGCTCACTGCTGTTTCCACCCAGCGATTTCTGCCATTGTATATTTCCGTTAATATCTAATTTTACGATCCAATAGTCTCCTCCTCCATGATTTCCGCTCACATCTCCGTCATTCGAACTTGAAGATCCGGCTACAATATATCCTCCTTCAGAAGTCTGCTGAATAGATTGTGCCATATCCATACTGCTTCCACCCAGCGATTTCTGCCATTGCATATTCCCGTTGGAATCAAGTTTTACAATCCAGTAATCATAATTTCCATGATTTCCGCTGATATCCCCGTCACTGGAATTGGATGATCCGGCAATAATATATCCTCCATCGGTAGTTTGACGGATGGATTGTGCATCATCAACATGGCTTCCTCCTAACGTTTTTTGCCATTGTATGCCTCCTGCAGGGTTTAATTTTACGATCCAGTAATCTCCTCCTCCATGATTCCCGGTGACATCTCCATCATTGGACATAGAATGTCCGGCTACAATGTATCCTCCGTCGGAGGTTTGCTGAATGGCATTGGCAGATTCACCATGGGTGCCTCCCAATGCTTTTTGCCATTCTATGGAAGGGGCAGACTGGGCTGCTAATACGGAATAGATAAGAAATAAAAAAGTAGATGTTAAATATCTCATATGTATTTGAATGGTTGATAGTTATTCAAATATAATTAATTTTAGCCTACGTTTGGTGTTTTATTGTTTATTTAATTCTTTAAAACAAAAAACTCACACGATAAAGTGTGAGTTTTTAAATGATATGTTAATAAATTATTTATTCTTTTTATAGAAATTTACCCCGCATTCAAGGAATTTTTTGAAATCCTCTTTAGGCATATATCCTGAAACAGGCGTGTTGATTACTTTACCATCAGGAGTAATTAAAACATAGTGAGGCTGAGAGTTATTATTGAAGTTCACCTGCTGGAATAAACTCCATCTGTCTCCAATTGTTTTTACCTTCTTGATCTGTCCGTCTCCAAGGTCGATTTTGGTTTTCTGATCCTCAGGAAGCTCTTCCTTGTCGTCTACATAGAGAGAAGCCAGTACTACATCGTTCTGAAGAATCGGTAAGATATCTGGTTCGCTCCAAACAAATTCCTCCATTTTTCTACAGTTTTCACAACCGTATCCTGTAAAGTCGATCAGGATTGGTTTATCTTCTTTTTTGGCCAGTTCTACAGCTTTGAAGAAATCGTGCTCCGGATGCATTCCTAAAATCCCGTCTTTTTCATCATGGAAATAGCTTACATTCAGTGGAGGTAAAATTCCACTTAATAACTGAAGTTTCGGACGGTCAGATGGGATTAACCCCTGAACCAGATAGATCACGAAACCAATTCCCAATACCCCTAATATTTTTCTGGTGATAGAGATTTTAGGCTTTTTATCATCATGAGGGAATCTGATCAATCCTAATAAGTATAATGCCAATCCTAAGGCGATAATAATCCAGATCGCAATGAAAAGTTCTCTTTTTAAGAAGAATGTTTTGGATACAAGATCAGCTTTAGACAAGAATTTCAATGCCAATGCCAGTTCTACGAATCCTAAAACTACTTTTACCGTATTCATCCATCCTCC
>NZ_SCNC01000038.1:0-21126 GCF_005503635.1 Chryseobacterium sp. 2VB
CAAAAAAAGGTGACTTTTCTATTAAAGCTTGTAGCGCCTGTCCTGCAAATTGATCTAATAATTGTATGTCTTTTTCCATTTCTTTATTATTTATTGGTTAAAGTTGCTTTGTTTATGTATTCGGATTCTGGAAGGCCGAATACATTGAAGTGCCATTCAAGAAGTTGCTTGACGTCATCGTATTTTATATAATTTACCAAGTGTTCATTAAATTCAGGTAGGCCCTCGAATGCCTCTTGTGTTGATTTGAATATAAAATGATTCATAGGTATTATCATTTTTCCTTTATACTCTATCTCCTTGGTTAAATAGGATAGATCGTAGATAATAGGTTTAAAATTCATCTTATTGCCGTCTTCATCTTCTATAAAATCCGATATTGCTATCTTAGAATTAGAAAATTCCACCCTAACAAATCCGTCAGTTCTCTTGTTTATTGTTTTTAGTCTGTAAATCGCATTTGTTACCCCTTCTATAAAAAGCAAATCATACGGCAGATAAGCTGAGTAAATTTTTAAAAGTTCGTCTTTATTCATTGTTTTGTTTTTATAAGTGAGTGAAGGAATTTTATTAGTTCAGGGGATTGGTCTTTGAGATATGGAAAATTGAAGTTCCAGCAGTGCTGATCAAATGCATTAGTCAAAGATCCAATGTGATAAAGAATATCAAACGCCTCATTCTCTTCTTCAACTAACTTCCATAGATATTGAATGACATCGTTAAGCATTGGTTCTCTAAATCTTTTTGCTTTACATTTATAGTAAGTAAAATCAAGAGTTTCTATATACATCAGCCTCGGTAGCTTCTCCCGTATATCGGCTGTTAGTTCTTCTAGTTCTTTCATAAGCCTATTTGTTTTAAAGCGGAAGGGGTTAACTCAATTTCAAAACCTAAAGTCAATAACCATTCAACATCTTCATTAGTTGGGAAATTAAGATTCAATAGCAAAGTACCGTTTTTAGAAACCAGATCAAAAAGGCCTTTATGCTTTGACGGCTGCATTCCAAACCCTTCAAACAGTACTTTTTCTTTGGCTTTATTCCATTTTTCTAAAGCCTCATAATACTTAGCTTCACCTTCTTCATACATCCAACCAGATTGCTCTTCTGGTGAACACGAGGAATACCATCCGTACTTTTCTTGCGTTGGTTCTTCCAAAACATTCCCCTCTTCATCTACAGGGACAAACATTCCCAATGTGAGAGGCTGTTTTAAGAACTCAGCATATTTTATGGTGGTTTCCGGGAAAAACCTACTATGTGTTTTAAAATTTTCTTGCAGAACGAATTCTGTCATTGAAATTAATTTCATTTGATTAGATTTTCGGGATTAATGATTGATTTAACGGACTTTATAAACTCTTTGTTTTTTTTGATAATTTTTTTTCTAACTTCCATATACTCTTCCTCGTCCATCATTCCAATTTCATCTGCATATTCACGCATAGTGCTTTCAGCTACTTCTACATTTTTTAAACTAGCAGATATTCTCTTCTGCTGTTCCTCCTGTACTAGATCGCAGGCTGCGAAAATTTGATTTTTAAGTTTTTCTGAATCCTGAAATTTTATGATCGTTAATACTTGCAATGAATTCCAGTCTTCATATCCTTGACTCTTTGCATACTCATCAAATATGCGTTGCTTCTCTTGGTGACTCATGGCTAGTTTTCTTTAAGTTTAATCCAACCGTACTTTTCAAGGGTATCTATATTTAAATTCATCCATGGTAAAGCATAACCTTTACTTCGTAAAAAATCCAACTGAGCAACATTAGGAGTATATTGTGATACGTAATTAAATCTGTATGAAAAGGTTCGTCTTCGTTTGGAAGTTTTATATTCATACTCGAACGATACACCATCATTATGTTTTTCTGTTATTATGATGTTTAAATAACCATTATATCCTAATCCGATATATGTCAGTGCATCTTCTTCTGTAATATTCTGAATTGATGTCAACATCAAACAACCCTCTGATTTCAACCTATCATGGTCATTTAATTTGTACAAAAAATCGGGATGCTCATCTACTGACAATACTCGTTGCCCACAATACTGAGCGAAGAACTTTGCTTTATTTTCTAATGTATTTTTCATGATAAATAATTATATAAATCCGTTTCCAGAGGCATAATTGTTAGACATTCTTTTAATTTCATCCTGATAAACATTTTCTGATTGATGACTATCTGAAATTATGGGTATTGGCGAATCCCTTAATCCTAAGACCCATTCAAGCAATATTATTTTCTCTTCACACTTTTTTTCATTTTCCTTATACCATTCTTTAATGCTTTGATGCCGTTGGTTTTCATCGCTTATAATCCATTCTTTTTTAACCGCTTCAAATATTTTTATTTGGTATTTTATTTCTTCGACTGTTTTCATTGTTATTGTTATTTTATATTAAACATAAGACGTGTGCTTTGACGCTTTTGCATCAACTGTTTTTGCACTGATTTTTATTTTGATTTCCGGGAAAGAATATGGTCCGGGTTCCGTTTATTTTAATAGTTCCGGATTGGAGTGAATGTTGCCGATGACTTCAAAAGATTCTTCATGTATCATACCAGGAGAGTATACCAGATAAAACCATTCTTCATCTTCTTCTGATTGTTTAAATGCTAAACCTAATTCTTCAAAACAGATGTAGCCTTTAAATTCTTTTTCGCCTTCTGAAACACCATAATTAACACCTAATTCTTGTGTGAAAATGTGGAAATTTACAATATCTCCCTCATATATCTCTACTCCGTTTTTGTCTTTTAGTCCGGTGTACTGGCTGACTGTTTCAGGAATAACTTCGCTTACTAAAGCACCTGTATTGTCAAGCATTTCATAGATGAAGTATTTTTTTAAATATGAATGCTTTACTACAAATCCATACACCCATTTTTTATTATCAACTCTTTGTCCTCTGAATTTTATTTCTCTCATGATTCTGTTTTTAGCTCTGTGGCTTCTTTAATTGGTTTTATTTTCAATCTTTTACTTTGATAATTTCGCTCATATATTACCTTTGCATCTTTGTAAATTCTTTGTTCATTATCACATACAACATAAAGTCTATAGTGTGGCTTTTCAGAATAAATAGATCTACATGCCATTACTGGGAATTCGTTCGTATTTTCAATAACTACAATCTGATACATGTAATAGATTTTTCTTCTTGTTCTAAAATGGAATACTTGTAGTAAATCACCTTCTAATATCTGCTTGCCTGTTTTATCAAAGTATATGTTACTTTTACGTCCTTCCAGATTCATGATTATGTTTTTAGTTTGGTTAGTAATTCTTCAAGTTTAGGTCGAACTTTTGGCCATTGAACTTTTTCTCCATATCCGTAAATGAATTCCAGCATCTCCTTCATCTCATCCTCATAGTCTGGAACTTCCTTTAAATAATGCTTAATATCATAACTATATGTTTGTTTCCCTTGAATAGAAGATATACATGTAAATGAATAATCTAAACGACTTTGATGAATTTTCCCAATTGAAATAATTCCACTTTCATTAACGCAAATTAATGTTTGACCTTCGTTTTTCTCCGATACGGATACTTTAATGTATTTGCTATTTTTCATATTCGAGAATATTTCATTATCATTTGCCTTTTGTAATCACAGTCAACTATATCAAGAAGTTTTCTGCTTTCGCTTACTGGAATCATCCTATTTAACCAGGCCCAGAAATCGTTTATTTTGATTTCGTTGACTTTATGTCTATAAACATCAAATTCCTGACGTTCATTTAAATTAATTGTTACTTTCCTAATTACTATTTTCATAATATTTTTGATTTTAATTTTTAGAAATTTTTAAAACCGGGCGACATGATGGATCAAAACGCCACCCGGAAAAACTAACCATGTGAATTATTTTGTTTTTGTTTGGATAGATTCAGGAAGAGGAAAACCTTTAATCCTCGCAATTTGTTGATTAAAAAGAGCCCATAAATCCCTATCTTTAAATTTGAAGTGGCCAGTGCCTTTTTTGAAAAGTTTCACATCAAAAAACATGAATTCAAACCATTGCCCCCATTCTATTGGCTTTTCTTTAGTATTTACAGCATATCTAAATCTATCTTCAAATTGCCAGTTTTTACCTACAAGAAAACATAGGGCTTTTACAAAATCATCAACAATGTCTGATTGCCTATCATTAATATCAGGTCCTGATCCCCATCTACTTTGCGGTGATATATAAGGCATAATAAATTTTTCATTTACTAAATAGTGTGAATTAGTTTTCCAACCTTCAACAGAGTATCTATTATCATGATAATGCTTTGTTAGATTGTCAAATACCTCCATCAGAGCCTTGTCCATTCTTTGAGAATGGGTACCAATTACAATCTTTATCATGTGAAATATATTTCGCATTGTGAATGGTACTTGCGTCTGTTTCTCGACAAACTTATTAATATCATCTTTTAATGACTGTGTTGCATATTTGTCCATGTCCATTTTTGAAAAAATATGCTTCCAGGCAGACTTTTGTAATTCTTTTTTATACTCTTCTCTAGTGAATTCAGCTCTTTCGTTTGTAAATGATAGTGCGATGGAAGTATTGAAAAATGAAGCTGTCAGATTATTCATCTTTTTTGCAGATTCTAGCTGTTCATCAAATATTTTAATTGCTCCAACATATCTATTTACAACATCACGAACAAAATTGTATTGCTGTATTCCATTGAATTGTTCTTCTTCATCTTCTTCCATAAAGAAACCATCAAATTCATTTTCTGATTTACTTTTTGGCTTATACAATTTAACCAAGCCAATTTCCACATTTGTTTTTCTCTCTGCTGAAGAAAAAACATCGCCTAGATTCTCTGACGTTCCATAATTCTTTATTACAGATATTAATTGCTCTCTATATGAATATCTTGAATTATTTATCGTTTCATAATTACAAAGAGCTACAATTTGACATCCTTCAGGAGCTATTCTCCATGCATGCAAAATATGTTTTTCATCTGCAGAAAAAGGAGGATTCATTATGATATAGTCAACATGTGAAATCATATCTGAGGTAACTTTTAAGAAATCATCAGCTATTAATTTGCATTTTGTCTTAAGGATGGATCGTAGACTTTCTTCAATTTCACACGCCAAAACCTTTGCGCCAGATTTTAAACAATAATCAACAATATCCCCCTTTCCTGCACTTGGCTCAAAAACTGTTTTATTATTAAATTCTAAGTCCCATGTAATTTGAGCAATTACATTTTCGGGAGTAGGATAAAAATCTTTATTAAACATTATCGTATTTTTTTATCAATTACTTCGCTCTTTTAAAAGCTTTGAATTCCTCCTCAGTCATTGCAGATAATCTACTGTGAAGAGTATTGTAAAGTTCTGATTCATTAATTTTTTCAAGTAAGAACATTGCTTTGTATGCTCTCTGAATCCTTGCATTTGAAAGCTTCTCATATCTTTGAAATCCAAGGCTATAAACAGGCTCTTCCTTTGCTACAAACATTTGTAACATTTCCTTTACTGATTCAACCACTCCAGGCGTTACTTCATAAGTTGTGATAGTTCTTTCTTCGTGGTTGATTACTGTTTGATAAGTTGTTGCTTCCATGACGTTGTAATTTTAATTGTTATCGTTTTTGCTTTTTCAAATGTAAAGCTTTTCTTTTACATTACAAAATATTTTGTAAAGTTTTTTATTTACATTTTCATTATATTTGTAAAAGATTTATTTTACATTACATTTGCAGTATGGAATTAAGAGTTAAAGAAATTTGTAAAAAGAAGGGCATAACCCTACAAGAGCTTGCGGACATGTTAGGCATTTCAAGACAGGCTTTAGATTTAGGTATTAAAGGAAATTTTAAATCTGATCGAGTTCAGAAAATAGCTGACGCTCTAGAATGTTCTGTTTTTGAGCTTATCGCTTCGGATCAGTACGCTGAACATTCTTACAATGAGAATGGAGAATGGAGAGGGGTTTTAAAGAAGAACTAACCTTTCCTCAAAAGCGACTCCTGGAATTTAATTACTCGCTGCTGCTGCTCTTCGGTGGAAGTTAAAAACGTGAAGACAAAATCCTCAATGCCGATTTCTTTTTGATCAAAGCTTTCGTTTCCGGTGAAATGCTTATTCAGCTGTTTAAATGCTGTTATAAGATCAAATACTCCATCTCGGGAATGAATCAAACCTTTGTTTTTAAGCATCTTTGTTCCGGTGTCGATGATTGTTGTTCCGATTGCGCAGAAGCTTAACCATTTCTCTACATCATCCCTGTCTTTATCATTGTAGTTTTGTGGACCAGTTAAAGGCTTGATAAGTGGCTTTTGTTTTACTTGCGCCGAGTTGATGAAAGAAACTGACACTGGTATATTTGTTCTGTTTTTTAAAAGTTTTGAGTAATTCATATTATTTTTTTATTTCATTATACATTTCACCCACTGTCTTAACAGGCTTCTTTGGCTTCTGGGATTCAACAAAATCCTTAATCCATTCTGTTTTTGACTTTGCTAAATTTTCTATTCGTTGCTGGTAGTTCTTTTTGAACTCGTCCAACTCGCTAGAATGGATATTCTTCATCTTGGATTATTTTTTTATCGTTAACCGAAGCACCAAAAGCATCTGAAAGATTTCCTAATGGAACCGGATTTTTATATTCAAACTCTTCTTCGATAGGGTAAAATCTTTGATAGTCCCCTCTAAATTTCATTCTTTCAGTGAAAACTGATCCGCCTCTGAATTTCTCCACCATTAATTCGACCTGTCCCTTCGTTTCCGTTTGCGCGCCTTCTGGATCATTATCCCAATACGCTATTTTGTAATATTCAGGCCGGAAAAGGAAACCTACTACATCCGCGTCCTGTTCAATAGCTCCTGATTCTCTAAGATCTGCTAATTGTGGTCTTTTGCCTGGTCTTTGTTCTACAGATCTGGATAGCTGGGAAAGCGCAACAATCGGTAAATCTAATTCCTGGGCAAGCTGTTTCATTTTTCTGGAAATTGTAGAGATAATTTGCTCTCTATTCTTTCCTTTTTCTAATCCGGCTACCTCAGTCAACTGAATATAGTCCCAAATTACCATTTTAAGCCCCTTCTCCTTCTTTAAAAGCCTTAGCTTAGCAATTGTCCTATTGAGTTCAAAATTGACGGTTTTTCCCTCTATTATGTAAAGCGGTAAATTTTCAAATGTTGAACACTGATAAATTCGCTGCCAGTCTTGATCTGAGAGTTGACGATCACGAAACTTTGTTCCATTGATTTCAAGTTCATTTGCCATCTGTCTTTCTTGAAGTTCAACGGCCGACATTTCAAAGCTTACAAAAGCTACCGGATTACCCTGTTTAGCGATTCCTAATGCTTCATCAAGTACAAATGCCGTTTTTCCCATTGCCGGCCTTGCACCAATAACAACTAAAGATCCATTTCTCCATCCATTCATCCTGAATTGAATATCTCGATTTTTACAAGGAACACCGGGAATAACATTCTGCTTTTGCTGTTCTATTACCTGCTGGAATAAGTCCTGAGCGTTTGGCGTTTCCTGTTGTGCAGCGATTTCTTCTTCAATTTCATATACCTTTGTTTGTAGCTTAGTGAAAATATCAAGTGTCGACTCAGTATTGCTGTAAGATTCATCAATCAGGTTTCCGCAAATATTAATCAGTTTTCTACGGAGATAAGATTGCCACACTGCCATTACGTGATAATCAAGGTGCGCGGAAGAGCTTATTCCCATTGTCAGATTTATGATGTAATGATCTCCTCCGGCAATTGTCAACTTATCCGTTCTTTTCAATTCCTGGATAATAGTCATCATGTCAATTGGAACATCAGACTCTTTTAATTTCTGGACTGCAGAATAAATTTCTACATGTCTTGGATCGTAAAAAACATCTGAATTTCGCCCAAGCCTTTTGATGCACACATCAATTGCTTTTTTGTCTATTAGCAATGTACCTATGATCAATCTTTCAAAGTCAACTTCACTTGGTGGCAATTTTCCGTTTATCTGTTCCATTGGCCTTCTTTGTTTTTCCAGGTTATTAATCTTCTTTTAGTTTCCCAAGTATCTTGCTTTTGAAACTTCATTTTACCTTTTGCGTCTTTTTCAGACCAGTAATTGAAAAAAGCAGAAACGGTTTGTTTTGTAAATTCATCCACATACGGTTTTAGTTCTTCGTGAAATTCTTCAATTGTAATTTTTTTGAAATTGGGAGGGGGAATGTTTTTTTCTCCTTCCTCTTCTGTTTCTTTTCTTGTTTCTGTTTCGTTTCGTTTCAGGGAAGCAATTGATTCGCTATTGCTTATCATATGCGTAGCATCTGCTATGCATTCCTCAGGCGATGGATATTTAGTGGTTTTTTGCCTCAATGTTTGTTTGAAATTTTCAATCTGTAAATAGCATTTCGATGCGACTGTATAGATAGTAATCAATCCGGCTTTCTCACACGCAGTGAGACAACGGGCAATGTCAGTATCTCTTATATCGGATTTTAGCGGAAACAGTTGTGATTTCAATAATCTTTTATCAGCAGAAAACCTTCCAAAATCATCTACCTTCATGATAAGCCTAACGAAGAATCTTTCAGCGTGAACATCTAATTCGTCCACAATGAAACTGTCGGTCCAGTCTCGTAATATTCTATTAGGCATATCTTCATTTTAATTCTTTGTAATTTTCAATCGGTACCCATGCTAAAACATCACTAATGCATGGTTTGTTATGTTTATTCTTAGACCCAAATTTCTAGTAAAACGATTTCTGTTTGGGAATAAGTAGCATCACAAAATATGGTTTTACCTTTATTATCATTTTGGGGAACTAACACTGAATAGTCCAATTGCCCTTTATACCATTCAACTTTTTTGATTATGCATACTGTATCAGTCGCAATGTGAACACAGCATCTTCCAATTTGATTGTCGGTGAATAAATCCATATCTATTTTTTAAAGCTTATCAATAGCTCTTTGTATTCTAAATCTTTCAACTTCTTCAGGTTTGAAAAACATTCTGTTGCCTATTTTTTCGGCGGATATTTTACCAATCTTTTTGTAATATTGAAGTTTACCTAGCTTTATATCTAAAATCTTCGCGGCCTGTTTGGTTGATAATAATCCGTTAAATAACTGTTCAGGCTTTTCCGGCTTCTCTTGTTTTTGTTTTTCCAACTCCATTGTGTACTGGCATTCGCCGGGTCTTGCAAATCTGGCTTTACGATTAAGCGTTTTAGCATAGATTAGCGTTGCTGTTGCATCAATTTTACCTAATGCTATAGAAACTCTACTATTAGGAATTTTATCGCCTGGCAAATAGCCTAATTCTTTACATAGGCTTGATTTAATTGCCTCAATTTCGGGGTTTGGTTTTGGGTTTTTCATTGGTTTTCTTTTTGTCGGTTTCTAATCTGATTAATCTCTTTTCATTCCATTTAAATAGGCCGTTGGAATCACGGCCAATCCAGTATCCGTCTTTTTCTTTCATGGCTAGAATGGTAAATCATCATCTTCTCCAGTGAATGGATCTTTCACTATTTCAGCATCAACTGCCTGTGGCTCATTTTTAACGTGCTTTCGTAGATTTCCGATGTAATCCCCTTTTTCTGTTCTGAATTCATCTTTTAACTGAACTTGAATTGAAGCGTCATTATCGAAATTATCAGGCTGATCATTAACCCACACGTTAATATTTACTAACCTTACTCCGGATGCTGATTTGAACGTTTTAACTTTTCCGGTTTTAATTGCGTTTAGAAGTGCATCATAATTTATACTTCCGTAAAATAATTGGCTCATATGTATATTGTTTCAATGTTAATAGTTGTTGTTTTATCATCGCAGATGTCGTAAAAAGGACATGAAATACATTTGTTGAAGTCTCCGTTACCTTTGTAGTTATTTTCTGCGTATTCTCTAATTATAGAAGACGTGTGAGCGATTCGATCATAATGTCTGTCAATTGCATCTTTAGTAAGCTTGAACTGGAAAATCTTCACCCACTTATCTTTTCCGAAAACCATGAAGTAAAAAGGAATCCATTTGCCAAGGACTTCATAAGTTACAATCGTATAATGTGCTGCTTGGATTTCAGAGTTAATATCATTTTCCGGATCTCCCCATCCATTCCATCTGTCGTCTATTTTGGTAGCTGTCCATTTTACATCATAATTAGCAAGCTTTGATCTATCTTGCAGATCGTAATTCCGATGATCAATATTTCCAGATAAAGTTTCAGACCTTATGTCTACTTGGCTCTCTCCTTCATCGACATCTAACCCGATTTTTTCAAATACTTCTTTTGCGAAAAGAACAAGATCATCACATTCTTTAAAAGGCTTTGTTTTTTCACCTGGGGTTTCGTTTTTAGGCATGAACTTTATAAATTCTTTTAGCTCACTATTATTCCGCCCCGCCAAATCAAAACCTGTATCATCATACTTCCTGATGTAATCAATCAATTCTTCCTTATTGGCATTTGCTTTTGGCTTTAGCGAAGTTGGAAGCGTTAAGTTTGGTTCTTGCTTTGACCCGCCTCTACATGCTCCTATTAACTCGCTTTCAAAGTACCTGCCTAGTAACATACTTTCGGACGGTTCTAATAATTCATACCCTTGAACAAATGAGAAAAAAATCTGTTTTGGGCAATGATCAGGCTTAAGAACTTCTTTTATTAATGATTGGCTTATTAGCATTAGTTTACTGTTTCTTTAATTTTTGGATTGAAAGTGTCCGATTTAGCACCCCTGTTAAGATCTCGACCAAACAATTTTCCTAATGATTGAGCAGCATTCTTTGTGCATTCTGCTTTCAGCTTTGGAAAACCTAAATCAAGCGCATTGGCTTTTTTCTTTGAAACATCTAATGCAGATGCGCCTTTGTCTACCATTATGATAATTGATGCTGCACCAACTCTTTTGTACTTTTGTCCGGTCACTGGATGTGTAACTACGAGGTCTATAGATCCTACTACTTCATTGCTTATTACAGACCATCTGAAATTCTCCGTTTCCCAAAGTCCCAAGAAGTATTCATCAAGCGTCATTTCGATGTGAGAGATTCCTAATGTTTTAGCTCGCCCATCTGGTGTTGTATCTACGCCATCCTTTGGATCGTGCTTATTAAGGTTGTTTATGAAATTTTGAATCCTTAATCTTAAATCTTCTGAATTTTGCGCTACTTCGTTTCTATTGGTTTGCGCTACTTTTTTCTCCATGATTAATTAATTGTTTTTGAATAGACCGCGTAAGACTTACTGCCGATCTTTTTTGATGATGTTTGATAGATTTTCTGTTTTGCTTTTAGCTCACTGAATCGTCCGGAAATTGTATGAATCTGAACTCCTAGTTTATTTGCGATGTCTAACGTTGATTTGATCCCGTCTACCTCATTTAAAACCCTATCCTGCATTTTTGGAATGGTCACCTTTACTTGTTGAAATGCCAGTTTTGAATTTGCGTTGTTCCGCCCCCGGCTGTAGTCTTGAATATCCATATCTTCATTTTTGCTTTGGTTAATCACATTCACATATTGGAGTACTGAACCTTTTAGCTTCTTCAAAAGTCAAGGTTTTCACATCTAACTCATATTTTGAAGCTTCTCTGTAGAATGCTGTTCTTTCCTTTTTGTTCAGTTTATGCCATTTTGCAGAACTAACCCATCCTTTACAAGTGTTACAAATAGATACTTTAATCTTTATTTCTTCTAACTTTATTTCTTCTGACATGATTATTGATTTGATTGTTTAACTTTCGATTTGATGTTTCGTTCGATTTGGACAGTTACGGTTTTCATACCTTTTTCGATACTGAATATCTTTCCGTAAATCTTTTTCTCTTTACCATTCTTGCCCCGTCTTGTTGCGTAAGAAGTATCTCCAGGTTCTTGATAGCTTAATTTTTCATCCCAAAACCAGCGATCATATGTTTGTTCTATTAATTGTGTTGGCATGTTATTGGGAATTTGATTGTTTAAACTCTTTGATGAACTCGTTTAAGGCTGTTGTCTCCATTTCACTTAATGGATCATGTCCAAGGCGTTTGTGGTTTACGTAGAAAACACCGCCAACATTCTCTATTATTACTGTTACTTTCATGATAGCTTTTTTAAAGATTTAAAACTTACTGCACAATGAAGTCCTGTTTTTTCGCAGATGATTACTGCGTCGTTATGTTCTTTTTTATAGTAGTGTAGTAATCCGGTAACTTCAACTCCATCTGTCATTCCACTGTATCCGGTTCCTTTATATCTTTCTCTTAATTTTAATTCCATGATTATGCTTTTTTAAGTGCCCAGTATTCATTTATAAGTTCCTGACTAAACATTACCGCAAAGGGATTTAAATTTTCAACAGCTGTCTTAAGTCTTTCAAGCCAAAATTGATCTTTAATCCCTACCGGTTCAGTTACAATTTGTTTTCTTTCGGCAATTGGCTTTTGTAGGTAGTCTGTTAGGTTCATATCTCTGTGGCTTCTTTGATTAGTTTTTCAGCACCATTAAAAAGCCACTCATAATCATATTTACCTTTCGATTCATTAAGGCCATTCAATATTTCAGTCCTATTATTTACCAGATTATTGAGCATTTCAAGCATTTCAGGGGCTCTGGATATTAATAAGGCGTTAGCTTCCCATTTTTCTCGTGATCTATAGTACATTTGTTCAGGTATAACACAAATCAAATTACCATTTACAGTTTCATCTAAACTTGCTACGTGATCTTCATCTGCTTCCCATTTTCCCTTTGTTCCTTTAAATTCCATGATTATTGTTTTTTAAGTAAGTATTCTAATAAGTAAACACACTGCTGTATAAACCAGCATTTGATAAGAAATAAAGCTTTCATGAGGCGGTAAAATAATGGTTAAACGAAATTCGACCTCTCTGGATCATTTTGATGTTCAAACGGTACTGAGCCTGCTGGCACGCTTCCCTAAGCATTGAGACTCTATCTCTGAAAAATGATTTTCTACTCGTTCTGTAAGTCTGAAACCATCGGGCAATCATTCTCTTTATCTGCTTATATCCCGGATTCGATTTTAAAACCATTCCCGATACCTGTCCGAGCTTATTCAAAATGTGATACTGCCCTCTTATTACATGAATCTTCTCTCCATCTTCCAACCACACAAACCCATGAATCTTCTCTTTGTTAGTTCTATAATCAGTTTGCTTATAAAAATTAAAGCTCTTGATCTTTTTTCCTAAAATTGTTTTTTGTACTTTTGCTTCCATAATGTTGTAATTTTTAGCGGAATTACTTCGTTTTTGCCGAGTCACCTTTGCCGAGGTGGCTCATTTTTTTAAATACTTTTCTTTGAAATCTTTGAATGATTTTGACTTGCTTAAGAAACTCGTGTACTCTTCTTCAAGTTCTTTCTTTGTCTTCTTTCTAGTCTTTAAACCGTTCAAAATACTCTTACATAATTCCTCTCTCGATTCAGAAGGAAGTTTTAGTAAATAATCTTTTGCTATCTGGTAGTCTAGGTTCATGATTGAAATATTTGATTGTCTTTCAAGCCAGTGTGCTTTTTAATTACGTTGACTGCGAAATAGTTTGAAACTTTATCTGATTCTCTGTAAGCCCACGTTGTGACTGTTGATTCTCTGTTCCCCGTTTCCTCTGCGATTTTCTTTAATAAAGTGTAATCATCTAGAATCATTCTAAATACTTCACCTTTTATTTTTCGAGGTTTTAGTATATTTGCCTGTGATTTCATTTTGTTTTATCATTTTGATATAGCAAATGTACAGCATTGTTGTATAAAAACAAAATATTTTTACAACATTTTTACAACAATGCTATAACGTGTTGATTCTCAATTAGATTAATTTTATCTGAAATAAACAATAGTGAAACCCCTATTTTTTAATAGGTTATAATTTTAGAATTTTGCTTTAACAACAATTAAAACACATCATGTCGGATAGAAACATTATAACAAATAATGAACAAAGCTCAACTAAAGAAAGATTATTGAAATACATTGAAAGTAAACACTTGAACTCAAATCAATTTCTTGAAATGGCAGGATTGTCAAAAACTTACATAAGTAATATGAGGCAAAGTATCAAACCTTCTACTTTCGATAATAACATAGCACCAGCTTTTCCTGATTTAAATAAAATATGGTTGTTGTACGGAGAAGGTGAAATGTTATTAAAGAAACAGGAATCACAAATAAATAAAACAACTTCTGCCTTTTTCAAAGATCTACCAATTGGTGAACAATTAAATTTATTACATCAGGAAATTGCCGATTTAAAAACCGAACTAAAAAAAGAAAGAGAAGAAAACGCCAGGAACACTGAAAAAATAATTGATTTTGTTGATGAGTATTTCAAGCCGGTATTTGACTTCATGACAGAAACCATGAAAACAAAAAAAAAGGATAACAAAGCGTAATCCTTTTTTTTAATTTAAGTTGTATTTTACAATTAATATACCCTTTCTAAATTTTTCTAAACTTTCATCTAAATCTATTGCAATAAGATAATCGACATCAATCTTTTCCATCCTAATAATTGATAACTTCAATTTGTTTATCAGTAGTAAATGATTTTCAATGTATTCTGGAAATTCTATTATTCCCTTTTTATAATGTCGCCTATTCTTATCCAGCATCTTCTTTAAAAGCAAATACTCATGATCCTTCATATTATTTTGTTTCTTGGTTTAGTTTATTTTTAAGATCATTAATTTCAGAATTAAGCCGACTGAATTCATCTGCTATTTCATCATTAAGCAAGTTTTCTTCTTCTTCAAGTAGTGTTACTCTCCTAACGTATTTCAGCAGATACATAAAGCATAACGCACCAAAAAAAGAGATAATGAAAAACAACCAACTATTCTGAGCTAAATAATTTACTTCATACCCGATCACTGGTGAAAAATATACAGCGCCTGCATAAAAGAACATTAATAACGGAAAGAAGTTTAACCAAGGGTTTGGTTTAAAATAATTAGCGACTATAATTACAACCGGAGCAATATATAATGTAGCCAACCATATATTTACAGTCAGTAATACGCCGCGAGAATCTCGCGCCTCTTCCATTCCAGGTATTAACCACTTAGACAGAACGTCTAAGCTTGGAAGAAAGGCCGACACTATAAGCAGTATCGACCCTATATAAGTTAGCTTTGATTTTTTGATTTTACTTCCTTGGCGGAACGTCTTTTGGATCTCCTCCATCGATTGGATCTAGATTTGTATCTGGGTCTTCTGATAATACAGCGTTTCCACTTTTAATGATAATCGTATCACTTAATACCTCTGCATCGCCATCACGGCTTTCAGTTCCAGATTTGTTTAACTTAAATTTTTCTTGGTTACTTTTTTTTACTGACTCGATTGCTTCTTTTCTTGTTTCTTCATCACGATCCGAACATGCATAAAGTACAACAGCTGCAACTGCAGTCAAGATTATTAGTTTTGTTTTCATAAAATAAGGGTTTTAAATTCTATGTAAAAATACTAATAATTAAAGTGTTACACGAATTCATGTAAACTTAATCAGTCCTGCTAATATATACAATTATTTTAATTTACAATACCGTATTTGTACGGAATTATTACGGGTTTCCGTAATTTTCCAATACTTTTTAATTTATATATTTGTGGTAAAAATTAATCATGAAAAATGTCATACTTATCTCACTTTTGCTATGCCTCGGACCAGCTGCATTTAGTCAAAATTCATCTGATATAATTAAAATAACATCTTTTTATAACAATACATTTGACAGCTTAGAAAAAACTCTCAATATAAAGAACACAGATAGAAGAACTAAATTCGGATTAGAATCGAGGTCTTATAATTATAAAAACTGTAAAGTTCTTATTGAATCAACCAATGATGATAATAAAATATCCAAATTCGCCTTTATGTCATCAAAAAATGATAATAACGGTGAAATATGGTATGAAATCACTAAAGACATTAATGCAAATCCATCTTTTACGTTTGTCAATTCTTTCGTTAGCGAGAAGGGAAACGACCTTTACAGAAAAAATCTATCTTTTGTAGATTTGATTTCTATACTTAGAAATATTAAAGGGTCAAGCAATTTGATTTACTTCATTACTTATAAGAAAGACAATCTATACTATCAATTTAACGTTGTTGACAATACGTTTTTTGCTACTATAAAGGAAGATTTGCAAGATACTGATCAAGATTAAATTCTAACTGTACAACATTATGAAATTTATTTTAATATTAACACTTATATTGTTTTCGGCGACAACCAGCGCTCAAGAATTGAAATACGAAGAAGTCGTACCGGTTGATTCTACTGTGACAAAACAGGAGCTTTACAAAAGAGCGAGATCTTGGTTTGTAAATAACTTTAAGGAAGATGGAGCCATTTTGCTTGTTGAGGATAGTTCAAGTGGTGAAATCACTGGCGATGCCTCTTTAAGATATAATACTTCAAAAATGTATTTTGCAATACAATGCACAATAGGATATGTTACTTTCAAAACAAATATTTATGTAAAAGACGGAAGATATAAATATGTTTTCCATACTTTCAAACACCATGGAACAGATTGTAGAAAAAATGGATCAGTGAATTATGGATTGCTCACATTGGACGAGAAACCTCCAAAGCCAGAAAATGAATATCCAAGAAAGGTACCATGGAATGATATTAAAGAAAAAACTGATGAAAAAATTAAAATGCTAATTTCCGGTTTGAAAGCAACAATGATCAATCCCCACGAAACAACCAACAACTGGTAAAAATAAAGCCTCGTACTGAGGCTATTTTTATTTCTGTTTATCTATATTTGCAATATAATTGTAGTAAAAAAATAGTAAAAAGTATAGTAAAAACACTACAAATCAACCCTATACAAAAAACATAACTTACTGTAATCCAATGCCATCTAAAATGTAGTAAAATTTAGTTATTTTTGCATTATGGAATGGTTTGAATCTTGGTTTGATACCCCTTATTATCATTTGCTTTATAGCAACAGAGACTATACTGAAGCTGAAAACTTCATTACAAAGCTCACAGCGGATCTTCAGCTTCCGCCTCAGTCGAAAATCATAGATCTTGCCTGCGGAAAGGGAAGACACTCTGTTTTCCTTAACAAATTAGGGTATGATGTTTTGGGACTGGACCTTTCAAGACAAAGTATTGAATCTGACAAACAATATGAAAATCAGACACTGCTTTTTGAAGTTCATGATATGAGAAACCCTATTGATGCAGATCCTATGGATGCTGTATTCAATCTGTTTACCAGTTTTGGGTATTTTGACAATGAAAATGATGATAAGAAAGTATTTCAATCTGTTTACAATGCTTTAAAACCAGGAGGATATTTTGTACTGGACTACCTGAATGAGGAGTTTGTAAGAAGTACTTTAATTCCTGAAACAACGATCACGAGAGGGAATATTGAGTTCAGAATCCTAAAGAAAATCGAAGGCAGACACGTCATCAAAGACATCCGTTTTGAGGCTGACGGTAAGCCGTTTCATTTCTTTGAAAAAGTAAAACTCCATACTTTGGAAGCCATTCATGCCTATGCTTCTGAATGTGGGTTTGAAAGAATAAAAATCTGGGGAGATTATCAGCTGAATGAATTTAAGAAAGAAAATTCCCCGCGTTGCATCAATTTATTTAAGAAAAAATAATGACAACAGTACTTTTACTGATTTTAAGTGTCGTAACAGGAGTATTCCTTGGAAAACACTTTGGTAAAAAAGAGAAGCTGGCCAAAAATCTATTGATACTGAGTGCCGGTTTTTTGATTACAATCTGTCTCAACGAAGTCTTCCCTCAGGTGTATACCTCTTCCGGAAGCAGCAGCCTTGGGATATTCGTAATCGCGGGAGTTCTGCTGCAGATGATCCTGGAAGCTCTTACCAAAGGTTTTGAACACGGGCACTTTCATCATCATAGCGAACACAATATTCTTCCTGTTGCTTTAATGGTAGGATTATTCATTCATGCTTTTATTGAAGGAATTCCTTTGGCTAACGAGCAACACGAAATGTCGCCTTACCTTTGGGGAATTGTATTTCACAATCTTCCTATTTCATTTATTCTGGGTGCATTTTTATTTAACAGAAAGGGAGAATCAAAAAGTTCCTCATCTTATCCTTCTATTCTCATTGTAGCTTTATTTGCACTGGCTTCTCCAATGGGAATGTTATTAGGAAATCATTTCAATCCTAACCTTCAGCCTTATTTCCTGGCTATTGTAGGAGGAATTTTCCTTCATATCTCATCGGTGATCATTTTTGAAAGCAATAAAAATCACAATATCGATTGGGTAAAAATCGGGCTGGTTGTTTTAGGAGTTTCACTTGCATTGATGATGCATCTCTTCCATCAGCATCCTTCTGCTCATTCTCATTAAATATAAAAAAGCTTCGGATTTCGAAGCTTTTTCATTTTAGCCAGTATTAATAATTCATTTTCCCCATCATACCGTCGATCTTTACTCAATAGCATTTTAGATAAAGAAGTTAAAAATTGTTTTTTAAAAAATATTTTACATTAAAAAATAAATAAAAATTAAATATTTACATTTAAAAACACAACAAAATATATATTTTAACATTTTTTAACAAACTATTAACAACGATACATTGTTTTTCGTACATTAGCCACATTACCATCATCTAAAAATTGTATGAAAAAACAAAAAAACTTAACAACATCAGTCTCTGCCATCACTGACAGGCGTTGAAAGACAATACATGAATATCGGTGATGTCAAAAACAAAGGTTGGGAATTCAATGTAAATTACTCCATTATCCGCTCAAAAGATATCAGCTGGGATCTTGGATTCAATATCAGCACTTATAAAACAAACTGGATCTCGACAGACAATATCCCGGAACTCATTTAAGCGGAAGCAATGCTTTTTATACAGTACCTTATACCCATAACAGAGTGGTAGAATATATTCCGGAACAGCAGATCCAGATCCAGCCAAATCTGGTGCAGAATCCGGATTAAGAATAATACGGAAATCAACAGCATTCAAAAATTTCAAACCAACAAAAAAGAGGCTGTCCTGAATATGGGCAGCCTCTCTTTATATATTTTGATATCTTAACTTAGAATTTCCATCCTACTGTAAGGAAGAAATTATTTCTGTTGTTTTTCACCTCACTTGCCGCATACGCATCACTTTCAAAGATGTTATTAGCAGAATAATAAGATGAATCAGAATTTCCATCCATATATCCTCTCATAAAAGGATTAGTATACTTAGATGAGATGTTCTGATAAGATGCATCTACATAGAATGATTTGAAATCATACCCGATACCAAAAGAAAGGGTATTTCTGTCACTTAGCATCATATTGCTGTACGATTGATCTCCTACAGTACCTGCATCATTAAATCTGCTGATCGTAAGGGCATCAAAAGGAGTTGACTGGTAGGCGTAACCACCTCTCAATCTGAACTGCTGTACTCTGTACTCCGCTCCTACTCGTACTTCTGAAAGATTTTTATAGTTCTCCTTAAAGAAGTCATTCAAGGCTCTTTCCGCACCTCCATATACCTTGTAATCAGGCTTTGTAAGTCCAAGGGTATAATCTACGTTCAATGAGAAATTTTTACTCGCTACAAAAGCAGCACTCACTGTTGCTTTAAGCGGTGAAGTGAACTTTCTGTTTTCAGCTCCCATATCATCTCCATACACAGGATCGTTATAGAAATAATAATTTCTGTCTATTGTCCAGAATGTAGGCGTTTCAAGAGATGCTCCCAATCTGAAATTAGGACTTAGCTTACCGATTACTCCTAATGAAGCAGAAAAACCTGATGATCTTTCTGAATAAGGAGTATCCTGCTTACTGAATCCTTCTGTGGAATTATTGGTCAGATTTCGGTAAAACAAACTATCATACTGATCCAATGAAGCATTGAAAAAATTGAAACCTGCTCCTAAATATAAATTATGATTATAGTTGGCACCTACCCCGAAACTCATCTTTGACAGGTTACCGTATCTTTCATACATATGCCCTGCCAATGCCGCGTCTTTGGTAATATCATCCTTATCAAAAGCATAAACGATATTATTATTACCCGGCGTCTGGATTACATTATCCAGCGTCTGGTTAGAAAAATTAATACCAATATTGATGAACTTCCAGCCGGTTTCTGTCATCAAAGGAAAAGCAATGATCCCTCCGGCATTCCCTAAATCTCCTTTGGTTTTGCTGTAGTCAATCGAAGATCCCGCCAGAGAACTGGTGTTTTTATTTCCTAAAATAGATAAAGTTCCTGAAACCTCTCCTGAAATAGCGACTCCTAAACCTGCAGGGTTGGTAAGCAAAGAATTTGCATCACCTCCCAGCGCACCATTAGCACCAGCCATCGCATTAAACTTAGCTGATCCCACCATAGGAGTACTTGAATAAACCTCTACTGTATTTCTTATGACAGAAACATCCTGAGCCTGTGCATAAAATGCAGCAGAAATACTCATTAATACTAAAGATTTTTTTAACATTATTTTTAAATAGTTTATTAATTTGAAAATTATCTGAAGCCACCTCTGCCTCCGCCGCCGGATCTCATTCCGCCGCCTCCTGAAGAACCGCCTCTGAAGCCACCTCCACCGGAGTTGAAGCCACCACTTGATCTGAAACCTCCTGAGTCGTTAGATCTGAAACCTCCGTTATTGTTGTATCTTGGCTGTGACTGCTGATAATTGTAATTAGGTCTTGTTTGTGGTGCAGAATTACGGAATCCACCGTTAGACTGTGTATTTCTGAAACCTCCTGAGTTACCATTTCTGAATCCGCCATTACTGTTACTGTTTCTGAAACCTCCGTTGGAATTAGTGTCTCTGAAACCACCATTGTTATTGGTATTTCTGAAACCACCATTCGTATTTCTGAAACCTGAATTGTTGGTATTCGTTCTGTAAACTGCGTTGGCTACCCCTGTATTCTGGAATCCGCCTCCGCTGACACCACTTCTTCTGTAAACAGGTCTGTTGTAGTACCCACCACCCCAGTAACCTCCACCGTATCCCCAATATGGGTTACCGTAGTATCCGCCCCAGAATGGATCATAGTATCCGCCATAGCCGTATCCCCAGTATGGACTTCCCCAGCCGAAAGAGCCTCCCCAGCCCCAGCCGATTGATCCGCCCCAACCC
>NZ_SCNC01000039.1:0-18432 GCF_005503635.1 Chryseobacterium sp. 2VB
CGTTAAAATATCTCATAAATGTGAAATATTAATAGAAATTTCATTTAAAAAATTTGAGAATTGATTTAACTTTTAATTATTAGTAAGCATTAAAATTATTGACACAAATGTCTGATAATCTATACAAAGCATAAAATAATTACTGTAAAAATAGATTACTAATATTGTAATTTTTAATCTTATCTTATGTAGTTTATAAACGACATTTAATTCTTTTAACAATGATTTATTTTCACTACATTTATAATAACTGAATCGAATAAACACAAATGTATCAACTATCCTTAATATATCATAAAGCAGTTATATTGCTGCTATTATTCTGGATACTGCTTTGCTATAGCCAGCAAACAGTTTCTGTATGGTATGACACAGATAATGGCCTTCCACAGAATAAGGTAAAAGATATTATTAAAGGTAAATATGGATTTATATGGCTGAGTACAGAAAACGGTCTAGTACGCTGTAACGGATGCAATTCTATAACGTATAATTATCTTAATCTTAAAGACAATAGTGCTTCTGTATTTTTTGGAAATATTGAAAAAGATTCCATTTATAATTTTATTGCTTACACTGAAAATATAGTATCCATTACAGCTCAAAAGCTTCACGAGGCTGATGAATATGATCGTTATATATAAACGACAATATCAATTAAAATAAAAAACAAAAAGATGAATAGAAAAATTATTATTGCAGATGATCACTTAGTAGTAAGATTAGGTACTACCCTGATTTTGGAATCCCACTACAAAGATGTAAAAATTTCCTGTGCAAAATCCTATATCGAGCTCACAGAAAAATTATATGCTGAGTCGTTTGACCTGCTGATTTTAGATATCAATATGCCGGAAAGCAAATATTTGAGTATGATTGGTGAAATAAAAACAATACAGCCCAATCTTAAAATCCTTGTTTTTTCGGTGTATGACAATGATGTTGCCGTACGATACATCATTGAAGGAGCTGATGGATACATTAATAAATTATCAGATGAAAATAACATCCTGGAAGCAGTTCACCAAATCTTTGAAACCGGAACTTATTACTCACCGGATATTGTAAAAAAGCTTGTTTCATCTGCTAAAAAAGATACTCCCATCAATCCACTTGAAACATTATCTGAAAGAGAAAAGGAAATATTTGATCTCCTGGTGAAAGGTTATGGGAATATTGAAATATCGAATGAACTCAACCTTCACCTTTCCACTGTGAGTACTTATAAAGCAAGAATTTATAAAAAGCTCAATATTAAAAATGCTGTGGATCTTGTAAGGCTGGGCGATAGAAACCAGATCCACAAACATAAATAAACGTCCCCATTATCAAAAAGATGGGCTGAAGTACGTATTGAGAGTATAAAAAAACGGAATAAATATTCCGCTTTTTTATACTCTATAATCTATCAGAATCGTAAAGTTATTATTACAATTTTAGTAATGCTTTTTTGATTTAATTTTCTTCTGTAATTTTTGAGTCAAGGTAAGTAGCTCATTAATTTGTTCTCTTTGAGAGTCAATTTGTTTTTGCTGTTCTATGACATGTAAATACAGTTCTTCTACTTTTTCCAGAGTTTGGGTTGATAATCGGGTAATATCAAAAGAATATCCATCTTTCGTTTTCTCTAACTCTTTAATAGAAGTTACCCCGGGCAAATGCTTATTATCCTGAATAAACTTTTCTGTATCATAAATAGTTGAAAATTTATAATTTGAATTCATATTTGAAATCCCGTTAAAATACTGATCAAATACATAATCCGGATAAGTAGCTGTTGTTGTAGCAATGCTTCCATTTACTTTTAATCTTTCCGATCCGAATGTGATACCGCTATTATATCCTATGCCCAATTTCTGATGAATAAAAAAATTCCCATCCGGTTCTATGGTTGACTGTACTGTTCCTCGATCTCCCGCCACAGGAGCTGTCACAAAATCAATACCTGAGGGAGTATTTGTATAACCGGTCCCAATAGAAAGTACCGTACTGTTGCCTGTAGCAGAAATCTGTGCTGCCGAGTCAGTATCACAATAAATAAATAATGAGTAATTGCCACCATTGGAAAAACCCATTGAAGATCTTGTTCCCGTTCCTGAATCCTGTATAATCCCAAGACCGGAACTGTTATTAATGGTTGTAGTCTGTTGATTCTCAAATTTCAGATCTTTTCCATTCTGGGAAACCGTTCTGGTATTGGTAAGTGTACCATCTGCATTATAAATATTATTATAGATCAGTTTTTGCCATACTGTACCATCAAAATAATAATACCCGATACTGTCGATATTCGTTCTAGGTCCGGTATTATTACCTGTTGAGATATCTGTTATATATATCAATGCTCCTTTTTGATCAGCTCCATAAAGAGAATCCCCTTTGGCAGAAAGCTGTGTTCGGGTAAGCCTCGGCGCCTGAAGTCCGTCAATATCAGCAACCCCTAGTTTTCCATTAACATCCAATGTGGAATTAGGTGTTGTAGTATTCACCCCTACACCTGTGGTCTGTGCAAAAATATCAGAAGAAGCTGTTAACAAGGCTACCGTTAATAAAGTTGTTAAATTTTTTCTCATTGCTTTTATATTAGTGTTTAAACTTTTTTTGAAGTGAATAGATATGAGGCCAGCAAGTAAATATGATCTTATATCAACTTGTGCATTCATAGCACAAATAAAAAAAATATCACTTTACTTAAAATTGGAATAGAAAAAAACGGCTTTTTGCTTAAGGATAAACAAAAAGAATAAAAATTTTATAGAGGCTTTACAACCTGAGATAAATGTATTGTTCTATATATAGCTTTTGGGGAGTACTTTAGAGAGTTTAAATATATTTTTATTGTTCTTTCATTTGTATTTCATCATTACTGACTTAAATAATTCTTTTATTTTTTAAGGATTGAACTACTTTATTTTAATGATGGTACAAATTTAATACACGAGAGCTGAAAAATTTATTTGCTCCGTGTAAAAACAAATTGCCGGTCTTGTAATATTATATCTTGTTTCTGTAGTTTAAAAATTACATTTCCAGAATTTAAATGAATATTTCTACCAATGCTCTGTGAAAAAATTTTTAAATAAAATTATAGTTTTCTCACAGAAACTTTCAAAAATAAAACAGAAAACAGGACATCATCAATATGAGATGTCCTGTTTTCTGTTGAATATGGCAATGGATTATTTAAATAATGGTGACTTCAGACAAATCAGCTCCCAGGCCTTTGAGGGAAGCAAATGTTAGTTTATCCATCTTTACATTGTCAAAGTGGATCGTTTTAATAGCACGATAGTACTTATTGGTGAGAGAAAAAGAAGGAATGAAAGATACATTATTTAATATTGAATCCTTAAAAGTAACGCCTTCCAATGAAACCCTGTCAAATCTTACCCCAATGAAAGTAAGATCCTCCAGAGACATTTCCCGTATATCACAATATTTAAAATGTACACCATCAAAAGTACATTTCTGGAACACGGTGTCTTTAAGATCAATCATTCTCAGTTTTACATCTTTCATTGTTAAATCAGTAAATTTTACTTTCCCCAGCCCAACTCTATTGAATTCAGTCCGGATAAGAGTAGCCTTATTAAAATCTGATCCTGCCAGATCCAGTGTAGAGAAGCTGCAGTCTGTCAGGTTCGTTTCTTCAAAATTGGAATCACGCACATCGCTGGTTTTGAATAGGCTTCCGGTAAGATCAGCCCCGGAAAAATCCGATCCAGACAGTGAATTGGCTACAAATTTGGTATGATGTGCAGTAACGCCTGCAAAGTCCGTTTGTGAAAGATTGCTGCCTTTGAATGTAGTAAGCTGTTCTGGTATATCAGCCTGATCAAACGGTGCTGAGTTTTCTATTGGGCCCATACTCTTATGATCTGCTCTTTCATTTTGAGATGGGTAATTTTCTGAAAAATAGTTGAGATCAACATCTAAAATATCAGCAAGCTGGTTGATGGTTAGGATATCCGGAACAGATTCTCCCCTTTCCCATTTTCCAACGGCTTGCGGACTAATATAGATGAGCTGGGCAAGCTGGGCCTGAGACATATTTTTTTCTTTTCGGGCCATCGCTATTTTATTGCCTAATGTCTTCGTATTCATAATTGATAAGTTTTTTATTTCATTTAACGATACAAAGATAATCAGTGCACCTGTCGGATATCTTATATTGATGAATACTTTGAGTTGTTTTACCGCTATTTATAGTTGTATTTAACAACCGGTAGTTGTTATATCGGACATCTGAAGTATAACTGCTGAGAATACTATTCTAAATGATCAGTACAAAATCCGTCGTCCATCAAGTTTAAGAATATTATCCGCAGCCATCTTTTTAATAGTCCGTATTACTGTTTCGACACGTAAACCCGTTAAATTGGCAATCTGCTGTCTGGTAAGCGGAACCTGATAAGGATAAGATTTTTGCTTTAATGAATTTTCCTTGTAATAATCCAGTAAAGATTTTATTTTTGGTACCGGGTCTGTAGCTGAGTTACTAAACAGTATTACATATTTATAAAAAAGCCGGTCGGAAAGATAACGGAACATGGTAAAAGCCAATTCCATATTTTTACTCAATATATCAAAAAAGTTGGATTTTGGTAATCTGATAATTTTGCAATCGGTTCGGGCAACGGCATTCATCGGGTAATTCTTATCTCCAAAAAGCAGAGACTCTCCGAAGCTTTGACCTTCAAAAATAATGTTCAGGGTAAATTCCTTACCATCTTCATGATAATTATTTAATTCTACTGTTCCCGTAACAATCTGGAAATAATAATAGGGAATACCTCCCATTTCATAAATAGTTTCCTTTGCAGGATAATTTTCGTAAACTGCTCCATTTTCGAGCAAAAGATTTTCATCGATAATCATATTATTCAATTTTTTGGTTATGGTTACGAATGAATATCTCAATAAAACCGGCAGTCTTTTTAAGTGCAAATTTTAAACAACTCAGATTGATTTTTATCTGAAGGAATAAAAATCATGGTTGCTGAACATTATTTCGTAATTTTCAACTCCGAATAGCTACCAAATTTATTTTCCCCGACCTGTATAAAGTAAGGCTGGTAGCAATAAGGTAAAGTTTGAGGTATAGAAAATATAGGTATTCGCATGTAAGCGTTAAGTATAATTATATTGGGAATACAGTATCTCCCTATGTAACGCTGTGGGGAATATTCGACATAATCATAGGGGAATAATGCAGTTATGCATTAACTGGCAATACCACAATATTATTAGCCATAGAACCGTGATAATCGTTTTTTAATGGTAACAATAATCTATTATTTCGGTCGTTGAATACATCTTTCAAAAGGTAATAATATGCTCCTTTTCTGCCATTTGATAAAAATAAGTTTCTAACAACTGGTGATAATTTTAGTTGAGGTTGCTATTCTTATTTCTTATTTTCTTTTATCTTATTATTACAAATGTAGCAGAATAATAGTATTTATCTTATGATGCTGATCATATAAAATAAACTAAGGATTAACCATTTTTATGCAGCCGGATTTCCATCGAACATTCACCATTATAAAACGATCGATTTTGGCCAAAAAACTTGAATTTGAAGAAAATACATTCACATTAACAATACATTAAAAATAAAAAGACGGAAAAGTATTCAAAAATGCCCCCTCCGTCTGAGTCAACAATACAGTTACTCTTTTCCCAACCATTTTTAAATAGATTGAATTTCTGTCATCGAAACTGGTGATTACAGCAAATTTTTATGCTCCATCAGATAGGACAAAGCTTCTCTTATGGCCTGTTCGGGATTTTTCGGATTAAAACCCAATTCATTTCTGGCTTTGGAAATATCAAAATTCTGTTGTAGTCCTGAAAACATTGCAATATCCTTTGTAGTTAATACAGGAGGTTTTCCACTAATTTTAGCTGACAGTTCCATGAATCCGGCAATGGTATAGAGGACAAATTTAGGAACAGAACCCGGCACTTTGATTTTCAGTTCAGGATAAAGCTTTTGAGCCAATCTGGTAGTATTGGTAATAGTCATACATTTTTCATTAGCTAAGATATACCGTTCCCCTGAGCGTCCTTTCTGAGCAGCAAGGTAACATCCTTCGGCAACATCTTTTACATCTACCCAATTAAGGGTTATTTGGGTATCCATTGGTATTTGTTTATTTAAAATTAACTTCAGTACACCATAGGACACATTCAAAGGAAGAAATGCTTCGCCACCTATCATTGCTCCCGGCATTACGGACACCAGTTCTATTCCTAATTCTTCAGCGAGTTGAAAAGCCAGTTTCTCACCATCGTTTTTCGAATTATAATACATATCCCGGCGGTCAGGATTATACCCATTACTTTCTTTAGCAGGAAGATGGGTGTAATCCAAAGCTGCAATGGAACTTACATAAACGATTCTTTTCACGCCCGCTTCTGCGGCGGCTTCAATCGTATTTCGGGTTCCGTTCATATTGACATCGTAGATTTCCTTTTTTGGATCTTTAGCCCACAATTTAAATGATGCACCTACAGCATAAAATGTATGAACCCCCTGAAGAGCCTTAACAAAGGAAACTTTGTCCGTAATGTCAGCCTGAACTACTTCACAGTTCAGATCCCTGAAACATTCTTTATTTTGGATACTGCGAACGGATGCCCTTACATGAAATCCTTCTTTTATTAGTAATCTTACCAGATTATTGCCCAGATGACCGTTCGCACCTGATACCAATACTAAGTTTTTGCTTGTCATATCTTTTGATTTTAAATGATAGTGCAAATTTCAGTTTTGCTCATTCAAAATCACTTCACAAATGTTACCTAATAATCTGCTTGCGGATACGGCTCAAACTTTTTGGATTCATCCCTAAAAAAGAAGCGATATACTGCATCGGGACATTATGCAGAATTTCAGGATTTTCCGTTATCAACTTTAAATAACGCTTTTCAGCGGTCAATGTTGCAAGGTCCTTTGCCCGTTTTTCATTGTAGGACAACGATTGCTGAAATACGAAAAAACTGAAATCTTTAAATGCAGGACTCTGCCGGATAAGCAGATCGAGATCAGCCTTTGTAATGCGTAAAAGCTCACATTCGGTAATACACTCGAGATTTTCTTCAGATTTATTCTGATTGACAAAGTTGGTATATGATGTAATGAAGCCAGGACGACAGTTGATATGGGTGGTTATTTCATCTCCTTTATCATTGTAATGGAACAGCCGCACAAAACCTGAAACCACAAAATACAGGTACTTTGGTATTTTTTCTTCTTCCTCAATTATTCTGTTTTTTGGATACAATACAGGTTCGAAATACCGATTACAAAGCTCTCTTTCTGAATCTGAGAGTTTTACATTTTTTGAAATAAGTTGGTTCAGCTGATTGTGCATAGCATTACAAAAATATAAACTTCGGGGTTAAAATCCACTATCATCTGAAATTGGCTACTTTCTAACAAGAGGATCTGTTACCAGTTTATTTACCTCTAATGGAATTGATTCCCACACTAATTAAATGATCTCTCAGTAATTTTTTAAATAAAATTACAGTTTAATTATAATTAATTTGTAACTTCATTTCATTATTTACGATTGTATCTTTTTGATATACAGCTGGTTTTACTGTATATCATTTTTTGGGCAAAGCTTATCATTTTTTATGATATCCTCTATTGAGTTAAAAAATGATAAACTAAAAAATAAACCATTAAAAACATATAATCATGAGTAATGAAAATTTTAACACGCTTGAACTGCTTCACAGAAAGTTCAGATACCCGTTTCCCACTTTAAAAAATCCTTATGCAGATCAATTGCAGGAAATAACAGAGCATCAATGGATCGACGGAGAATATCTCTGGCTCTATGAAAAAAATCCTGATGTCCGCAGGAAATACAAAAAAACAAAAACGGCCCACATTGCAGCGCAGTGGTTTCCTACCGCATCAGCCGAACGATTTAAACCTATTTGCAGGCTTATGCTCTGGACTTTGTACAATGATGATCTATATGAGGAAAGTGAACCTGATGACATCGATTATGTGCATTTGCAATCAATTGCAATTCTGAATGGTGAACTCAGTGCGGCACAGTCTCCAATTCCCTTAGGTTCAATGCTGGGCTCATTAAGGCAGGAACTGCAGCAGTTCATTCCACAGGAATCAATTTCCCGGTTCACACAAATGATCAGCAGGTACTTTAATGGATTAAAAACAGAGGTGCAGTATAAAAAAAATAAAACATTCCCAACAATCACCGAGTGTATTGCCCTGAGAGAAGATTCTATATGCCTGTATCCTTTTCTGCAGCTTACAGAAGTTGAAACCGGAGTCATTCTGCCTCCTGAAATTCATGCCCATCCGGTTATTCGTCGTCTACAGGCATTAGCGTGCCATCTGGTAACGTTTTTCAATGAAGTACAGTCTGTAATGAAAGATGAAGCCACAGAGAGTATTTATTACAATATTGTGAAAGTGATACAGCACGAACGCCAAATGTCTTTGAAAGAAGCCTGTCTGGAGGATCTGCGTCTCCATAATGAAGACCTGAAAGAGTTTATCACCTTACAGGCTTCTCTTCCGGATTTTGGAGAATGGCAGGATGCCGTAGTCAACTGGGTGCATTATATGAGTATGGTATTAAGCGGCTGGAAAAATATTTCTACCAAATTAGCCCGTTATAATGCCATGGAATTTCCGGATGCAGAAGAGATGAAAAACAAATTAAATCAGATATAAACAAGCTGTAAAAAAGTAAATCCAGAACAACCTTAAACTTTAATAAAATGAAACCCGAAGAATATCATTCAAAAGATTACCTACCACGCGGCTATTATCCATGGCCGGACCTTATCAGCCCGCATGCTGAACAAATGGGAAAAGATATGGAAGGATGGATTGATAACGACTATACTTTCCTGACAGAAAAACAACGTGAAAAATACAAGAAAATGAGGTTACATATGTGTACTGCGCGTATGTGGCCAGACCTCACTTATGAGCAAAGTATCCCTTGCAATAGATTCATGCTGCAATATGTTGCGCTCGACGATCAGGTAGAACACTCATCTCCCAAGGAAATGGAACAAATGAGAAATCGATGTACAGCAATTCTCAGAGGAGAGCAGCCAAAACCCGAAGAAAATGCACTTTATCAACACATAGCATTAATAAGGGACGAATTCCGTGCATTAATGCCTGCGATATGGGTAGAACGTTTCATACATTATTTTTATCAATCGTTCCGGTATGGAATTGAGCTCGAATATCCTTACAAGAAGGCTGAACGGCCACCATCACTCCATCTTTTCAAAACCATCCGCGAATATTCAGTTCTTATGCGGCCGTATCTGATTTTTGGTGAGATAGAGTCAGGTCTCGTTTTACCTGAACATATATTTGAACACATTGTTTTTCAGAAAATGATATCTCATATGACCTTAACTGTGGCATGGCAGAACGATATTCATTCTCTGCCTAAAGAAATGGCGAAAGGAACTGAGGTTTTTAATCTCGTTTTTGTTTTACAGCAACAATACAATCTTTCATTGGCAGAAGCCTGTTCAGAAACTTTTCGTATTCACAACGAAGAAATGGCAGGTTTCATGACTTTACACAGCGAATACCGTGAGTTTGGAGAATATCAGGAACACGTAGACCAATTCGTTTATTATGCAGGAGTGGGACTACAGGGAGTGAATACTTTTTACCTCGAAACGGAAAGATATCTGCACGGAGGAGCAGGCTTTGCCTGGCCGGAAAAAATTGTAAATGAAAAAGATCTTCTTTAAAAATCATTCAGGATATCAGAAAATAAGATAAAATATACTATTCTTAATGCAACAGCAACATTGTTGTATTATTATTTAATTGTGTTAACAGGGACAAGGGAAGAAAATGAAACAGCATATTAAAAATCAACCTGAAAGACAGAATGATATGATATACCGATATATGACTCAAAGCACAGACCTTAGAGATGTCTTCTAAGGTTCCAAAACTTACGAACCGGAGCAAAAAGTGGCCCGTCTGCAACTATTTAGTCTAAAGCTTCTGTGATAGCATTTTTACTGATTATACAGCCTGAGAATGTCCACCAATTCGGGTAGGGATCGTATTTTCAGTTTTTCAAATAACCTGTTTTTGTAAGTGCTGATCGTCGATGAATGGAGATTCAGCTGATTAGAAATTTCTTTGAGGGGAAGACCTTCCGCAAGCTTATTGGCAATTTGCAATTCGCGGTCTGAGAGCGCTTCAAAGGGAGATTTTTTCGTCGTGCCATTTAAGGATTCTAAAAAAATAGCTTCCTTTATATTATCACTGACATACCGTCCTTTACTGAGCATCGCCGCCAAAGCAGTTTCAATGACTTCAGTGGAGCTTAGCTTACTTAGATAGCCGCCAGCTCCCATTTTCAGATAACGCATTCCATACAACTCTTCATCCTGTGAAGAAAAAATTAGAATTTTTAATTCAGGTTGATGTAATTTTATGTAATCTATTGCTTCCTGAACAGTGCCATTGGGCATATTAACGTCCATAATGGCCAGATCGAATTCTTCTTTCAGAATCAATTTGTACAGTGATTTATAATCCTCTACTTCTGAAATTATGGCATCGGGTCTGAATCGTTTGATTGTTTGTATCAAACCCATCCGGACGATACCATGATCGTCTGCTACAACAATGCGAATGTTTACTTTTGAACCCATCATTCTATAAATTTACGTAAAAAAAGAGAAACCGTAGTACCTTTATTTTCAGCGGAAATGATCTGGATGTTTCCATGCAGCAAGGATATAAATTTTTTTACAATTTTCAAACTTAATCCAACTCCTTTCTCGCCTGCAGTTCCCAGAAATATGGGATTATCATAATTGTAGATCCCCGATAAATACTTTTCATTTATTCCGGTTCCGGAATCAATTACAGAAAGTACAACCTGATCACCTTCTGTAACGGCCTGAAAATAAATATCCTTACCCGGCAAGGAGTATTTTACCGCGTTGTTAAAAATTTTATCCAAAACATATTCGAGCAACAGGCGATCGCTTGTAAGAAATGCATTGTGATCTCCTTTAAAATAAAATTTAACGTTTTTTTCTTTTAATTTAACAGTGTATTTTTCTTCTAAATAGTGAAAGAGGTCCATCACCATGATTGTAACGGGTTTAATCTTAAATTCCCCATATTGTGTTTTTAGCCAGGTAATGCTGTCCTGAATCGTTTGCAGATTCTTCCGGGCATCACGTTTTATCTGCGGCAATAACTTAAAAAAATCTTCCTCACTTATAGTCTTTTGCTCCAGCTCTTCGATAAGCCACAGAAAGGTTCCAAACAGTTCTTTTGAGTCATGAGACAATATCGAAATCAGTCCGTTCTTGAAATTAATTTCGTTTTCAAGTCTTTCGATTTTTAATTGTAGTTCGTTGATAAAATCATTCATAAATTCAGTATCACGGTTAGAAGCTGTTTGAATTGTTTTTTGAAAGAAGGCAGAAAGAGTTATATTGTTTAAATACGAATAAAAACATATAGTTCAGACCTTTCTTCCAGGAGCTGGCAAGTTATAAAAAATATCATATTAGTGAAAAAAAATCAAATGGGATTTACCTGAAATAATACAGGTCCTGTTTTATCTCACAAAAAAGACTGTGTCAGATTCCATGAGAATTTTGACTCTGGCAGACTTTTTACCGGTAGTATCGAAAATAGAGAAAAAGGTAAATATAGAACAGTATCAACAGATTACTGATCACAAAAAGATGAATGATGCAGGATAAAAATGGCAGCCTGAAGTGGCAATCATTGATAGCCAGACTACCAAAATACATCCACAGGTACTAAAAATATAGGGCTGATGAAGGAAACTATTTCAGAAAGTAGGGTTAAATTGCCGTAAAACTATAATACACATTGACAGAGTAAGTGGTATTTTCCTTCCCTACCAAACTTTGGGCACCCGCAGGCGAAATGGTGTATCTTACATTTAGTCCGCGGTCCAGAACCGGAGCTCCGTTAAAGAGTATTTTTTGAGGAGTTTTGGATAAAGGTACACTTACAGAACTTCCATCCACACCAATTTGTAATATATTGGAATTAATGTTGGTCTGTAAACCGCCTTTCTTGAAATAATTTTCGTCCGATTTTACATAGAGCTCAAAATTTTCATTATTAGACAACATAATCTGGTTGGGAATCATTTGTGACTGACCATCCGTGTAATGGGCAGCGGTATTAAAATTGAAGTTGACATTGCGCCCGGAACTGGGAATGGTGATCTCCGACAGAGGAAGCACCTTTAGCTGAACAGCCGTATTTTGCAAGCTGTTAATGGAGTTATCTGTACTTCTGGCATTGAAGTTCAATTCAAACGTATAGGTTCCGGCTTCAAAAAAGAAGTTTTTAAAATCTTCAGCAGAGACATAAAGCTGGGGGATAAAACTGTTCCTGTTTCCCGCTACAACACTGAAGTTAGCAGCCGAAAAATTCTGAAAATCGGCAGCTAAGGCCTTGGTGGTAAGTGCAGATCCGTTACTCCCCAATTTAATGCTGGCAATATTTCTGGTTCCCGGAACACCTTTAGAGGACGTGAACTGGACATTTGCGGAAGCAGCTTTCGCCCAAAAATTAAAATCAACCGTATTCGCGATTTCCGTATTTCCCAAATCCCATACCCGCGTGCCTGTACCGCGGTAGTCATTTAAAGATGAGATTTCTATATATTTTGTTAAAGAGTTTGCAACCCATCGTATAGATGAAGGAATGACTAAAATTGTTTTAAAATTACGGGGCGTGAAGTCATTATAATTCTGAGTGATATCCATGGAGTAATTCCCGGCACGGAAGGCATTGGCTGTAAATTGTGAGGCAGGAATTTTAAATGTAAAATTGATGTTTCCCCGGTTGAACCCTCCACCGATACTGATCGATGGCGGTTCAAACCATTTTACAGCGCTTGTACTGAACGACTGAAAACCTGGTAAATAACCTGAAAGTCCGGTATAGGGCAGCTGCCCGCCCATACTTTCCAGCTGCCACAGAAGCGTGGATGCGGGTAATGTAAGTGAGGAAGAAGAATGAGTAAAATTTGGCCCGGAAACAGAGGTAAATGTAGGAGCGGTTGGGAGTAATCCCAAAAAGGCATAATCCCAGTTGGTTCTGTTGGTGTTCGTCATTACCCTTGTAGGTACTGAGGTAAATTCGGTCCTGTTAAAAATATTACTTTCAGGAACCGACAGGTACACATCCTGAGCTTTCGTGGCTGCAGACCCGCAGAACACGGTAAAAATTCCTGTTAGAAAAGCCCTCATCTTTTTCATACTTTTAAATTTAAAACTTTTTCACCTTAATGGTGGTGTCTTTCTTCTTATATTCAAAAACCACGGTTTTTGAATACCCTTCTTTTGTTACCAGAATCGTTTGGGTAGGTTGTGTATAGCTGTATTTGTCATTTTCAATATAGAGGTTGTATTTTCCATCTTTCAGGAAAAACTCAAACTCATTTCTTTGGTTAACCACAGCAGTATAAATTGCACCATCTTCACCTTTTGCATACACCACTATTCCTGTTACATCCGTTTCCAAAACATCGTAAGCTTGTCTGATCTCTGTTAATTTCCCGCTTACCCTGGTGTTTTTTACCAGGCCCACTTTGCGGTTAATATTGTTATGGACCATAATGGAAGGATCCATCATCAACCGGGCACCTGCATTTTCGTTTACTTTCAATGTGTAAGTACCTTCTGGCACATTCTGAAAGACTACTTTTCCATTCTTATCCGTCATCGCTACATAATTGTCCAGTTTTACAATTTCATTAGCAAGTACTGCTTCGCCGGACTCCAGAAGTCCATTGAAATTTTTATCTTCAAAGAACTGGAAAGCCACTTTATAATTTCCGAGAGCTGTTGCTGTGGTAAAATATTTTTTAATCCCCGCTCTGAACTGGTAATAACTGCCGCTGGTTGCATATTCAGCGGTAGATTTATACCCGGAAAGATTAAAATACCCTGTGGTGGACCAGGAAGGCGAAATCTTATATTCCAGATTACCGGTGATATTGCTGTTTAAATTTTTATAAAGTTCCGAATAGAAGGTCCCTGCTGAAAAAGATCCCGTCAGATTATGATTAAACATCTGGAAATTATAGGAGGCGTAAACATTGTAGTTGGCGAAATTACGGTTTACATTATAATAAGAATTTAGATCAAAGACACTTGTTGCGTTCCATTGGGCCGTTCCGTTGAGGGAAAATGACTTATATCTGTAAGACAAGGTTGTTTTCAAACTGTTGAACCAGTCTGGTTTATCATTCTCTTTTGAATAAGAATATTCCGCCGTAAGGTTCAATCCGTGAGCACCTAAAGTAGTACTGACATTGACTTCCAACCTATAGGAAAAAAGTTCCTGTGATGTGTAAAAATTAGCTGTTTTTTGTTTTTCAACCTTTGGAGACAGTAGAAAATTCCATTTTTTTAAAGAAAACTGATACCCTAGTCCCAAAGCTTCTGTACTGTTGAAATAATAACGCAAATTAGCGGTGTTCCCAGGTTGGATTGGCTCGCTCTGGAAACTCAGGAACTCAGGCTCTATCTGCGAGTTCTGATATTGTATAAAAGCGCGCTGAGCAGCAGAAAATTGACGGCCGATCCGCTGATTTGAGAAAAAGGATCCCCTTTTGATCCCTGCATAACTTTTGGTGGCAAAGGAATTGAAAGACTGTATATCCCATTTCCCTATTTTCCCCTCGTAATTGGCTCCCATTAATGCTCCTGCATTTTCATCGTTGTTCAAAAGACCTTTTTCATGGCTCACTCCTACCTCCGTGCGGATAGTGTGTTTATCATTAATTAACAATGACGTTACCGCATTCGCTACCTGCGTATCTACGTTAAAGCGCGGATCATGGTCGAATATATAAGACACTTTCCCATTAAAAGATTTAGCATTCCCAAAAGCATATTTTGTACCCACCATGGTAGATCCTTCTGTTTGCTGGAAAAAAGTGCCATACAGATTATAATTATTTTCCAGCGCAAGAACTTCAATCTGATTATTGTTACCAAATCTGGTAGAAACCTTCCCGCCTCTTCCGAAAACCGGGTAATCGTAATCGCTGCTGTTAACATTTCCCAAGCGTAATACCGTATTTTTTCTCTCCAGTTCCAGCCAGGTATCATACAGATTATAACGGCCGTCTTCAACATAGTAATCTGCACCGATATTGAAGCGCGATTTTACATTATCAGTAACACGAAATGCTGTGTTTCCCCTCAACTGGAGATAATTGAAACCTGAACTGTTTTCATTATAGCTCATTTCCGCAAAGTTACTTCCGCTCACCGCTTCATTTCCACGGGCAATCTGTCTGTTATGTGATAAAATGACTAAATAGAGCGTGTTGCTTCCCACGATTTTATTATCAAGAAGGTCTGTGACAATTGCATTAATATTAAATTCCGGATAAAGTGTATTCTGTTTTCTGACTGCAATTTTGATCTCAACGGTTTGTTTTTCCAAACCTTCCAGGGATACAGTCTGTTGTTTTGGCAAAATTTCCAAACCATCAGGAATGGATTGCAAATCAATCTTAACGGTGCGTTTACTATACCCCTGATTTTCTACAGTCAGCAGAATTGAGGATTGAGGCATAGCAGGGTTAATGAAATTTTCGTATGTAGCGGTATAAATTGCAATGTTTTTGTTTTCGCCTTTAGCAACGAAGAACGAGGCGCTTTCAGCTCTGGTGACCGTTGGAGTGGCGTAAGAAACCTGGAATTGGATCTTATTGGATCTAAGTTTCATAAAATCCACGTTGGCAATCAGTTTCACAGGAAGATTTTTAGACTGACCAGCACCTAAGGTAAAGCCATTTTTGGGATAGAAAAGCAACCCCGGATAGTTTTCCTGAGGAATAATATTCTGAATAATAATCTCTTCAGAACTTTTATTCTCAATGACCAGGAAATTAGTAAAGGTAGAACCTTTTTCAACAGCTAAACTGTCGTTTTCAAAATGGATTTGTATATCTTTCTTTTCCTGCGCAAAGGCCCACGAAAAGTGCAGAAGAACAAATACAAAAAATAAGATTGTTCTTCTTAGTACTGAGATTGATATTCCATTCTGTGGTTTCAAGGCTTACTATTAAAATTTAAAGTTTTTTTCTCCTACACGTAAATCATTGGATTCTGCCATTTTGACGATAACCACGCCAAGAAAGTTCCCTGAAATGTTCTCCGGTAGAGAAAACTGAACGACCTGATTGGTATCCGGAAGCATGGAGATTGAAATTGCGGGTAATTTTATTTCTTTGCCATTGTCTGTGTTGGTGAGTTCAAACTCAACGGTAGCATCATTGATGGTGTTTCCATCATTGTGAATGCTTACTGCGACTTTTCTGTTCGCTGCATTTTCATTGTTCACCTCTGCAATATTGGTAATATCCAGACTTTTTACATGGTTTCCCGGTGGAGTATAAAAGATGTGAAGTCCCACCTCAAATAAGGTGATAATACCAATACCGTTCTGAACACGTGCCTTATCTGCCTGCTGAGGAAGCTGGGTAAAAAACAACATACTGTTCGTAACGGCAGATTGTGATGCGTTTGCAGGAATCTGCATGGTTACTGCAATCTCCTTTGTACTTTTCGCAGGAACTGTTACAGTGTTTTCTAAGGTAGATACCCAGGAAGCATTAGACGTTTTTGAACTGCCTGCTTCAAGATAAACCTTATTTCCGTCTTCTTCTCTGAACCAGTCTTTAGAGTTGAGATTAAAGACATAATCCTTATCCGAGCTGTTCTGAAGCGTGACTGTTTTTGTTACTTTTTCTCCCGGATTGCCGGTAAAAAACAAACGTGTAGGCGACATAGAAATACTTTGTGCCAGAAGTGAAGAAGATCCTGTAAGGATAAAGAAAATGAAAAGGGGAATGAATTTGTGCATGGCGTAAATAGTTTAATAATAAAAGATTCCCAAAACTACTGAAAACATAGCAAAAGGAACCTTTTAAACTAAAATTTTTATTATAAAGCAGTCGCGGTATACGTTACTGTTTGTATATAAGTTCCGGCCGGTTTACCTAAAATATCTGAAGATGATGATTTTGCTGCCGGGATGGTGTAGTCCAGATTCAGTGTTAAGGCACTTCCGAGAGGAGCATTGGATACTAAAGTTCTTTCTCCTGGAGATAAAACCACGTCGTTTTTTGTTCCGCCCATACTTCCGGGAGCTTCTGCAGCTTTGATTGTCAAAACATCCACTGGGATTGAGTTTGAACCATTGACGAAATTCGGTCCCCCTGCTTTTACCTTTACATTAAAGTTCTTTGTGGAAGTAACTTTTAAAGAATTCGCTTTGGTAATTGTCTGATTAGAGTTGTAGTCTGCTGCAGTAACATAGTTAAAGGCAACTATACCACCAATTGCTGTACTTCCTGCATCGATAGAGATGACATCATTCAGGGTAATGTTTACAGTTGTGGTTGCGGTTGTATTTTGAGCTTGAACATTATTAGTTCCAAATATGATTGCTCCAATAGTTAAGGCTGTGATTGTAATTACTTTTGTCATGGCAGTAATATTTTATTGTTATTTTTATTTAATTATTATCTTTTGTATACTGCAAATTTATAGTGGTACTAAAAGTTTCTTTGTAGTGGAAAAAGGAAGTTCATGTAGTAAAATCACTACACAGTTTATTCACATAATAAATAGAAAAACCCTCAGTACTTTTCAGGTACTGAGGGCATATATATTGATGTGTTTTTTTTTTGTAAAATTGATGTATTTTTTATTATAAAGCCGTCGCGGTATAAGTTACTGTTTGCGTATAAGTTCCGGCTGGTTTACCTAAAATATCAGAAGATGATGATTTTGCCGCTGGAATAGTATAGTCCAGGTTCAATGTTAAGGCACTTCCAAGAGGAGCGTTGGTAACTAAATTCTGATCCGTTGCAGATAAAACTACAGTATTTTTTGTTCCGCCCATGGTTCCGGCTGCTGTAGCTGCTTTGATCGTCAGAACATTGACAGGAATTAAGTTCGTTCCATTCATAAAATTAGCGCCTCCTGCTTTTACTTTAACATTAAAGTTCTTTGTGGAAGTAACTTTTAAAGAGTTCGCTTTAGTAATCGTCTGATCAGAGTTGTAGTCTGCTGCAGTAACGTAGTTAAAATCTACCGTATTACCAATGGCTGTACTTCCTGCATCGATAGAGATGACATCATTCAGGGTGATGTTTACGGTTGTAGTTGCGGTTGTATTTTGAGCTTGAACATTATTAGTTCCAAATATGATTGCTCCAATAGTTAAGGCTGTGATTGTAATTAGTTTTGTCATGGCAGTAATATTTTATTGTTATTTTTATTTAATTGTTATCTTTTGTATACTGCAAATTTATAGTGGTGCTAAAATTTTCTTTGTAGTGGAAAAAGGAAGTTCGT
>NZ_SCNC01000003.1:0-301761 GCF_005503635.1 Chryseobacterium sp. 2VB
ATAACGTGAAATTAAAAACATACAAAAAACAAAATCAGAATAGGAAAATTCCTACTCTGATTTAAGTATATTTGAAATATTAAACTAGTCAACCTTTTTCAGGACTAGTCAAAAAAACCACCGCAAAAGCAGTGGCTTAAAAAAATCAATCTAATTATGGACTATATCTTATAAATTCGGGTTATTCTCAAATTCTCTTTGTGGAATACTGAATAAATAATAATTACTATTGGGTGTAAAAGCAGATTTATCCGGAAAATCAAGAACAGAATGTCCTTTACCGTCTACGGTTTTCACGGTACCGTCCGGTGTAGTTACCTGAACTTTTATCGGTTTGCCGTCAGCATCTACAAACGGTTTTCTTACTACCGTCCCTTGCGTTCTGATAATATCTGAAAGGGAAAATCCTTCTCCGAATAATTCTTTTCTTCTTTCAATCAGAACGGCATCTACTACCGCATTCTGTGTTAATGAACCATTATAAATATTGGCATTTCTGGCAGATTTCAACTGGTTCAAGACTGCTACCGCTTGAGAAACATTTCCGTTTCTGGCTTCCGCTTCCGCTTCGATCAGGTACATTTCCGCAGCTCTCATGTACACAATATCTGCGATAAGGGTTGGTTTAAATTTAAACTTGGCATACCTCAGCAATCCTTCTCTACCTTTCTGTCCGTCCCATGAAAACAATTGAGATCTGATATCATTAGTATCAAAAAGGTCTTTAAAATAAGGATCTGCCATAAAGCTGTAATAATAACTTCCTGAGGAAGATACATCCAGATAATGGAAGGCATAACTTTCATCAGACTGTTCCTGGGTCTGTGCATGTCCCCAGATCCATTCTGCGTTGTTGATATCATTGAAACCATCCTTATATTTTTCCGGAGCCATAAGAGAAAATCCTTCCCTTGCGATTTTTGCTGATGCTGAAGCTTTGCTCCATTCTCCTGTATTCAGGTAAGTTCTTGCTAAAAGTCCGTTTACCACAGAACGGTTGATCTTATCCTTATTATTTCTTGTATAATTTTTCAACAGGTTATCGGCGTCGGTAAGATCACTTTTAATCAAAGTATAAATTTCTTCAAGGCTTGCTCTCTTCTTCCCTACTGTGCTTGTTGTGGAAGGTTCTGTATAAATCGGGGCTGTCAACGCTGATTTGTCTTTAAGATAGCTGAACTGGTAAAAACTCGCCAGATTCAGGTAACAGAAAGCACGTAAGGCTTTTGCCTGTCCTTTCACCTGATCCTTTTTCTCCTGACTGCCTTCCGTTCCATCAATTCTTGTAATCACATTATTCATATTATTGATGGTGGAATACAACATAGTCCAGATAAACAGCGGGCGGCTTGCTGTACTGTTCACCATTTCTGTAAAGGCATAGGTAGAAGCGAAACCATATTTATTCGTCAATACTGCTACATCACTTCCCATGGCATCACTGGCTCTCAACACAGTGGAATACCCGATATTGGCATAGGTTGTTCCGTCATTATTAAATTTTGCCCAGGTACCGTTCACTACCGTCTCAGCACTTTCGGCTGTTTTGAAAACTTCTACACTGCTGGCCTGATCAGTCGGAGCTGTATCCAGCTCGCTTTCGCAGCTTGCCAACGACAAAAATCCGATAAGAGCAAATGATATATATTTTAATTGTTTCATTGTTTCAATTTTAAAAGGTTAAAGCGTTGCCTGAAGACCAAAAGTAATTGTTCTCATGGCAGGATATCTGTAATACGTGGTTCCGTCCAAAGCCTGCTCAGGATCCATTCCTTTATGTTTATAGAATGTGAGAAGGTTTTCTGCCTGGATATAAATTCTGAATTTTTTCAATCCTATTTTCTCAAAATAATCTTCAGGGAGTGTATATCCTAAGCTTACATTTTTAAGTCTTGCATAAGTACCTGAATACAGGAATCTTGAAGACGTTGATGTCCAGTTATTTGTTGTTGTGCTCAATGCGGGAACATCTGTATATGGATTATCCGGTGTCCACCTGTTCAGGATTTCAGAACTCCACGCACGTCCTCCGGCACTTCCGTTATGCATGATAGAAGTATAATCAGTATCCAGAATTTTCCCTCCGATTTTGAAGGTCAGTAATCCTGAAAAATCAAAATTCTTATAGGTGATACTTGTGCTGATTCCACCTGTCAGTTTAGGCAATGCAGAACCTTGCAATAGTTTTGTTGCTTTTGAGTATTCTGAAGTCGTTCCTTCCACTGAGTTTCCGCTGGCATCAGTAGAAACTGTTTTCCACAATGGCTTTCCATTGCCTGGATCTACACCCACCCATTCCGGAATAAAGAAATCATATACAGAACCTCCTACCGTTAATAACTTTGTTCCCACCACAAGAGAACCTCCCGGTAATTTGGTTACTTTGTTGTTTAAAGTGCTTAGGTTAACATCAACATTCCATTGGAAATCCTCAGTTTTAACAGGGGTTGTGAATAGTGAAAATTCAAATCCTGTATTCTGAATGGTTCCGATATTGGCAGGATAATCACTGATACCCAACGATGGTGCCACCGGCATATTAAACAGAAGATCCTGGCTTTTTCTTTTGAAGTATTCGATATTCCCTTTAACTCTGTTATTCAAAATAGCGAATTCCAATCCTACGTTTAAGTTAAGGTTGGTTTCCCATTTCACATTATTGGTAGATGTTTTCTCCAATGTTGTTCCCGGTTCTCCACCAAGACTGATAAATCTGTACAGCTCCTGATAAGCGTAATAAAGCGGTTGTCCGTTGGGTCTAAGTAATTTATCATTCCCCTGACCTCCGTAACTGGCACGCAATGTCAACTGATTGAAAACATTCAGGCTTTTAATAAATTCCTCATTCGAAATTTTCCACGAACCTCCCACTGACCAAAACCTGCCCCATCTGTTATCTTTCGCAAATCTTGAAGAACTGTCTGCTCTTCCCGATGCAGATAAAAAGTAAGTATTATTGTAGTCATACTCTACTTTTCCAAGGAAACTCAATAAGCTTAATTTATTACTGTTTCCACTGAAACTTCCCAGCAGAGAAGCAGCATCCGGCTCATAGTAATAAGGCAGTGAAAACTGACTTCTCGTTCCTGAAATCGTCTGATAATCGTATTTGTAGAATTCATGACCTGCTAATGCATTAACGTGATGCTTTCCAAACTTTTTATCATACGTCAGAATATTGCTGGTTGTATAGGAAAGTGTTCTGGTATTGGTCTTCGTCACCGAACCTCCAATTTCAGCACCTTGCCCAAGTAATGGATTTGAATAATAATGTCCGTTATAATTCACCAGATCAACAGAGAAGCTTGTTTTGAATTTTAACTCCGGCAAGAAAGTGAATTCCATGAATCCTTTCCCTGAAAAGTTATCTTCTTTATTTTCGTTTTTGTCCAATGGCAACGTTGCAGCCGCATTTTGGTTCTGAAGTGCATTCGTAGGCCTGTATTTTCCAAAATCATAGATCGGATTTCCGTCGGCATCCAAAACGTAAGTGCCGTCTGCATTTCTTTCATAATAAGGATAGAATGAAGGAATGAATCTTGCCGCATTGATGATATTACTCGCTTTTGAATCCGAAGAAGTAGGCGCCTGCTGAATACTGTTCGTATAGCTTAAATTTACTCCAACATTCAGCCATTTTTTAACTTCGGAATTAATTTTCAGCCTGGTATTATATCTTTTAAAACCAGATTCAATGGCCATACCTTTGTCGTCCAGATAACCAAGGGAAAAGAAGTAATTACTTTTCTCACTTCCTCCGCTGATATCAAGATCCATCTGGTTTCTTGAGGCCACTCTCTGTAAAATATCTCTCCAGTCGTCATTCCAGAGTGGTGATGCTCCCGGTAATAGTTTTCCATCTGTTCCTACCGGTTTTGGATAAGCAGTTCCATAGGGATTGATCCCAAGGGTAGAAACAAGATTATCTGTTGCCATCTGAGCGGCCTGCTGAGAAGAAACTTTACCAGACTGATATCCGTTTCGTAATGCTTCCCAATATAATTGAAAGTACTGATCTGTGTTTACCTGTTCATAATCTTTGACAGCTCTTCCTGAGAATCCCTGGCTGATATTAAAATTAACTTTTGCGTCTCCTTTTTTTCCTGATTTTGTAGTGATGATGATAATTCCGTTTGCCCCTCTTGAGCCATACAAAGCACTTGCTGTAGCGTCTTTCAAAACACTGATGGATTCAATATCACTTGGGCTGATAGAGTTAATATTTCCGTCAAAAGGAATTCCATCCACTACATATAAAGGATCACTGGAAGCACTGATAGAACCGATTCCTCTGATTCTGATAGTAGAAACCGCACCCGGCTGCCCTGAGGCACTGGTCGTCTGAATCCCTGCAACCTGCCCTTCCAATGCTTTGGTAATATTGGTTACAGGTCTGTTATTGATTTTATCACTGGAAATGGTGGCTACAGAACCGGTATAGCTGTTTCTTTTTGCTTTTCCATAAGCTACCACAACTACTTCATCAAGCTCCTTTTCATGAAGACTATCTTTTTTCGCCCTGGAATTCTGTGCACTTACACTGGTGACTCCAAGAAAAAAAGCAGCAACCGAAGGTATCCAGGCTTTAGAATTAAATAAATTTTTACTAATCATAATCAATTTTATTTACCATATATTAAAATTTTGCCCTTTGCAGAAAAGTCAGCAAAGGGCATCGATAAATACGATAAACCAAATGCTTATTTTTCCTTAAAAGGCTGAATGTAACACCTTGCCCTAAGGGTAGGTTGTTAAGACTTCACAGGGTCAGTTCCCTCCATCTTTCTTTATAAGCCGATCGAAATATGGTTGCAAAGCTAAAAACTTTTAGTCTACAAAACAAGTAGACTTATTTATTTTTCATGATAATATTTTAATAATTAACATAAAATTTTAATAAAACCCATTACAATAAGGAGTTGCGACTGTTATCATTTTTTCACACATGACAAATATCATTATCAATAATTCAATGGAATAAAAATTCAGCATCACTTAATTTTTATGTAATTAATTAAAAAAACTTTTTAATTTTATAGAATGAAAGTTTTAATCATCAATGGCCCTAACCTCAATCTGTTGGGCACAAGAGAACCGGAAATCTATGGAAGTGTTTCTATGGAAAGTTATTTGGAAAATTTAAAATCCGAGTTTCAGACTCATGAATTAAAATATTATCAGTCTAATATTGAGGGAGAACTTATCAACAGGCTTCAGGAAGATGACTTCGATGCAGTAGTGATCAATCCCGGGGCTTACACTCACTATTCATATGCGATTGCAGACTGTTTAAAAAATATCAGAAAACCTAAAGTAGAAGTTCATATCAGCAATATCTATAAAAGAGAGGAATTCAGACAGAAATCTGTAACAGCAGCTAATACGGATGCAGTCTTATCAGGCTTTGGAATGGATGGGTATCGGTTGGCCTTATTAAGTTTAAAATAACTTATACTTTTTTATTTAACCACGGATTTCACAGATTTTCATAGATGATTATGAAAAATAATTTATGAAGATAAAGGATAAGATTTACTGTAAAAGCATTGGGGTAAATTCCAGACAATTAACAAAAAGAAAATCTTATATCGTTGAAGAAATAAATGCTGAAAATATAAGAATCTGGAATGATGAAGGAAAGCTCAGATGGTATTCTAAGTTTTATTTCTGCTTGGAGAAAGAACCGGAAATTATTTCCATTCATATTGATGATGAAATAGTAGAGGATACTGAATCTGCAATAGAAGTCACCATTGAATTTTCTGACAAAACAAAATATTGGATGACCTTCACTACTCCAAAGTATTTAAATAAAATATTGGACGGAAAGTCTTACTTTTCTTCAAAGCATTTTATGATTATAAAATATCTGACTGAAGAATCAATCAAATCAACAGTCCTGAAACTGGATGAACAGAATGAATTGATTGAAAGTTGTAAAAAATACTAATAAGAAAGCCTCATCAGTGATGAGGCTTTTTGTATGTTGATTGGTAACTATTAGATAGTCTGTTCCTGCAATTGAGGTCCTGAAGCAACTAATTTCTTACCTTCTTCAGTATTACAGTACTGCTCAAAATTCTTGATATATCTTGAAGCAAGATCTTTTGCTTTTTCTTCCCATTCTGAAGCACTTTCATAGGTATCTCTAGGATCTAAAATACCTGTAGAAACATTTGGTAATTCAGTAGGAATTTCAAGGTTCATGATCGGAACCTGAGTTTTAGGAGCATTATCAATAGAACCGTCAATGATGGCATCAATGATTGCTCTGGTATCTTTCAGAGAAATTCTCTTTCCGGTACCATTCCAACCTGTGTTCACCAGATAAGCTTTAGCTCCGTGCTCCTTCATTTTACCGATTAATGTTTTAGAATACATTGTTGGGTGCAATGTAAGGAATGCTTCACCAAATGCTGGAGAGAAAGATGGCTGAGGTTCAGTAATTCCTCTTTCAGTTCCAGCTAATTTTGAGGTATAACCGCAAAGGAAGTGGTATTGAGCCTGATCTTCATTCAGGATAGAAACCGGAGGAAGTACTCCGAATGCATCTGCAGAAAGATAAACAATCTTTTTGGCATGACCTGCTTTAGAAGGCAATACAATTTTGTTGATATGATAGATTGGATAAGAAACTCTTGTGTTCTCAGTGATAGATCCATCTGTATAATCTGCTACTCCATTGTTAACAACAACGTTTTCAAGAAGTGCATCTCTCTTGATGGCAGCGAAAATATCCGGTTCTTTTTCAGCGGATAAGTCGATAACTTTAGCGTAGCATCCGCCTTCATAGTTGAATACTCCATTGTTATCCCATCCGTGCTCATCGTCACCGATAAGGTATCTTTTAGGATCTGCCGATAAAGTTGTTTTACCAGTTCCTGAAAGACCAAAGAATAAAGCTACATCCCCTTTTTCTCCTACGTTAGCAGAACAGTGCATAGAAGCCATACCTTTTAATGGAAGATAGTAATTCATCATAGCAAACATTCCTTTCTTCATTTCACCTCCGTACCATGTACCTCCGATAATCTGTAGTTTTTCAGTAAGGTTGAACATGATGAAGTTTTCAGAGTTTAATCCCTGAGCTTCCCAGTTCGGGTTGGTAGTCTTTGATCCGTTGATTACTGTGAAATCCGGCTCGCCAAAGTTTTCAAGCTCATAGTGAGAAGGACGAATGAACATATTAGTAACAAAATGTGCCTGCCAAGCCACTTCAACGATGAATCTTACTTTAAGTCTCGTATCCGCATTCGTTCCGCAGAATGTATCTACTACATAAATCTTTTTAGATCCGGCAAGCTGGTTCAGCACTAGTTCTTTACAAGACCCGAAAATTTCTGCAGTTGTAGGTAAGTTTACTTTACCATCCCAGAAAATTGTATCTCTTGTAACATCATCCTGAACAATATATCTGTCTTTAGGTGAACGACCTGTGAAAATTCCTGTTTTTACTGATACTGCGCCTGATTCTGTAAGCTCAGCTTTCTCAAACCCCTGATTTTCAGGAGAAACTTCAGCCTGATATAATTCTTCGTAAGAAGGATTATACACTACTTCATAGTTTCCTTTAATCCCTAATTTCTCTAAATCCTGGATGATTTTAGTGTTTTTCATTTTACTTATATTTTCTATTTCTTTATTGCTTTCAACAAAAATAATATTAATTATTTGTTAAAGGTGGTTTAAATATACTGATATAAGTCAGAATGGCAAATAAAAAAACAGGATTGTAATATATTGATTATAAACCAATTATATTATCCCATTCAAAAACGGTCGTAAAACCTTTCTCCCAAAAATAGTTCTTATAGTCCCCAAATTTCGCACTCATCACAAAATCTCCACCCCATGCACCTAAACTTTTGACAAATGAAGGGCAATCTGGGAAAAATTTTTCTCTAACTGTGAGAATTTCAAGAAAATCGGCAATTTTCCGCTCATGAATCATCATTAATTCAGAAAAATTTTCCAATTCATTGCATAACATAATTTTCTTTGTGATATCCGAAAATTCATCAACCAATTCCGGGGACTTCTTTTTTGATTTGTAAAAATTGATTCCTTCCCTACTATCCTGCTTCTGATTTAAATGAATAAAAATCAGTTCATTTTTAAAGGACGGATTAAAATCTACTTTCTCATATCTTATCTCAGGTTTACTTTGGAAAAGCACTGCAGATTTTTCTTTCGCTACAGCGATATCGTATCCACTGCCTCCCAAACTGATGGTGTTAAGATGAAAAGGATCTATTTCAGCCCATTCCGCCAGGTTATTCATCAGGGTGGAACTGCTCCCAAGCCCATAATCCGCTGGAAACTGAAGATTGGTTTTTAAATGGTAAGTAAGATCAGTTTTGAATTTACTGTCAGAAAGCAGCTGAACATTTTGTAATGTTTTGGTGATAAATTCAGCGCTTGATGGAATATTGGTTTCTAAGATCTGCCAGTTTTTATAATCAATGACAGCTTTTAACCATAATGTATTCTGATGATAGGCTTCCCAAAGAATAAGAGATTTTCCATCTTCTTTTTCTTCAAAGAAAAACTCTTGTCCCAGCCTGGTAGGTACCGCTAAGACAAGAGCTCCATCGATTGCGAAATATTCTGAAGTAAGCATAAGCTTGCCCGGTGAAAAGATCGCGCTCATATTTTTTTTATTTAGATTGCAGAAGTTGCTTCTACAGATCCGTCAATTTTTTTGATCAATCCCTGAAGGGTTTTTCCTGGTCCTACTTCCACAAAGTTAGAGGCACCATCTTTAATCATATTCTGAACAGATTGAGTCCATTTTACAGGACCGGTAAGCTGAGCGATCAGGTTTTGCTTGATCTCATCAGGATTGGTTACCGCCGTAGTCGTAATATTCTGGTATACAGGAATAGTTGCTTTTCTGAATTTTGTCTTTTCGATAGCTGCTGCCAGTCTCTCCTGTGCAGGCTGCATCAATGGTGAGTGGAAAGCTCCGTTTACCGGTAACAGCAATGCTCTTTTAGCGCCTGCTTCTTTCAGCTTTATACAAGCTTCTTCTACTGCAGGAGTTTCCCCTGAAATAACCAATTGTCCCGGACAGTTATAGTTAGCAGGAACAACAACCCCGCTAATCTGTGCACAGATTTCTTCAACCTTGGCATCATCCAATCCTAAGATTGCAGCCATAGAACTTGGATTGGCGTCACAAGCTTCCTGCATCGCTTTCGCTCTTTCAGAAACTAATTTCAAACCGTCATCAAAGGATAAAACTCCGTTGGCAACCAAAGCTGAGAACTCTCCCAAAGAGTGTCCTGCTACCATTTCAGCACCAAGACCATTTACGGCTTTTAATGCTGCTACTGAATGTATAAATATTGAAGGCTGGGTAACCTCTGTTTTCTTAAGATCCGCATCCGTACCGTTAAACATAATGGAAAGAATGTCGAAACCTAAAATTTCATTGGCAGATTCCATCAGATCTTTAATATCTTTTCTAGAATCATACAATTCTTTTCCCATTCCTACGAACTGAGAACCCTGCCCTGGAAATACAAGTGCTTTCATGTATTGAATTAAATATTATGCAAATATAACTATAATGTTAACAATATTCGTTTTAAGTGCTATAAATCATTTATTGTACTAACCTGATTACTCTGTAACCTGTATTTACATAAGCACCGTTAGCTTTAGATTTTACAAACTCAAATTTGGTCGCAAGCTGAGTCTGAACTTTATTCATTTGTTTAAAGATCTCTCCTTTTTTATTCTCTCTGGTTAACATGTCATTTACCACATCAAAACCTACGATAGCATATTTCGGTGGCGTTTTGCAGTATTTGCTTTTATAAGCAGCCAGAATTTCTTTCTCAAAGCTTCCGTCTGTATTGATCTTTCTATCCATCAGATATACAAGACTTGCCTGGCTCAGCTCATCCACTTTCTTCTCAAAAACAGGAGAATAGAACATACTGAAGGCTTTTATTCCCTGAACTTCTTTAGACATCGCAATCATTCTGTTGGCAAAAGCATCTCCTGCAGTATTATCATCATTTGCTAAAATGGCAATAACCGGTGCAGACTGTCCTGTCATCATATTCTGATCCGGCTGAATATCTGCCGACGAATTAACAATAATGATATTAGGATTTTTCACCGCTTTTTCAAGTCCGGCTTTGATATAGTTGGCATCTTCTTTTTTAGCATCTGCCACTATATATATTTTCTGATCTGAATACACTGCTTTTACTTCTTCTACAATCTTATCAGCATACGTCTGATTATTGGTTTCTACAATAATAAGGTTACTGTAGTTATAGAGTTCCGGAGAGTTGGCAAATGGTGCTACAATCGGGATTTTTTGATTTTTGGTGAAATCAAGAACATCAATGACATTGGATTTGAAGAAAGGTCCGATAATAAGATCTGTATTATCAGGATTAATCTGTGTCAAAGAGTTTTTGAACGAAGCTTCATTCCCTGAGTCTACTACTTTAATATCTAATTTTTGTCCTCCCCTTGCATTTCTTTCAATAGCAAGTTTAGCTCCTGTCAAAAAGTCAAGTGCCATTCCTCTGTACTGAGTTTCATTGGTACTGTACCCGAAAGGAAGCATCAGGATAACGCTTAAAGCATCACCATTTTTCTTTATATAAGCTGCATCCTGCTTTTTGATCTTTAGAACCATTCCGGTTTTCAAACCGTGTGAAAGATCCGGGTTGAGAGCGATAAGCTCATCAATAGAAACACCGAATTTATTAACGATAGAGAATACTGTATCTCCCTGCTGAACCGTGTAGGTAACATAATCATCACCTGCAACAACAGTGGAAGCAGCGGTTGATTTTTCGTTCCCTGAATCCATTTTTGCTTTTGGATTTGAAGTTTCAGCAACAGTATCAGTATTATTGTTATTGGATCTTTTTATTGTTATGGTATCACCAGGTTTCAGTCCTTTTTCTTCCAATCCCGGATTTAAAGCATAAAGGTCCTGCTGGCTGATGCCAAACTGTTTTGTAATTCTGTAATAATTATCTTTTGCCTGAATCACATAAGATTCTCCTTCTGCAGCAGTAGTAGCAGATGTAGCAGCAGTTGCTGTTACTTTTTCTACAGGAGTTTCAACGTGCTTTTCTGCTGTTACAGCCTGTTGCTCGCCACCATATTTTTTTATACTGGCAAGAGGTAATGTGATTTCGTCTCCGATTTTCATGTGAGAATCCAGTTCAGGATTCAGTTTTCTTAAATCAGTTTCAGAAATTCTGTATTGTTTTGTAATACCATAGATGGTTTGCTTTGGCATTAAAACAATTTTACCCAGAGAAGAAGCACCTGTATTTGAAGTTACTTTTCCTGCCGGAGCTGTTTTTGTTACAGCTGGAGTGGCTGCTTTTTCTGATTTTATCGTTAAAACATCTCCGATCGCCAGTTTGCCATCTTTATGTTTTGGGTTTAGCTTCAGCAATTCATCTACAGTCATTCCATACTTTTTTGCAATGTTGTAAGGATTGTCACCTTGCACAACCGTATGTGATTTCTGGGCTGAAACTCCCAAAACCATACATAAACTGGATAGAATAAAAAACCTCTTTATCATATTCGATAATTATAATTTACAAAAATACTTCTTTAAAATTAAATGGCAACAATTATTAATTTTGAATCTTGAACCACCATTTCTTCCAAACAATTTTCAAGCCACGAATAGCCATAATCTGAAAAGAATACACTAAAGTTATATACCCTCTCCTGCCATGTTTTTGCGGGATGAACATCTAAAAACAGATTTTCAAGTCTTTCCAGCAATTCATTCTGTTTTATTTTTTCAGCATGAAGCAGGCGTTTTTTCATTCTTTTAAATGATTTCAGCTGTCGTACTTCTTCTGCCTTCACCATATTACCGAAAGATTTCTCCGTGGTTTCCGCAGAAGCTTTCAACACAGAAAAATTGCTGATCAATACTTCTTCTTTTTCTTCCAGCAATTGTAGAATAGGATTATCTTTTAAAATCTTCCGATTCGTAAGTACCGTGAAATTCTGGAAAAAATCTTCTATTTTAAGATCAAGCTTTTCTATTTTCCCTAAGGTTTTTTCTTTCAGGAAAAGCATAGAATTTCTTGGAATCAGGATAGGAAAAGGAATATTGATTTTTGAGAAATAATCCTTCAGTTCCAGCCAGTACATGATTTCGGCATTTCCACCGATATAAGCCAGATTGGGAAGCACGTTTTCCTGATAAACAGGACGCATTAATGCATTCGGACTGAATTTTTCAGGATGATTTTCCAGTTCAGCCAGAATCTCTTCTTCTGTAAACTGGATGGTCTTATCCACAATGATATACTTCTGACCATTAAATTCAATTCTGTCTCTGGTGTCAGAAAGATAGAAAAGGTTAATTTCACGAGGGTTTACCTGAACCTTTCCATATTTCTCAGTAAGAAAATCTACTTTGTCTTTGGAAGTTTTCTGTAAACTGAAGTTCAGAAGCTCATCTTTAAAAATCGTTTTCATCTGATTCTTAAGTTCTACAGAATCTCCATCCAGAATCAAAAGTCCGAATTCTGAAAAAAGACGGTTGACAAGAATCTTAATGGCTTCCGTTAAGGTGTTTCCTGCTTTATAAGCTTCCTTCATCATTAAAATCAGCTCTGTCCCGAAAACAGAATCTTTAAATTCTTTTTCAAATTCAGAAATAAAATAGGTATCACTGATTTCAATTCTCCCTACCGGGCCACCAGATTTTTCGTTGGTTTCGTAATAGTTATTTTCAGTTTTAAAATGGTTGATCTCTGCAAAATCATGATCCTCCGAAGCCATCCAATATACCGGAACAAAATTAAAATCCGGAAAATTTTCTTTCAGATAGGTGCATGTCTTTATTGTCTGAAGAATTTTATATACAAAGAAAACAGGTCCGGAAAACAGGTTCAGCTGATGCCCTGTTGTAATAGTGAACGTGTTTGGCTGTTTAATACTTTCAATATTTTCTTTCTGCTTTGAAGATAAAGAAAGGCTTGTTAGCTGGCTTTCGAATACATCAGCTAAAATATTTCTTTTCTCTGATGCGAAAGAATCTTTCTTCAGATGAATCTGCTGTCTGAAATGCTCTAAGGAAAATGTGTTATTTTCAAACCCCTCAATCTTCTCATGTAAAAAATCTTTTACCAGCTGAGGAATGCTTTCTATATCGTTAAATAATATTTTATTAATTGCTTTCAACCTGTACAGTTTTTAGTTGAACAAATACCACACGATTCCGATATTCAATCTGAAATCATACACCGGGTAATGTGGAAATGCATATGCTTTGTTGTTGGAGATCACCGTTCCTATCTGCTGTCCTTCTATGAAAAAGAACATTTTCTTCACCTTCATATTAATATAAACATCGGCGATAGGCTGTCCTCCAATTGAAAATGAATCTGCTCTTGGCAGAATGTATTCATTAAGAACCGGGAAATATTCTCTTGAAGCGAATTTAGAGAAATAATATACTTTAACCCCTGCCTGAATTTCCGCTGCTTTTTTAAAGGCCTGTGTCTGATAGAAGAAGTTGGCTCTACCGATAAAACCTGGTAAAGGAAGCAGTTCTTTATTGGTTAAAGTATTCTGGAAATGCACTCTTGTATTCAGGTGGAATTTATTGAAGCTGAATGTGGCATCTCCTCCGATCTGAGAAATATTCACAGAATTATTACTTTGCTTCGGACTTCCGTTACTGTCAAAATACGTATAGTTATCAATTCTGAAGTAATTGGCGAAAAGCTCTGTTTTGAACCATTTCAGATTGATGCTACCTCCTACTTCCATTACAGACTGGTTCTTCGCATCTTCAAGATAATAATTGAAATTGTTATAAACGGAAGTATTTAATAAATAATTGAATGAAGGATAGGCACTCTGGAAGTTTACTTTTGCATTAACGAAATAATCTTTGATTGGTTCAAACTTCAGATTATTGGTTGTCTTCAGGTAACTTTTAAACTGGCTTCCGTTTGAAAATTCCAGGAATGAATTCAATTGAATTTTATCCCAAAGTTTTACCTGCAGATTTCCTACAGCTCCAATTCTGTTTTCTTTCAGTTCGCCAGGGAAAGGAACACCGTTCAGTGCAACAACATCTCTTATACCTAATTTGATCATCTGATAACGTACCCCTGCATCCAGCTTGAATTTTTCATTATTAAAAATCAAGCTTACCGTATTGCTGAAGTTTTCGGAATATTTTTTTGTTGTCAGCGGGAAACCGTCTACCAGTTCAGCAGGATCATTATACCAATAAGGCTCCAAAGCAGTTTGATTATAATAATATTTGTTCCCCTGATGAGAAATAATATGTCTTATACTGAAAGGGAATTTCCCGGAATTGAATGGCGTAAACTGATGACTCAGATAGTATCTTCTGTAAGAAAACTGTGAGCTTGAAGAGGCCAGATTTACCTGCGCATTTTGTCTGTTGCTATAATTACTGTCACCACTTTGAAACAGATTATCTTCGGTAATACCTCCACTCTCCTGATTATTTACATTCTGATGAAGATAATGGGCAAAAAGCTCATAATTTCCGCTTTTCGAAACATAGTGACCTGAGAATAGTGTATTGTTATTTGCTGACAATGAGTTTCTGTAAAGTCCCTGAGAACGAAGTCCCATATATTCAAGAGCAAAGTTGAATCTTTTTCCGATGTTCTGAGTATAGGTTGATTTCAGAGCAGCACCGTTTCGCATGGCATTATGATAAATAAATGATGCGGTAGGTGTTTTTACGTCGTAGTATTTCACATCATTGGCTCCAATGATCATGTAAGATTTATTGGAAGGCAGTAATGAAAGATTTTCTTCAGGATTTATTTCAAATACAAGTGGATTGAATCCTGCACCAATGTTGGCAGGCTGAACTTTTCCAAAATTATCTTTATTATTTTGCTGTGAAAAGATATAGGTTTTATCAAAAGTCATTACGGTATCAAAAACTTTCTTTTCAGAAAACTGAGTCTGATACTGGTAGTCATTAATGGTAGGTTTAAAAATTTTCAGGGAATCTTTTTTCCCGGAATCTATCACAAGGGTGTCTTCTTTTTTGGACTGAGGCTTTGTCTCTGCTTTATTCACGACCTGAGCCTTGGCTATAAAACCTAAAGAGAAGAGTATGAAAAGGATGTACTTCATTATTCATTATTGTACAGCAAAAATAAGAAATAAAAGGACATAAAAAACCCCTGCTTTGAGCAGGGGTTGTATATCAAATGATTATTGTATGATTAATAACCAGGGTTTTGCTGACAATTTGGATTGGCAGAAGTCTCTTGCACAGGTATAGGTAATGTATACTTATAACTATCATTTGGTAAGTTAAGAGATGGTAACGTGATAAAGTCATCTTTAATGTTTCTATCCATTGTTACTCCTGCAACTGTAGCAAGTCTTTTTAAGTCAATATATCTGTGTCCTTCTAAAGCAAGTTCGATTCTACGCTCTTTCAAGATATCAGCGTAAGCAAATTGAGCATTAGTATACACAGGAGTTGTTGCAGTACCTAAATAGTTTCTTGCAACTCTCACCTGTTGAATAAGTGCCTGAGCGGAAGCTAAGTTACCTGCCGCTACTTCTGCTTCTGCTAAAATAAAGTACATTTCTGACAATCTGAATACCTTAAGGTCATTTCTCGTTGCTGTACTTGTTTTACCAGGATACTTATCAATAACTAATCTATCATTTCTAGAGTCAACATTCTGGTAGTTTGTCTGTATAATTGACGTTGGATCAATGTAATTATATCTTCTAACATCTCCTTTATCAGGTTGTCCGGCAGGAGTATAAATCAAATTGAATAAGTTTCTACCTAAGAACCACATTGGTACTCCACTTACTGTAGATTGGTTTGTATTCCATCTAGATCCAATCGTTGCACCAGCTCCCAAAGGAAGTCTGTTCAAAGAGAAAATAATTTCTCCTCTTGACGAGTCATTCCATAGATTTCTGTATGGGTTGAAAGAAGACGCAGTTCCATAAAATTCACTTCTCCAAGTACTACCAGTACTTAAATCAATTGCAGGTGATGTAGTAGTTACAATAGGATTGGCTACAGTTAACTTAGAACCTGTTGCTGCATCCAAAATAGGAGAATTATTAATCACATCCTGAGCATATTGCTTTGCTAATGTAGTATTCCCTCTATATAAATTGAAACGAGCAGAAAGAGCGTTAACGAATCCTTTACCAACAGTGTATCTTGCAGCTGCAGTATTAGAATATGTTAAAATACTTCTGGCATAATCTAAATCTGCATTAATAAGGTCGTAAACATCCTGATTCTTAGCTCTTGGTAATTTAGCATCAGTTGCCGGAACATCTTTTATAAGAATAACACCTAATCCGTTAGGGTCTTTCATATTAGGAGCAAAATAAGTTTCCAATTGAACATAACAAAATGCCCTGATCGCTCTAGCCTGTGCAATGATACTGTTATATTGAGCAACTTCACCAGAACTAGGAGTGATATTTTTAGCTCCTTCCAATAATCTGTTAACTCTGTTAATTACTTTGTAATTGTTAAGCCAGATTCCATCACTTGAACCAGTACTTACTGATCCCCCTCCAACAATTTGAGTAGATGGATCAAGGAAAAATCTGTGTAGTTCGTACTCCTGACCACCACTACCGCTTCCAGGCTTAACTTCATCTGTGAAAACTGCAGTAAAATATATTTCATCGATTGGATCAAACACAGCATATACCGATCCATTTAAAGCTTCGTTCAAATTTGATACATTCGTAAATACTTCTTCAGGCTTCAATTCCCCCGCCTGTTTAATATCTAGTGCATCCTGGCAACTATTTAAAGCAAATCCTGTTGCTGATAAAGTTGCTAAAATTAAAACTGTATTTATAATTCTTTTCATAATTCTTTTTTATTAAAAATCAACATTTAACCCAACTGAAACTGTTTTAGGGTTAGGATATACATTTAATGAGTACGTAGTAACCGGCTCAGGGTCAAATCCTTTCCAGCTGCTCCATGTATATAGGTTTTCAGCCTGAACAAACACTTTAATACCTTTAACAGGTAATTTTCCTAACTGATCTTTAGTAAATGAATATCCTAAAGAAACATTCTTAAGTCTTATGAAATCTGATTTATATAAGAATCTATCTGAAGAACCATCTGTACCAGCGTTATCAGCAAATAAGTTAGGTACATCAGATCCAGTATTTTCCGGAGTCCAAGCGTTTAATAAATTAGCAGATACGTTAATGTTAGCAGCTGCATAATCAGGATTCATTACCCAAGAGTATAAATTGTCATAAATATATCCTCCTTGTTGGTATGAGAATAATGTATCAAGGAACCATCCTTTGTATTGGAAGTTAAATCCAAAACCTCCTGTAAATTTAGCATATGGAGATTTCCCTGTCAATCTTCTGTCTGAAGGTTGTGGGTTCTCTGTAATATTTCCATTGATATCAAGGAATTGCATATTTCCATTTGCCGCGTTTACTCCTACGTATGGATATAGCTGATACTGGCTAGCAGGACCTCCAATAGCATTAACAACATCTCCTGACAAATCTTCGTTACTCATAGAAACGATTTTGTTAGAGTTGTAAGCTCCGTTAACAAAGATAGATAGTTTTGTGTTCTCTGTTCTTATAGCATTAACCCTGATTAGACCTTCAACCCCTTTATTATCAAGGATTCCGTCATTCCCTCTAATACCGTAAGTACCTGTAACAGCTGATCTCTGCAACGTATTGAACATTCTTGTTGTTCTTTTTTGATAGTAGTCAAAGCTACCTTCTACAAGACCTTTATAGTTGAAATCAACCCCAACATTTGTTTGTTTTACCTGCTCCCATTTCAAATAAGGGTTAGATAAATTCACAAAATTATATCCCAATAAGTTTTGATATCCAGAGATTCCTGAATATAAATCAAGGAAGTTATTCGGAAGTAATGCTAAAGGGTTTTGGTTATTAGCTGCAACTCCTAAATTCTGGTTACCTGTAGTACCAATAGAAGCTCTTAATTTAAGCAATCTGAATCCAGACTCAGCCATGAAATCTTCTTTGTCAATATTCCATCTTACGGCAGCTGACCAGAAAGTTTCCCATCTGTTAGTAGGTAAGAAACGGTATGATCCATCTCTTCTGATAACTCCACTTACTCCATATTTATCTTTGTAATCATAGTCTACAGTACCGAAATAGGCCAAAGTACCTGCGGTTACTTTTGAAGCTCCTACAGTAGGTCTGTAAATATTCGGTGTATCAGGATTAAATGGAATATATCCTGTTCCAGCACCAAACTGCCATTGTAATGGGTTTAATCCATTTTGAGTTTGTGTATTTGTATTTACATGAGCTTTAATATAATCCATGTAAGCAGCAACTGAAATAGTATGGTCACCGAATGTTTTATTGAAAGTAATGTTTGTGATACTGTTAAATGTCAGATCCTGAGTTGTCGTAAAACTTTCTGATCCTCCATATTTAGCACCAGCTCCCGCTGCTACAGCTGTAGATAAATACCCTTGAGCACCTCTTGCAAAGATTCTTTCGTATTCTTTATATTCTATACCAGTTCTGTTACCTACACTTAGGTAATCAGTAATCTTATAATTTACATTTGCATTAGCAGAAATACTTAATTCAGTAAATCTGTTTCTAACTCCTCCATTAATATTATCCTGAAGGATCCAAGCTCTGTTTCCTGCACTGTTTTGTCCAATAGCATTGAATAGTTCTACTCCATTAGAATATGGATTAGGAGCCACATATGAAGGGGAAAGTACACTACCAAATAATGCATTCTGAATTACGTTGGAGCTGATTCCTGTATTCTCTTCATCGTCTAACTGATTTCTTTTGGAATATCCTAAACCTAGAATTGTACCGAAGGTTAATCTGCCATCTTTAGACTTACCACTTAAGTTGTTTCTTAATGTAAATCTCTTGAAATCGGTAGATTTTACAGTACCTTCACTGTCTAAATAACCTAAAGATAAGAAGTTGTTTATATTTTCACCTCCTCCTGTAATCGCTAAATTATGTTGCTGAGAAATACCTACACGAGTAAATTGCTTTCTCCAGTCAGTATCTATTGCCCAGTTATCAATATCTTCCTGAGATAGGCCTTGATCTGCCGCAAAACCACCTCCGTAAATTTTTTGTATCTGTAACTGCTGTTTAGCACTAGACATATTATAGTCAGGCTTAGGTATCATTGAGAAAGAAGTCAGGGCATCATAAGAAATCTTCAATCCTGAATTAAATTTCCCTCCTTTTGTTGTAATTACAACAACTCCGTTTGCAGCTCTGTTACCATAAATTGCTGTAGCTTGTGCATCTTTCAGAATACTGAATGTCTCAATATCATAAGAGTTTAAGTTTCTGAACTGTGAACCTGAAGTGATAACACCATCTACTACGTATAATGGATCTCTTGAACCATTCAAAGAACTCATACCTCTAATCAAGATATTGAATTTACCAGAACCAGGAGAACCAGATCCAGAGTTAATCACAATACCTGGTGCTGTTCCCTGAATTGAATTCAGAACAGAAATGTTAGGTCTGTTTTCTAAGGTTTCAGCACCTACAGTTACTGAAGAAGTTGTAGATTTTGCTTTTGTAGCGGTCTTACTATATCCTAAGACAACTACTTCCTCAATTTTTGTCTCCTTGTCTTTTTTATCCTTGGAGTCTTTTTCCTGAGCAAATACAGCCTGTCCTGTAAAAAACAAAACACCAGCCGTTAATACACGTAATTTAACATTCATATTAACAAATTTTAATATATTTTAGGAGCAAATATGTTAATAAATATTAACACTAGCAAATTTTTCAGATTCACAAATCATAGATATATTCATGATAAATCAATCTAAGCCCACTACATACATTATAATTCATAATATTAGATGTAAAAAATTATTATAATTTAAATTACAAACTCAAATTATTCACTTTTTAACACTTTTAAATCAATAGAAAAATAATTATTTATAATGAATCTAAATTAAAACAATACTAATATTCAAGCTTATAGGTGTTTTTTTTTAATTAACAACATCATTAATTTCAATCTTTTCAACACAACTACTTTCTCTGATTAAAAAAACAAAAAAGCACTGGTTTCTTTTAAAAAGTAATATATTTATAACTTTAAAAAAAATTAAACATGAAAAAAATAGTTTTAACAGCATTAGCCATATTTAGCTTCAGTTTTAGCTTTGCACAAAATACACTATCAGTGAACGGTGCTACAGGAGCACAAGCTGTATTTGACGGCATCAACTCGACTACAGGTAAAACATTTAAATATGATGAGATTTCAGGGGATTCACCATATATTGGTAAAGAATTTTCTGATGCAAAGATTGCTGTTAATTATGAACAGCTTCCCGTACGTTATAACAGCTACACTGATGAAATCGAATTTAAGAAAAACGGACAAGTTCAGGTTCTTCCAAAAACCACTGATTTTTCAAGAATTGAAGTTCTGTCTCCTAAGCAAGTATTAGTTTTAGTTGACACATCAGATGATCTCAACGGCTATTTTTTTGAATTGGCCAACGGAAAAAACACTCTGTACAAAAAAGTCAAAACTAAATTTACAGATGTTGTACCAGCGCCAAATTCTTATGCTAGTGAAAGACCTGCTAATTTCAGGAAATTACCTCCTGTATATTACATCAAAACACAAAACGGCTTTATCAAAAAGCCTAAAAACCAAAAGGATATTATCAACCAATTTCCAGATAAAAAAGACAGCTTAGCCAGTTTCTTTAAATCCAATAAAATAAAGTTTGATAAGGATGAAGATTTAATAAAGCTTGTGACTTTTTTGAACCAGAATTAGATTATTAATAACTATTATATTAATAAAAAAGCAGGCATCTGAGATGCCTGCTTTCTTTATCTTAAATTATTACTTCAGTTTTTTCTTAACTGCTACTTCTTCGTAAACTTCAAGAATATCTCCGATTTCAATATCATTATAACCTTTAAGGTTCAGACCACATTCGTAACCTTTTGTTACTTCCTTAACATCATCTTTGAAACGTTTCAAACTTTCAAGTTCACCATCAAATTTAACAATACCATCTCTTAGCAAACGTACTTTTGACTGTCTTGTTACTTTTCCGGTAAGAACCATACAACCTGCAATTGTTCCTACTTTAGAAATCTTGAATACTTCACGGATTTCAACATTACCAATCACCTGTTCCTGAATTTCCGGAGAAAGCATTCCCTCCATCGCTTCTTTTACTTCATCGATTGCTTTATAGATTACAGAGTAAGTTCTGATCTCAATTTCCTCACGATCGGCAAGTTCTTTTGCATTGGCACCTGCTCTTACATTGAATCCAATGATAATGGCATCTGATGCTGCTGCTAAGTTGATATCAGATTCAGTGATCTGCCCAACACCTGAGTGAAGAATCTTCACACTGATTTCCTCTGTTGATAATCTTTGTAACTGATCAGAAAGCGCTTCTACAGAACCATCCACGTCTCCTTTAAGGATAATGTTCAATTCTTTGAATTCTCCTAAAGCAATACGTCTACCCAATTCTTCAAGGGTTGTATGCTTCTTGGTTCTGATTGATAATTCTCTCTGCAGCTGCTCTCTCTTATTGGCAATTGCTTTACCTTCACTTTCATCAGCATATACACGGAATTTATCACCTGCAGTAGGCGCTCCGTCCAAACCTAAGATTGTTGCAGGAATTGATGGCCCTGCTTCTTTTAGATTTTTACCTCTTTCATCAAGCAAAGCTTTTACTTTACCGTGATTTTTACCTGCTACTACATAATCACCTACTCTTAAAGTTCCGGTCTGTACCAACATTGTTGCTACATAACCTCTACCTTTATCTAAAGATGCTTCAATAACAACTCCGTTTGCTGCACGGTCAGGATTCGCTTTCAACTCAAGCATTTCAGCCTGTAGTAAAACTTTTTCCAACAATACATCTACGTTATTACCGAATTTAGCTGAGATCTCCTGTGCCTGAACATTCCCACCCCATTCTTCTACTAAAACCGGTGGATTTAATCCTGATAACTGCTGACGGATGTTGTCCGGGTTTGCATTCGGCTTATCCACTTTGTTGATAGCAATAATCATTGGTACTCCTGCAGCCTGTGCGTGAGCAATTGCTTCTTTTGTTTGTGGCATTACATCATCATCGGCCGCAATTACGATAATTGCAATATCCGTGATCTGCGCCCCTCTTGCTCTCATCGCTGTAAAGGCTTCGTGACCTGGTGTATCTAAGAAAGTAATTCTCTGACCATTTTCCAGCTTCACATTATAAGCACCGATGTGCTGAGTAATTCCTCCTGATTCACCAGCAATTACGTTGGTTTTTCTGATGTAATCCAATAATGAAGTTTTACCGTGGTCAACGTGTCCCATTACAGTAACTACAGGAGCTCTCTGCAATAAGCTTTCTTCAGTATCCACTTCATCTTCAGCATCTGTATCTTCAAGATCAGCATCTGAGAATTCGATTTTATAACCGAATTCATCTGCTACTAATAATAAGGTATCCGCTTCAAGTCTCTGGTTCATGGTAACCATTACCCCTAATGAGAAACAAGCAGAGATTACTTCAGTTGGAGAAACATTCATCAAACTTGCCAATTCACCTACTGTGATGAATTCTGTTACTTTAAGAGTTCTGTCTTGTGCTTCAAGCTCCTGCTGGCGCTCATCCTGCTCTCTACGGAAAGTTCTTTTATCTTTTCTGTGTTTTGCAGATTTAGATTTTCCTCCTTTATTAGTAAGTTTTTCTAATGTTTCTTTGATCTGGTTTTTAACCTGTTCGTCAGTTAATTCAACTGGCATAACTCTTTGCCCTGGTCTGTTGTTCTGACCTCCTTTTTTGAAGCCACCACCTTGACCCTGACGGTTTCCACCACCCTGGTTATTTCCAAAACGGTTTCCACCCTGGCCACCCTGACCTTGAGGACGGTTTCCTTGTCCTCCCTGACCCTGTCGGTTTCCGCCTTGTCCACCGTTATTATTCTGACGATTTCCCTGGCCCTGACCACCTTGGTTATTATTTCCTGAGTTTTGATTATTCCCCTGACCTTGTTGGTTATTCTGACCAGGTTTTTCAATTCTCTTTCTTTTCTTTTTTGCTCCGGCACCCGGCTTCGGCGCAAACTGAGTCAAGTCGATCTTTTCCCCAACGATTTTAGGACCGTCAAGCTTCTGATATACTGTCTCAATTTTCTGTGGTTCCTGAGATTCAGGTTCAGCCTCTGTTTTTGGAGTTTCCACTTTTTTCTCCTCTGCAACCACTGGTTTTGGAGTTTCTTTTACTGTTTCCACAGGTTTAACTTCTTCTTTTTTCTCCTCCATTTTTGGTTTGTCTTTTTTCACAGGTCTGTTTCTAGATTCTATTTGAGACAAATCAATTTTATCCAAAACTTTAAATTCCTGCTTTTCAGGCGCTGCTTTAACTTCCGGTTGTTCTTCTTTCACGATTTCTTCTTTCTTTTCTTCAACCGGTGTCGCAACAGGAGCCACAGGAACTGCAGGAGCTGCAGGAGCCTCTTCAGCTTCAGGCTTCTTAGGTTCCAAATCTATTTTACCTAAAATTCTAGTTTCTGGTTTATTTGCTTTAGCTCTTATCACTTCAGGGGTTTTCTTTTCTTCAATTTCCAGTTTTTCTTCCGGAACTTTAGTGATCACCACCTCATGGGAAGCCTTTCTTTGTTCGCCGTCTTTAGCAAACTCAGCCTCCAATGCAGAATATGCCGCTTCTTCCAATTGAGCGTTAGGATTGCTTTCAACCTCGAAACCCCTTGACTGTAAAAACTCTACTAATCTGGACATCGAAATGTTGAATTCCTTAACCGCTTTATTTAATCTAATTTTTGGCATTTATATTATTTACTGTTTTTAATTTTTAAAATTAAAGTATTTCTTTTTTACTGTTTATTAAAATTTATTTAAAATCTTAATCTTCAAATTCTTCTCTCAGAATACGTTTCACCTCTTCAATAGTTTCTTCTTCAAGGTCAACCATATTTAAAAGACTTTCAGTTTCTTTATCCAATACTGATTTTGCAGTCGTAAGTCCTACTTTCTTAAACTCATCCAAAATCCACTGCTCGATATCATCGTTAAATTCTTTCAATTCAACATCATCATCCTCGCTGGACTCTCTGTATACATCAATCTCATATCCTGTCAACCAAGAAGCCAGTCTGATATTCTGACCTTGTTTTCCGATCACTTTAGAAATTTCTTCAACAGGAGTATACACCAACGCGTAGTTCGTCTCCTCATTGATTTCAATTTTGTTAATAGTAACATTTCCTAATGCTCTCTTCACCAAGATCTCAGGGTTTTTAGACCACTGAATAACATCGATGTTTTCATTTCTCAACTCTCTTACAACGCCATGAATTCTGGATCCTTTCACTCCTACACAAGCTCCTACAGGATCAATTCTGTCATCATAAGCATCTACTGCAATCTTCGCCTTTTCACCAGGAATCCTCACTACCTTTTTCAGGATAATTGTTCCGTCCTGGATCTCAGGAATTTCCAGCTCTAATAACTTCTCAAGGAATTTAGGTGCAGTTCTGGAAATAATAATCTGTGGTTTAGAACCTTTAAAATCTACTGTCTCAACAATAGCTCTGATATTCTCACCCTTTTTAAAGAAATCGGATGGGATCTGGTTTTCTTTTGGTAAAATAAATTCATTTCCTTCATCATCCAGCAGAATCACGTGCTTATGACGGATGTGGTGGATTTCCCCTACAACAATTTCACCAATTTTATCTCTGAACTGTTCGTACAGCATTGCATTATTGTGTTCCTGAAGTTTTGTAGCAAGGATTTGCTTAAGGGTAAGAATATTTCTTCTTCCCAACTGTGCAACAGGAATTTCCATTGTAAAGTCTTCACCTACTTCGAAGGTAGGATCAATCTTCTTTGCTTCAGAAATTTCAATTTCCAAATCATCATCTTCAGACATTTCGTCCTCTACAATTGTTTTATTTAAAAATATCTGAAAATCTCCTTTATCCGGGTTTACAATCACATCAAAATGATCATCTGAATCGAATCTCTTTCTTAAAAGAGTTTTCAGTGAATCTTCAATAATTGCCATAAGATCAATCTTACTGATCCCTTTTTCGTCTTTAAAATCACCAAAGGATTCAATCAACGCTATATTATCCATCTATTCTTTTTTCTTTTTAAAATTTAATTACTACTAATGCTTTTTTGATCTCAGGATAAGAAATTTCTTTCTCCTCCTCCACATCTACTTTTCCTTTTCCGATATCTTTCGGTTTCCGGTAACGTAGAACAAGTGTGATCTTCTCATCGTCTACTTTTGACAATTCCCCTTCAATTTTAGAAGAATCCTCCAGCATCACCTCAATCTCTCTTCCAATGTTTTTACTGAACTGTCTTGGTGTGGATAATGGCTCGCTCAGTCCTGCAGACATCACCTGAAGGCTGAAGTCATGCTCTTCACGATCCATATTGAATTCAATTGCACGGCTTGCATCAAGACAATCCTGCAAAGAAACTCCGTTATCACCATCCAAAATCACTGTAATATCATCCCCTGCAGAAATTTTAAGATCAATAAGAAACAGATCTTTTCTGGTCTCAAGGAATTCATTTAATAATTCTTCAATTCTTTTTCTAAACTCCATATATTTTTATCTTGATTTACAGTACGAAAAAAGGCTTTCTTCCGAAGCCTTCCCATTTTTTCCGTAAATCCATTGCAAATATAAGCTTTTTTTCTAAAAAAGCAAAATAATCTTAAGTATCAGGTAAATAGCGTAAGATTCATTTACAATAAATTAAAAGAATATGTCAGAAGATTTTTATTACTTTTGTCTTAGAATTTAAAAACAGACATTTTGAATATAACGATTGTAGGAACAGGTTATGTAGGTCTGGTTACAGGAACCACTCTGGCAGAACTTGGCAATTCAGTATACTGTGTTGATATTGATGAAAAAAAAGTAGAAGGTATGAAAAACGGCATTGTTCCCATCTATGAGCCGAACCTTGAAGAAATGTTTTTAAGAAACATTCAGTCTGAAAGATTATTTTTCACTACCAACCTTAAGGAAGCTTTAGACAAAAGCGAAGTGATTTATCTGGCATTACCTACTCCTCCGGGAGAAGATGGATCTGCAGATCTGTCTTATGTACTTCAGGTAGCTGATAATATTGGCGAAATGATGACAGAATACAAAGTCATTGTCAATAAAAGTACGGTTCCTGTAGGAACTGCAGACAGAGTAAGAGAAACCATCTCAGCAAAAACAAATATCCCTTTTGATGTTGTTTCAAATCCCGAATTTTTAAGAGAAGGATTTGCGGTTGAAGATTCAATGAATCCCTCAAGAGTAGTGGTTGGTTCAAGTTCGGAAAGAGCCAAAGACATCATGTCTAAAATATACCAGCCTTTTACCAACACCGGAATTCCCATCATTTTCATGGATGAGAAATCCTCAGAACTTACAAAATATGCTGCGAATTCATTTCTGGCAGTAAAAATTACCTTTATGAATGAGATCGCGAACTATTGTGAAAAAGTGGGCGCAGATGTAGATAAGGTAAGACTTGGGATGGGTAGTGATGACAGAATCGGACACAGATTCTTATTCCCGGGGATCGGATATGGAGGTAGCTGCTTTCCTAAAGACGTAAAAGCGCTTATAAAGTCCGGAAAGCAGGAAGATTTTAATTTTCAGATCCTTGAAGCTACGGAAAATGTAAATACAGCCCAGAAGGTGATCTTAGTGTCTGAAATTGAAAAATATTTCGGAGGAAGTATTGAAGGAAAGAAAATTGCTATGTGGGGGCTTGCCTTCAAAGCCAATACAGATGACATCAGAGAAGCTTCATCTTTAGATAATATTGCTCTTTTATTGGAAAAAGGTGCAAAAATTGTAGCATATGATGCTGTTGCAGAAAATAATGTTCAGAAGCTTTTAGGTGATAAAATACAATACGCCAAAGGAATGTATGATGCACTCGAAGATGTAGACGCACTGTTTATTGCTACAGAATGGCCGGAATTCAAAAATCCTAATTTTGACCTTATGGCCAGAAAAATGAAAAACAAAGTCATTTTTGACGGCAGAAATATGTACCCACTGGAAATCCCTGAACAGAATGGATTTCATTATAAAAGTATAGGAAGAAAGACCATTACAAAATAAATCAATGAAAAATATTATCATTACAGGAGGTGCCGGATTTATCGGCTCCCATGTTGTAAGAGAGTTTGTAAAAAACAATCCGGATACTACGATCATCAATCTTGATGCTCTTACCTACGCTGGAAATCTCGAAAACTTAAAGGACATTGAAAATGAACCGAACTATGTTTTCGAAAAAGCAGATATTACAAAACCGGAAGAGCTTAGAAAAGTTTTCGAAAAATATAACCCGGATGCTGTTGTACATTTAGCAGCAGAAAGCCATGTAGACAGAAGTATTACAGATCCTATGGCATTCATCAATACGAATGTGAACGGAACCGCTAATCTTCTGAATCTTTGTAAAGAATTCTGGACATTAAATCCCGATCACACCCACGGCAGATTCCCGGATGAAAAAAGAAACAATCTTTTCTATCATATTTCCACGGATGAAGTATATGGAAGCTTAGGGGAAACAGGTTTCTTTCTGGAGACCACATCATACGACCCTCAATCTCCGTATTCAGCTTCAAAAGCAGCCTCTGACCATTTGGTAAGAGCTTACGGAAATACCTATGGAATGCCTTTCATTGTATCGAACTGTTCCAACAACTACGGTCCGAATCATTTCCCTGAAAAATTGATTCCTCTTTGTATTTCGAATATTATCAACGAGAAACCACTTCCTATTTACGGTGATGGAAAATATACCAGAGACTGGTTGTTTGTCATTGACCATGCCAAGGCGATTCATCAGATCTTTAAAGAAGCAAAAACCGGTGAGACTTACAATATCGGAGGATTCAACGAGTGGCAGAATATTGATCTTGTCAAAGAACTGATCAAACAAATGGATGCCAAACTGGAAAGACCGGAAGGTTATTCAGAAAAGCTGATCACTTTTGTAAAAGACAGACCGGGTCACGACAAACGTTACGCTATTGATGCCACAAAACTGAATAAAGATTTAGGCTGGAAACCTTCAGTTACCTTTGAAGAAGGACTGGCAAAAACCATCGACTGGTATCTGGAAAATAAGGAATGGCTGGAAAATGTAACTTCTGGAAATTACCAGGATTATTACAATAAACAATACAGCTAAATATATTATTGAGATAACAGAGCAATAGAACTCTTTATCTTCACAGAAATTCAACTCACAACACAAAAGAAATAAGCGTATTACGCACCAAAACATGAAAGGAATAATATTAGCCGGAGGTTCCGGAACAAGACTTTACCCTCTAACCATTGCAGTAAGCAAGCAGCTGATGCCCGTTTACGACAAACCTATGATCTACTATCCGCTTTCCACACTACTTTTAGCAGGAATCAAGGATATTCTTATCATCACTACTCCACATGACCAGGAAGGTTTCATCAAACTTTTGGGCGACGGCTCGCAAATCGGCTGTAATATAGAATATGTTGTACAGCCAAGCCCTGATGGTTTAGCACAAGCTTTTATTCTGGGTGAGCAATTTATTGGTAACGACCCCGCCGCACTGGTATTGGGAGATAATATTTTCTATGGTTCCGAAATGGGAACTTTATTGAAAAACAAAACCAATCCGCAGGGAGGAGTTGTTTTTGCTTACCACGTAGCAGACCCTGAAAGATATGGTGTAGTAGAATTCGACAAAAACCTGAAAGCTGTTTCCATTGAAGAAAAGCCTTTAAACCCTAAGTCAAACTACGCTGTTCCCGGCCTGTATTTTTATGATAACAATGTCGTTGAAATCGCTAAAAACATCAAGCCCTCTGCAAGAGGTGAGCTGGAAATCACAGACATCAACAATGTTTACTTAAGCAATGGAAAACTTGAAGTAGCTGTTCTTAACAGAGGAACGGCATGGCTGGATACAGGGACTTTTGATTCTCTTCATGACGCTTCAGAATTTGTAAGTGTTATCGAAAAAAGACAAGGATTTAAAATCGGCTGTATTGAAGAAATTGCATTCAGAAACAAATTCATTGATGAGGAGAAACTGCTTGAAACGGCTACCAAATATGGTAAAAGCGGATACGGTGAATACCTGAAACAACTTATCAGAAAATAACAATTATAATTTATAAAATTCATAGACTATTGGCTTTATGGCCAATAGTTTTTGCTCATGCCGACAAATATCAATATATTAGTTGTTGATTTTTAGTTTTATGGACTATGAAAATTTATAAACTAATACATACGGTAAGAATTAATTATTATAAATTTGCAAAAACTTACACAGATGAATGAACCACAACAAAAGTGGACAGAAACGATTGATGCTGATCATTCGTTATTTGACTTGAAGCTAAAAGAAGTCTGGAGATACAAAGATCTTGTTTATATGTTTGTAAAAAGAGATTTTGTATCCAGCTTTAAGCAGACTATTTTAGGCCCGATCTGGTTTTTTATCAATCCAATTCTAACGACAATTGTTTATTTAATTGTTTTCGGAAGAATTGCCAACCTTCCAACTGACGGAGCACCACCATTACTTTTCTACCTTGCAGGAGTTACTCTCTGGAATTATTTTTCAGCTTGTTTACTAGGAACATCTTCAACGTTTGTTGGTAATGCAAATATTTTCGGCAAAGTATATTTTCCAAGACTGGTTTCTCCTTTATCCATTGTAATTTCCAACCTAATGCGTTTTGGAGTACAGTTTCTCCTATTTATTATCGGCTGGGGTTATTATTTATCAAAAGGACAAATTCATCCTAATATCTGGATCTTAGCAACTCCCTTTTTAATTTTACTAATGGCATTATTTGCATTGGGAGTAGGAATGATATTTTCTGCGTTAACCACAAAATATAAAGATTTAAGTATGTTGTTGGGGTTTGGAGTGAGTCTGTATATGTATGCAACACCAGTTATTTATCCAACCTCAGCTTTACCAGGATTCTTTAAAAGCATTTCATTTTACAATCCTTTAACAGGGATTTTCGAATGTTTTAAATATGCCTGGCTTGGTGTTGGGGACTTTTCTCCAATAATGCTCACTATCAGTACATTTATCATCCTTATTTTATTGGTAACAGGTACTTTCATTTTCAACAAGGTGGAAAAATCCTTCATGGACACAGTTTAAAAATTTATTAACTTCCCCTAAACAATTTAAAAATGCTAGCTTTAAAAGCAGAAAATATATCAAAACAATACCGTCTCGGACAAGTCGGAACGGGCACCTTATCTCATGACTTAAACCGATTCTGGCACAAAGTAAGAGGAAAAGAAGATCCATATCTTAAAATTGGTGAGGTAAATGACAGAACAACCAAGGGAACTTCTGAGTACGTTTGGTCACTTCGGAATATTAATTTTGAGATTGAACAAGGAACTGCAGTAGGGATTATAGGGCGAAACGGGGCCGGAAAATCTACCCTGTTAAAACTTTTAAGCAAGGTAACAAAACCTACAACCGGTAAAATATACACCAACGGAAGAATTGCATCTTTATTGGAAGTCGGAACCGGGTTTCATCCTGAAATGACAGGACGCGAAAATGTTTTTTTAAATGGAGCAATTCTTGGAATGACCCGTAAGGAAATTTCAAGAAAATTTGATGAGATCGTAGCTTTTTCAGGAGTAGAAAGATATATTGACACTCCGGTAAAAAGATATTCATCGGGAATGTATGTTCGTCTGGCCTTCGCTGTAGCAGCTCACTTGGAATCTGAAATTCTAATTGTAGATGAAGTATTGGCTGTGGGTGATGCAGATTTTCAAAAAAAATGCCTTGGAAAAATGAACGATGTAGCAAAAGGAGAAGGAAGAACCATTCTTTTTGTAAGTCATAATATGACTGCCGTAAAAGAACTTTGCAACAAAGGAATCCTTTTAAACCAGGGAACTTTAGCCTATGAAGGAGATATGCTAAATACAATTATAGAATATCAAAAAAGCAGTACAACAGCAAGTTCTTATTATTACAATGGAAATATTAATGAAGCTCTAGGAAATAATAACATCAGAATAAAAGAATTTTCTGTAAATCCTATTCATGGAGATCTCATCGATATTGATTCTGGAATTCATGTAAAGCTTGTTTTCCAGAATAATTGTGCTAATATCAATCTGGATGCTACTTTTGAACTAAGAAATTATGAAGAGCTTATTATCTTCCATGTAGGAAAACTTATTACTGAAAATAATAATTCTGAAATTGGGGATTATACAGTAGAATTTGATATTCCGGCAGGTTTAATTAATGCAGGAAATTACTATTTTAAATTAATTTTCGGAAAAAATCAAACCGAAGTATTATTTGCAGTCGACAGTATTGTAGGCTTTGAGGTTGAAAATGTAAAAGTGGGCAGCAAACTTCATTTGTATCCGGGAATTACAAGACCGAATTTTGATTATAAAGTACAGACTCCATGATTCCAAAAATAATAGAACTTCCAAAAATTTATGACAAAAGAGGAAATCTTTCCTTTTTTGAGCACCCCAATCAACTACCCTTTGAAATTAAACGAACGTATTGGATTTATGATGTTCCGGGAGGGGAAACAAGGGGAAGTCACGCTTTTAAAGAACAGCAGGAGTATATTATTGCTCTTTCAGGAAGTTTTGATGTAGTGATTCATAATGGTAAAGAAGAGCAGCGGTTTTCCTTAAACAGATCCTATTATGGATTATATATTCCGAAAATGTTTTGGCGGAAACTAGAGAATTTCTCTACCAATTCACTTGCTCTTATTGTTTCTGATCATACTTATAATCAGGATGATTATATCAGAGATTTTGAAGAATTTAAAAAGCTGGCAAATGAAAAATAAGCTTTCAGTATTTGATTGTAGTGTTATAGACCTTGGAAAAATAAGTTTTGATGAGGGTAATCTTACAGTGGTTGAAAACAATTCAACCTTCCCATTTGATGTTAAAAGAATATTTTATTTATACGACATTGCGGGTGGAGAAAGCCGTGGTGCACATTCTCATAAAGAATGTCATCAGTTTTTGATTGCAGCTAGCGGAAGTTTCGAGGTTTCACTGGATGATGGAAAGTTTAAAAGACAGGTTTTTCTGAACCGCCCGGATATTGGGCTTCATATTCCACCGGGAATTTGGGCTTCAGAAATTAATTTTTCATCAGGTGCAATTTGTCTGGTTCTGGCATCTCATCATTATAATGAAGAAGACTATGTCAGAGATTATGATACATTTTTAAAAATACAGAATGAAAAATAAAATTCATCCATTAGCCGATGTCCAAAGTGAAAGCATAGGAGAAGACACAATGATTTGGCAATTCTGCGTTGTTTTAAAAGGTGCTGAAATTGGTAAAAATTGCAATATAAACTGCAATGTTTTTATTGAAAATGACGTGAAAATAGGTGATAATGTAACCATTAAATCCGGCGTACAGGTTTGGGACGGAGTAACATTGGAGGACAATGTATTTATCGGTCCAAATGTAACTTTTACGAATGATCTTATTCCGCGTTCAAAACAATATCCTTTAGAATTCAGTAAAACACTTGTGAAAAAAGGTGCTTCAATTGGGGCCAACTCTACAATTATTGCCGGGAATATAATCGGAGAAAATGCTTTGATCGGTGCCGGAAGTGTCATTACGAAAAATGTGCCTTCAAATACAGTTTGGTATGGAAATCCTGCCAGACAAACTGGTTTTATAACTTTAGACGGAAAGATTTTAGACATGAATATGAGAGACAAGGAAGGAAATTCCTATCAAATTCAAAATGATGAATTTTTGAAAAAATGATTAAGCCATTAACCTCTTTAAGATTCTTTTTTGCATTTTGTGTCTTTTTAAGCCATTTATCTTATTTAAAAGATGATGAGCGCTATAAAGACATTTTCAATAATGTTTTTTCTGAAGGTTTTTTAGGGGTAAGCTTCTTTTTCATACTAAGTGGATTCATACTTGCTCTCAACTACAGAGATAAATTTAAAAATAAAGCTATTACATTAAAGAAGTTTTATATTGCACGGTTTGCAAGAATCTATCCGTTATATTTTATCACAACATTGGTTTCTATTCCGGTTTTGTACAGTAGTTTTAAAATACTTCTTTACAATATTTTTTTAGTTCAAAGCTACATACCGGATCAAAAATACTTTTTCTCATACAATGCGCCCTCATGGAGTATTTCAGATGAAATGTTTTTTTATGCTTTGTTCCCGATTTTAATTGGGATAAGTTATAAATTCAAGACAATATTTAAAATAGGATTATTAATTGTTTTTGTCTCATTTCTATTTTTTTTAAACAGCTTTCTTTTTGAGCATGAAGCTCATTATTGGCTGTATATATCGCCTTTTATCAGAGTTTTTGATTTTATTCTAGGTATTCTGTTATTCGATTTAGCTCTTTATCTAAAGACCCAAAACACAATTTTACACAAAGGCATATTCAAGTTCTCCGAAATCGGAGCACTAGCTGTTTTGGTCCTATTTTTCATTTTTCACAGCAGCTTACCTATCAGTTTCAGATTTTCAATTTATTATTGGTTGCCAATGTGCCTTATTATTTTGACCTCTGCAAATTCTTTTATTTCAGCAAAAAATGTTACCTGGATTACAAAGTTCCTGTCATGGAAATGGTTCGTATATTTGGGTGAAATAAGTTTCGGATTTTATCTGATTCATTATTTAGTTATAACTTACACACATAAAAATAATGGTTTAAGAGGTATTCATCTTGATGGTATTCCCTTGGCATTACTAATGTTTCTCATTACGTTCATTGCAAGTATTTTCACGTATGAAGTAATAGAAAAACCGTTCAACAAAAAAATAAAAAATTTATTCTCATGATTAAGTTCCTCGATCTACAAAAAATTAATCTACAGCACCAAGAAGAAATTGAGGCGAAGCTCTTGCAGGTTTTCCGTTCCGGATGGTATCTTATGGGCAATGAACTGAATCTATTTGAGAAAAATCTTTCTCAATATATCGGAACAAAATACGCAATCGGTGTTGCCAATGGTTTAGACGCTCTTCGTCTTATCCTTAGAGGATATATCGAAATGGGATTAATGAAAGAAGGAGACGAAATTTTAGTTCCATCCAACACTTATATTGCTTCTATTTTAGCCATTTCCGATAATGGACTCGTACCCGTTTTGGTAGAACCAGATATTGCCAACTATAATATTGACATCTCAAAAATTGAAGAAAAAATCACTCCAAAAACAAAAGGTATTTTAATTGTGCATCTTTACGGAAGAGTTATTTTCTCTGAAGAATTGCAGCAATTGACTCAAAAATATAATGTAAAAATCATTGAAGATAATGCTCAGGCTATTGGAGCAGAATGGAAAGGAAAAAAAACAGGAAATCTTGGTGATGCCTCTGGTTTTAGTTTCTATCCCGGAAAAAATTTAGGTGCTTTGGGCGATGCCGGTGCAATTACGACTAATGATGAAGAATTGGCAAAAACCATAAGAGCCTTGGCAAATTATGGTTCAAATAAAAAATATGTAAATATTTATCAAGGATTAAATTCCAGACTAGACGAAATTCAGGCTGCTGTTTTAGATATTAAGCTAAAATACATTGATGAAGAAAATGAGGTGAGAAGAAAGATCGCAAGACAATATATCAGCGAAATTTCAAATTCCAACATTATTCTTCCGGAAAACCCTGAAAATGAGAACGAGCATGTTTGGCATATTTTCCTTATCAGAACAGAAAAAAGAGACGAGCTTCAGGCTTACCTTACAGAAAACGGTGTCCAAACTTTGATTCATTATCCGATTCCTCCCCACAAACAGGAAGCTTATAAAGACTGGAATTCACAATCTTTTCCGATCAGTGAAAAGATTCATCAAGAAGTTTTGAGCCTGCCTATTTCTCCGGTAATGGAAAACGAGGAAATAGCTAAAGTTATTGAATTATTAAACAAATTCTAATGGAGAATCCGTTGGTAAGTTTTATTGTTGTTTCATACAAACACTCAGAATTTATCCCTGAGTGTTTAAATAGTATTAAAAATCAAACTTATAAAAACTGGGAACTCATTATTGCTGATGATGCTTCACCAGACAATTCTGTGGAGATCACAAAAAACTGGCTGAACGAAAACAACATTTCTGCAAAAACCAATTTTCATGAAACAAACATAGGATTCGCTGCAACACTTAATGAATGTATTGAGATGACTGAGGGAAAATATGTAAATATTATAGCTGCCGATGACTACCTTCATCCTTCATTTCTTGAAAAATGCGTAGCCAATTTAGAAAAAAAGGGGAATGATTTCGGAATGATTTTTTCAAGCTGCTTTATCATCCAAGAAGATAAAACGTTAATTAATTATCTTGATGATCTGAGTTTTTATAAAGATGAAAATCAATTTAAAAGTACTTTGAAAAAGATGAACCTTATCCCTGCTCTTGCTACGTTGGTTAAAAGAACGGTTTTAATTGAGACAGGTCCGTACGATAAAAATATTCTTATCGAAGATTACGACAGATGGTTGAGAATTAATGAAAATTATTTTATTGATTTTATTCCTGAAAATCTTGCATATCATAGAAAGCATGGTGAAAACATTTCTAAAATAAAAGAAAGGATTGTTTTTGTAGAAGAAATACTTTTAAGGTTAAAATATGATCATAATCTTGAAAATAAGACAAAAATAAATAACGACATCAAAAAGATCTACATAACATCTACAGATAAAAAGGAAATCCTGAAAGTGTCTGAACAATATTCTCAATATAAAGGAAAAGAACGTTGGCTGAATCTATGCCTGAAATATAACCTGCCTGTAAAATTATATTATCTGAAATATAAATTTTTCTAAAATGCTTACAAACATAAAAAAAAATATCGCACAAAAAATCATTACTCTTGTCGAGAACAATGATAAAAGAAAAAAACAGGAAAAATGGAATATTTTCATGTCCAAACCTAATATAAATATTCATCCAAGTTTTTCTCCAAAAGATGCAGATATTTTTAAAGGTGAAAATAATCAAATAGGAAATATTACAATTAGTGAAAATTTTTTATTGAGAAAATACTGCAATATTGTAGTTTTTCCGAATGCTGAGCTTAGAATCGGAAAAGGTGTTTTTTTCAACAATTATTGTTCTATCAATTGTTTAGATAAAATTGAAATTGGTAATGATACCATTTTTGGTGAAGGTGTAAGGCTATACGATCATAATCATCTTATCGAAAAAGGTGAAAAACTTTTTGTAGAAAAAGAAAAATATATGACGTCTCCTATTAAAATTGGTAAAAATTGCTGGATTGGAAGCAATACTGTAATATTAAAAGGGGTTACGATCGGAGACAATTCTATTATTGGAGCCGGCTGTGTAATACACAAATCTGTTCCCGAAAACACAATTATGAAAAATAGTCAAAATTTAATTTCTCAAACCCTCTAAAATGAGTACAAAAAAAATATTATTTATTTCGCACGAAGCTTCTTTATCCGGTGCTCCCATTCTTGTTTTAGATTTAATAAAAAGATTAAAAAAAGAAAAAGAAAATTATCAGATCGATATTTTATTGATCAGAGGAGGAGAATTGTATGAAGAATTTGCAAAAGTGGCTAACAATATTGTTGTTGCTCATTATCATTTACAGTCTTTTTCATTTTTAAAAAGAAATTTAAAAAGAGTTCAATCAATTGTTTTCAGAAAAAAAGAGACTCAACAAGACAAAATTGATAAAATTACCATCTCTCTTCTTGAAAACAAATACGATCTGGTATATGGAAACACAATGGAATCATTGATTTGGACGCTTCCTTTCTATAAAAAAAACATTCCTACAATTGTTGCTATTCATGAGCTTAGTTTTGGGATTGAAAGTACTTACTCTAAAGAGTTTGTTTTAGAAAACATTTCAAATATCACCCAAATTATAGCAGGTTCGCAAGCTGTTGCCGACAATCTTATCAACAAGTACAATGCAGCCCCACAAAAAGTAACAGCAATACATTCTTTCGTAGACAATGTTCTCAACCTACAGAAGGATAAAGAATTATTGAAAAAGGAATTGAATATTAAAAATGAAGAATTGATCGTTGGAATTGCGAGTTCTCAGGAACTAAGAAAAGGTACGGAGATGGTTCCTGTTTTGGTTCAGAAAATAAAACAGAAAACTGATCTTAATTTTAAATTCATCAATCTTGGAGGAACATCCAAAAGTGCTGCTGTAAGATGTGCCAAACTGGATGCTGAAAAATTAGGGGTAGAAAAGGACATCATTTTTATCGATCATAACAAAACGCCAAATGATTATATAAATATTTTTGATGTTTTTCTTTTAATGTCCCGTGAAGATCCTTTCCCATTAGTTATGCTGACTGCTGCAAAACTAAAAAAACCCATCGTAGCTTTTGAAAAAAGCGGTGGTGCTGTTGAATTTCTGGAAAACAATCATGGAGTACTTGTTCCCTATCTGGATATTGATACTATGGCTGAAGAGACCGTTAAGCTTATGCAGGATGCCAATCTAAGAGAAAGTTATGGCGAAAATATTTATCAGAGATTGGAAAACGAATATTCTGACAAGAAATTGGCAGGTAAAATTTTTACAATAATTGATAACTTACTTTAAGATGATCTCCATCATAATCTCATCATACCTTCCCGGCTATTTTTCTGCACTTGAAAAGAATATTGCAGAAACAATCGGGGTGTCTTATGAAATCATTAAAATAGACAATCCTGGATTGATGGGAATTTGTGAAGCTTATAACAAAGGCGCGGAAAAAGCTGGTTTTGATTATTTGCTTTTCATCCATGAAGACATCTTATTTAAAAATGAAGATTGGGGGAATACACTCATAAATCATTTAAACCAGGAAAATACAGGAATTATAGGGCTTGCAGGATCATCCTACGTTCCTTCTGCTCCATCAAGCTGGACCGTTACTGAGAAATATAATTTCGTAAATATTTTACAGGGAAATAAAGAGAATACCCTGTATTTTCCCATTCAAACAACGAAGGAAAACAGAAATAAAGTCTTTGCTGTTGACGGTGTTTTTCTTGGAATTAAAAAAGAAATATTTAATCAGTTTAAATTCAACGAAAATCTATTGAAAGGTTTCCATGGCTATGATCTTGATTTTAGTTTAAGAGTTTCTACAAAAAAACAGAATTATGTGGTTAACGATATACTGATTCAACATTTCTCTGGTGGAAATCCGGATAAAACTTGGTTAGATGCCAATATCAAAGTAAGGGAAAGTATAGGATCTGACTTTCAAAAAGAAATCGACACCGAAGCTGAAAAGAAAATATTTCTAGGGTTTTTGCACAATTTTTTTAAATACTACCCTGTTAATAAAAAAAACCTATTTCTGACATTAAAATTTTATCCCAAAAAACTTAATTTTAATGAGCATTTGGAAATAGCAAAAAAGTATTACGGCTATATAAGATACGCTGGAAGTATCAATAAAAAACACAACTCAAAGAATTAAAATTTATCTAAAACTGTTTAATAAGATATGATCATAGGAAACGGACTTATTGCCAATTCATTAAAAAATATAGACTCAGAGGAAAATCTATTTTTCGCTTCTGGCGTTTCGAATTCTCTGGAAACAACAAGTTCAGAGTTTGAAAGAGAATTTACTCTTTTGAATAAATGTATTGAGAGTAATCGCAATCACAAATTAATTTATTTTTCTACTCTAAGCATTCATGATCAGTCAAAACAAGACAGTCTTTACGTTTTACATAAAAAGGAAATTGAAAATTATATCAAAAATAAGTGTAAAAACTACCTTATTCTCAGAATTGGAAATATTGTAGGAAACGGAGGAAACCCAAATACATTATTCAATTTTCTTAAAAATCAGATTAAAAATTCACACCAGTTTACAGTTCATACAAAGGCAAGGAGACTATTGCTGGATATAGATGATATTTCTAAATTTTTAGAGTCTTACTGTCTGCATCTTCCTAATAAAGTTATTAATTTTTCTTTCCCCTATAATTTTGATTTAAAAGAAATTATAGGTGCTATTGAAAAAGAAACCCATCAAAAAGCTTATTATTCAGAAGTGAACGAAGGAGACTTTTACAGAGTAGATTTTGATAAAGAAATTCACGACTTCTTCTCAGGTATCAGTCCTGAAAGTTATCTTGAAACGTTAACCCGAAAGTATATTTAAGATGGTGGCTATTCACGTAATCATTGTTACTTATAATGCCATGAAGTGGGCAGAAAGATGTTTTTCAAGCTTAAGAACCTCTTCAGTTCCTGTAAAATGTATTGTAATAGATAACGGATCAACAGACGGCACTCAGGAATATATCAAAAAGTATTTTCCTGAAGTAGACTTCATTCAATCTCCACAAAATCTAGGTTTTGGAAAAGCGAATAATGCAGGGATAGAAAAAGCGTATAAAGAAGGAGCAGATTTTTTCTACCTGATGAATCAGGATGCATGGATTTATCCGGATAGTTTTCAAAAGCTATTGGATGTGTACAACGCATCCCCCGACAAAAATCAACTGGGGATTTTAAGTCCGATACACATGGATGGCAGCGAGAAAAAGCTCGATATTTTTTTCGAACGCTACCTGGCAAGAAATACTCCGGATAACAGAATATTTTCAGACAGCTTTAACAATAGTCTTAAAGATTATTATGAAATCGATTTTGTGAATGCCGCTCACTGGCTGCTTCCCAAAGCAACCATTGAAGAAATCGGGGGCTTTAATCCTTACTTCTTCCATTATTCCGAAGATTATGAATACGTACAACGTATTTCTTTTTTCAGGAAAAAAATCATCGTATGCCCGCCCAGCAGAGTTGTACATGATGGCAAACAGGATTTCCATAAAACCAGCCACATCAATGCTCTGAGAGTACAGCGGGAACAACGCTATCTGAATCCGGCACTCCCGTTTGATTCCAAAGTACTTAACAGAGATTTCATTCCTAAAATGATAAAGCAAGCTCTCCAGCTGCAGTTTTCTGCTGCTTCCGATACTTTGAAAGAATATCAATATCTGAAGACCCGGTTTAATGAAATTATGAACGCAAGAACCATCATTAAAAATAAAGGGGCTGCATTTCTTAATTTAAAACAAGTATAATTCAGAATAAATCTAAACCCAACATTAAAAATGAATAGAATTCGTCTTATCAACAGTATCATCCAGAAAGCTAATTTTAAAAAATATCTTGAAATTGGTACCCGAAGTGGCACATCGCTATATGCCATAAGCTGTAAAAACAAAATTGCAATAGACCCCAACTTCATAATACCCAAAATGGAAAAACTCAAAAGAAGAGTCTTTGACATTAAAAATAATAGAAAAACGCATTATTTTGAAATGACCAGTGATGATTTTTTTGAGCAAAAAAAGGAGTTTCTTAAAAATTTCGGCAGTATTGAAATATCTCTGGTTGATGGTATGCATACATACCACCAGGCACTTAAAGATGTTCTGAATATCCTCCCTTTCATGGATGAAAAATCAATTATTGTCATGCATGACTGTTTTCCTGTGAGTGAGCCAGCCTCAACAGCGTACAACTCAGAAGAATTTTTTACGAAAGAAAAACATCCGGAATGGACTGGTGAGTGGAACGGTGATACCTGGAAATCTATCCTTTATCTGCTAAAAAAATATCCGAACGATCTTGAGGTTTTTGTTATTGACACAGATTATGGTCTCGGAATTATTCAGAAAAAACATAATCTTCCTATGAATTTTGAGCTGGATACTGAATTTTTCAGGCAGTTTATTTCCTACACGTTTCAGGATCTCAAAAAGAATCCGCAAGAATTGATCAATTTAAAATCGAAAGATATTATTCCATCCCTCCTTAACAGATTTCACTATTAGCAATGGAACCTAAAATATCGGTCATCATGCTCACCTATAATCACGCCCCCTATTTAAAGGAGGCTATTGAAGGTGTTCTATCCCAAAAAACAGACTTTCCGTTTGAGTTGATTATTTGCAATGATAATTCACCGGATAATTCTGACAGTATTATTTCAGAATTTGCAACGCAATATCCGGATATCATCCGATATTTTAATCATAAGACCAATATCGGTTTTGTTGAAAACCAAAGATTTGCATTCGCACAAGCTCAAGGAAAATACTTAGCCTACTGTGAAGGGGATGATTACTGGACTGACCCGCAAAAGCTACAGTTTCAGTATGATTTTCTTGAGAACAATTCAGAATATGTCATGGTGACCGCCAGAAATTTACTGTTTCATCAGGATGAAAATAAACTGACAGAAGATGGAAAAGACTCCATGTTCAACGGACAGAAATATATTGATTATACACAGGACAGCTTTTTTGTACAGCGCCCTACCCAAACTTTTACTTATCTGATCAGAAAAGACTGTATTGATGAGAAGTGGATTGACATTTATCCCAATTACAGGGATCTTTACTATTTTTATCATGCCCTTGAATTTGGAAAAGGCAGAAGCTTTAATAAAGTAGTGGGCGTTTACCGGCTTCATAGCGGCGGCGTTTACAGCTCATTAGAAACAGAAAAACAATACCGCACTTCTATTGATATCTTTAAAAATATTAAGAGGATTAATAATGATCAGAGAGCAGACCAGCAGATCGTAAAAACCCTGGATCAGCTCATCAATAAATATTATTACGAAAAGGAGTTTGTTTCTCCTGTATGGAACAGAAAGCTTTATGCAGCCATCTTTGAACGCTTTTCCATTTCCAAAAATATCGGAACGGGAATAAGCCAGCTACTAAAAATTATAAAATATACTTTCACCAGATAATCAATATCTACAATGGCTGATATTGATGAATATCCGTCAAAAATAAAATCATAGTTATCAGACCCTTGTACACAGATGATTCAGAACATAGCCGATTCAAATAGTTTGAGGCAACAGCTGATCTAAACCGATCGAACTTTCCTTAATTTATTGTAATTTAGCTTTACAAAATGATAAAATTAATGATGAAAAATAAAAGCATATGTGCGGAATAGCCGGAATTATAAGCAATAATGCAGCAAATTATCAGGAGGAAATCAAAAAAATGACAGACTCTCTGATTCATCGTGGACCCGATTCTTCAGACTTTGAATTCTATGATAATGCAATATTAGGCCACCGCAGACTTTCCATTATAGACTTGTCCGAAAACGGGAAGCAGCCTATGTTCTCCAATACAAAAAATGAATGTATTGTCCTTAATGGTGAAATCTATGGATACCAGGATATTAAGAGACAATATGCAGAATATCCTTACCATGGAAGTTCCGACACGGAAGTCATTCTTGCGATGTATCAGAAAAAGCAGCAGAACCTCATCCATGATCTTCCGGGAATGTTTGCTTTTGCCATCTGGGATGACCGTGAACAGCAATTGTTCTGTGCAAGAGACCGTTTTGGTGAAAAGCCATTCTACTACGCCATCGGAAATAATAATGAATTTATTTTTGCTTCAGAGATCAAAGCGATTCTTGCATCCGGATTAATCCATCCTAAGGTAAATCCTGAAGCCATTTCTAACTATCTCCAATATGGGTATGTAAGCACCTATCAGAGCATTTATAGCAATATATATACTTTACCGCCCGCTCATCAGCTGATCTGGAAAGAGGGAAAGGTCATTGTTTCACGGTATTACAGCCTGCCGTCAAAAGACAGGGTGATCAGCCTCTCCGATGCTAAGGAGGAGTTTCGGTACCTTCTGAAAAATGCTGTTAAAAAACAACTTATTGCGGATGTGCAGGTTGGTAGTTTTCTGAGTGGCGGCCTGGATTCTTCATCTATAGTTGCTCTTGTGGATGAGTTCTTACCTCATCAGACGACAATCAGTTTCGGTTATGACCATAAAGACAGCGAGCTCAAATATGCCAAAGAAATCGCAGATAAATACAACACCAATCATATAGAAGTTCATGAGCAAAAAAAAGATCTGGCTGAATCATTACTGTATGTTTCTCCTTTCTTTGACGAACCTTTTGCTGATACCTCTTACCTTCCGCATTATGAGATCTGTAAAAATGCAAGAAAAAATCTGACTGTAGCCCTTTCAGGCGATGTTGGAGACGAGCTGTTCGGCGGATATCATTTTTATACGGTAGAAAATATGATGAAAAATCATTTCAGTTATAAAAATCTAATCGCCAGATTCGGACTTAACCTTTACAAAAAAGCAAAGACGGTTTCGTTCGTAACCCAACAGAATTTAAAGTACGACTCCATTCTGGATTTTCATCTGAATTCCGTCAGAAATGTTTTTAATAAATCGGAACGTGCCCTTTTGGGATGTTCACAGGATTATCAGCAGGGATACAGCTTTACTCCGAATCCTGATTCGTTGAATGACATTATGAGAGTGGATCTGGAAAATTATGTCCCTGGAAATATGATGGTCAAATCAGACAGAATGGCGATGGCTAATTCATTAGAAGTAAGAACTCCTTTTCTTGATATTGATTTTGCAGAATTCTGTATTCAGCTTCCTGATCAGCTGAAAATTACCGGTGAAAATGATAAAATTATCCTTCGTGAATCCATGAACAATTATTGGACCGATACAATCAGAAAACGTCACAAACAAGGTTTCGGACACAGTGTTAAGAACTGGTTTGATGAAGAAAACCTTATTAAGCTCTCCGACGATCTTCTGAGAGATTCATCTCAAAAGGTTTTTAACTATATTGATTTTGATACTACCAAAAAATTTCTGAACAAAGACTATAAGCACTGGAATTTATTGCAGCTTGCTCTTTGGGCCCATAATAATAAATATGTTCTCTGATGCTTGATATTTCTGTCATTATCCCTGTATATAATGCTGCTGATTTTCTAAAAAAATCAGTACAGTCAGCCCTGCAATTTGAAGAAGTGAAAGAAGTTATTTTAGTTGAGGATAAATCTTCCGATCACTCATTGGAAATTTGTAAAGAATTAGCTGACGAAGATCAAAGAGTTCATTTGCTCCAGCACCCTGACAAAGGAAACCATGGTGCTGCTGCTTCAAGAAATCTGGGTATTGAAAAGGCCGCCTCAAGCTTCATTACATTCCTGGATGCTGATGATTATTATCTTCCCAATAGGTTTGATGCGGAGAAAGAGCTTTTTAAAGAGCCGCAGGTAGACGGGATCTTCAATGCCATAGGGGTTGAATATCTCACTGAAAAAGGGAAAAAGGAATTTCAGTCTAAATTCAGTGATAATACATTGACAACAGTAAACTATCCGGCAGAAGGAAAAGAAGTATTCAGAGGGCTTCTTGGGCTTACACCGAAAACTTTCGGTACATTCTTTCATTTGAATGGATTAACCGTCAGAAAATCTGCCCTGGATCAGAATAAGCTAAGGTTTAATAATATTCTCCGCGTACATCAGGATTCTGATTTTATCATTAAACTGGCTTATCACTGCTATCTGAAATCGGGTAATATAGACCAGGCCGTTGCGATAAGGGGAATACATGATGATAACAGAATTACTAAGATTATCCGATACTCGCCACAGTATAACAGCAGACAATTCCTTTTCTGGAATTCCTTATACGAGTGGTCCCGATCTGTGCCCCTGGATAAAGATGCTGCAAATCAACTTTATTTACGGAAAAAAGCATTTGAACTTTCGGAGAAAAAAGGGATTTCTAAAATGATGAGTCTATTGGCTGCTATTCTAAAAAATCCAGATATTCTGAAAACGCAATACCGCTTTACGTACATGCGCTCATGAAGTTTAATAACCTGCAGAAATATTTTTCAGAAAATTAAAAGCAGAAGGATATTCAATATTCCTTTTATATTTAAAATACTTGTGATGTCCGCATTTCTATATCATTTTGCAGAAAAAAGATAATCCATTACTTAAAAATAAAATTAAAAGCTTAAATTCTCCTGGTAAGAAGATAACGCATAAACACAATATAATTTCTAATTGAAAAATGAAAATCTCAGTCATCATTCCCGTTTATAATGCAGAAAAATATGTCTCCCAAGCAGTAGAATCTGCGCTTCAATTTGATGAAGTTCATGAGGTTATTCTAGTGGAAGACAAGTCTCCTGACAACGCTTTGCAGGTCTGTCAGCAACTCGCTGAAAAATACAGCAGAGTTCGGCTTTATCAGCACCCCGACAAAGGCAATCATGGTGCAGGCCCTACCAGAAATCTTGGGATAGAAAAGGCTACCGGTGATTTCATTGCCTTTCTGGACGCTGATGACTATTACCTTCCCAACAGATTTGATGCTGAAAGGGAATTATTTAAAAATCCCGAAGTAGAAGGCGTTTATGGTGCATTGGGTGTACATTATTACTCGGAAAAGGCAAAAGAACAATATTATAGAATTTTTCAGGATCGCTTAACTACAGTGTATAAAATTCATGAGCCTAAGGAGGTATTTCCGGGGCAAATGAATATGTTGGGCAGCTTTGGTTTATTTAGTATTGATACTTTAACGATCAGGAAAGAATCTTTACTTCGCAAGATGAATCCTTTATTCAAAACAAGTTTAAGATTGCATCAGGATACTGAATTTTTATTCCGTTTATCCTATTATCTTGATCTTTATCCGGGTATTTTAGACAAAGCGGTTGCAGTAAGAGGTGTGCATGAAGACAACAGGATCACAAAGGTAGATTCTAAGAAAATAAAACCTGCTACAACAAGAGTTTTGCTTTGGAAAGAGGTGAAAGACTGGTCGGAAAACGAAAGTACGATTCCCGCTCATATGAAACTTCATATTAAAAGAATGCACCGTAGTTTTGAAATTGCCAATGCTCCCCTCCTCAAAAAGTGGAATATGATTTTAAAGTATCTTGTCACAGATTATCCAAGCATCCGTTCCGGCTTGTATAATATTAATTTCAGGAAATACTTATTCTGATCCGGATCTGGGAGATTCTACTGCGCTACATTCAGGACATTGTACTTATCTTTTTGTTTTAAACAGAATAGAATCCGCTATTTGTGAGGTAAATACTTTTCCGGATTCTTTATACATATGATTTCCATCTGTATATTGATATTCCCTGGCTTTGGAAGAGAAATCAAAGAAATAAACGCCATATTTTTTAGAGATATCTTTCATTTTTTCATTAAAATTGGGTGAATAAGACTGTTCCAGTGCTACCAATTTTTCTGAAGCAGGAATTCTTACCAGATAAACAGTTCCCTTACTTTTAAGAAATTTGATAATATCTTCTAAGGCATTAATCCTGGCTTGGGAAATATTCTGTTTCTGAGCTAATTGTTTGTAGAAATTTACTTTCTCAATTTCCCTTTTCGCTACAGAATCTTTCTGCATGTTTACCGTTACTTCCATCCAACCGTCTTTATGCAGATAGGTGCTTGATCTCCCTGCTTCTTCTCTCTCCGTGTAAATCTTAAACCAACTCCGAACGTAATTTCTCAGCAGATATTCATAATTCGGAGAGAGATCATAAAAATACATATTCTTTAACGGAGAATGATTTTCCGGAAAGTCTTCTTCTTTTTTCACATTCTTATCTAAGGATAGGTTCCATGGATCTACGGTGATAATAAATAATCCATTTCGAGTTTCAGGATCCAGTTTTCTTTGTAACGCCTTATAATAGATTGCTCCGTACGGAGACTGAACAACGTTCAATGCAAAATTATCAAAGTCTCTTCCCAGTTTTTGATTTAAAAGCCGGGGAAGAACTGCCTGAGCTCCTCTTGAATCTCCCAGAATAATATTCTGTGGTTTTTTTACTGCGAAATGCATATAATTATTATCTGTATTTCCATCCGCAAACCACCCCAAAACTCCGAATACGAGCAGAATTCCGATGATATAAAATGATATTTTAAATAAAAACTTTTTCATATTAAAACTGAAAATAAATAAATTCATTATTCCCGAAATTGGCATACCGGAGAATGATATAGATGATGATTCCGTAAAGAATACGGCGTACCCAAGGATTGAATCTTCTTATCTGAAGCCCGTGGAATTGTTCCCTGTTAATCCATTCTATAATCAGCATACAGGCAGTCAAAGCAAAAACTTTCACCGGCATCTGCGCCGGTAAGGAAAACAGTTCCAGGCTGAAGATACGTTTGATATACTCAAATGCCTGAAGTACAGATTCTGACCTGAAAAATATCCAGGCGATACAGGTAGCAGAAAAGGTAATCAGTATCTGCAGGATTTCCTTAAAAGATGGAAACCATTTTCCCTGCGCTGCAACTTCTATATTGGTTCTGTTTTTCTCCATAATCAGCAGTGGCATAAAGAATAAGGCATTAAGGCCGCCCCAGATTATAAACGTCCAGTTGGCACCATGCCAGAATCCGGAGACAAGAAAAATGATAAAGGTATTTCTTATTTTCATGCCCAGTCCTCCTTTACTACCCCCTAATGGAATATAAAGATAATCCCTGAACCAGGAAGACAATGAAATATGCCATCTTCTCCAAAACTCAGCAATATCCCTTGAGAAATAAGGGAAAGCAAAATTCTTGAGAAGTTCTATTCCAAACAGTCTTGAAACCCCTAACGCAATATCTGAATACCCTGAAAAATCCCCATAAATCTGGAAAGCAAACAAAACAGCTCCGATTAAAAGATTGGCAGGGCTTTCTGTTTGGTAATGGGTAAAAATCTCGTTCACTAATGGTGCACAATTATCAGCAATCACCATTTTTTTGAAGAAACCCCAAAGAATCTGACGCATCCCGTCTGCGGCCTGCTCGTAGCTGAATGTTCTTTTTTTCTGAATCTGGGGCAACAGATGAGTTGCCCTTTCTATAGGTCCTGCCACCAGTAAGGGAAAATAACTTACAAAAACTGCATAGTCAATAAAACTGCGTTCAGCACGGATCCTCTTCTTATAAACATCAATTACATAAGAGAGCCCGTGAAAAGTGTAAAATGAAATCCCCACCGGCAGAATCACATTCAGCAGCCAGATATTCACCTTAAATCCCATACCACCGAGTAAGTCTGCAAAACTTTCAATAAAAAAATTATAGTATTTAAAAAATCCCAGAAATCCCAGGTTGATCACAATACTTAAAGTAAGCCAGAATTTTGCTTCACGTTTATTCTTGCTATTTTCGATCTTAATTCCTGAAAAATAATCCAAACCAATGGAAAACATCAGTAAAAAAAGAAATCTCCAATCCCAGCACGCATAGAAATAAAAGCTTGCCAATAGCAAAAGCTTATTTTGATTCTGATATTTCTTATTAAAAACAAACCAGTATAAACAGAATACTATAGGTAAAAAAATAAGAAATCCTATTGAATTAAATAACATAATGTGTTTTTAAAAGTTATGAGATACAAGCTCCTGAAACTATGGATTTCTTCCGGAAATAAATATACATTTCTTTTTCATATAGCTGCCTGACGGTTTTTAGAGAAATGCACTTATTTCTGCTTGTCCGGAAAATATACGGAATGGTAAATTTTGATTTCATAATTGTGTGTAGGTATATTGATGTAAATTAGTATATTTTTATCTTATTCGTATCTTTTTCAAAGAATTTCTCAAAGGTTTTTCAATAAACTGATAAAACAAAACCGAAGTACAGGTTAAAACAATAATATAGATCCCAAATACCTTATCGATACCTATGTTACGGCCGCTCCATTGTATGGCTTCCCTCAGTATATATAATACAGGAATATGGGTAATATAAACGGCATAACTCGCTTCTCCCAGATATTCAAGTTGTTTTAAAGAAAACAACCTGGTAATCAATCCATTATTTTTAGATATAAGAACAATAAAAGGGATAAATAATATAGCCATTAAGCCATTGTGAAAGAAAAGAGGAATAAAAATAAGTGACAATATGATAAGGATAAAAATGATCACCACAGGTACATCATAATTCTTACGCTGATGATGATTCACAAAAAATATTCCCGCCAGATTTCCTGCTAAAAATTCGTTGATATGCATTAAAGGAAAATAGTAAAGCAGTTCATGACTTTGTGTATGCGGGCCTTCATAATAAGATGATTCCACATACAGCCCTGAAAATATCTGTGTTATAATCCAGAGCATGACGGTAATCACCCAAATACTTTTATTCCCTTTGACATAGACATAATTATAAAGGACAGGAAAAATCAAATAGAATAAAAATTCTACAGAAATAGACCAACCTGGAAAATTCAGGATCATTGCTTCTCCCGGAATCCAGCTCTGAAGACCAAACAGATATAAAAAAAGTTTATAAAAGCTGAAATTGGAATACCTTGTTACCAGATAAAGCAAAAGACCCAATACATAAAGCGGATAAATTCTTGCGAACCTGTTTTTGTAATAATCGAAATAATCTATCCTTTCTTTCTTATGATAGGCTACCACCATGATAAATCCCGAAAGTATAAAGAAATAACTTACTCCAACATTTGCCTTCAGAAAAACATTTGAAATGTAATCTATATTGTAGAGGAACATATCTTTGTTAAAATGGGAAATGACAATAGCCATTGCCGCAATAAACCGCGTAAATGTAATCTGAGGTATTTTCATAAGAACGGTCTAAACAGTCATATTATAAGTATATTTAAACTTTCCATGTTCCAGAATTAAATGATTTCCAACAACAGATTTATGCGATTTACTTGATAAAAATCCCGATGTATTTTCCCTCGTATTCTACTACTGTTGTTTCTATATTCTTCTTGTCACAGAAATCCTGATAGGCAGAATTATCACCAATATCATCACTGATAAAAACCCCGCCTTTTTTTAAATGCGCATAAAGTTCATCATAGGCCCACATTCTCCCGTCATAGCTTTTATCGGAATCATAGTGAAGAACATCAAATACAGCATTTTCAGTAAAAATCTTAGGAAGCGATTCTCTATCAGCAAAACGGAACAGCTTCCAGTTGCTTTTCAGGTTTTCAGGAACAATGCATCCTACATATTGATCCCCATTCTGAGCTAAATAAGGCATATCCGAACTATAAAGGGTTCCTCCTCTCTTTGCAAGAGATAAGAGAGATGCCAATGAAGACCATCCGTAGGCAACGCCTGTCTCCACCACATTCTGTGCATGGGTAAATTCGCAGGCATAGTAAATAAGTTCCAGCGCTCCCGGCCCTCCCATTTTCACAGGGCAATTTTTTTCTTTCTGTGCAGCTTCGTCTAAAACCACCTGATATTCATTACGGAACGCCTTGATTTCAAGTCCGAAAAGCTTGGAAACCGCATCTTCCTGTGAAATGCATCTTCCTGCAGCCCAGGAGTTTGTTTTATCCTTCCCTTTAAAGGCATTTCCTCGACTGACTGTATTTTTAATAATTTTCCGGCATAATTCAGGATAAAGATCGGGTCGTCTTAAAAACCCTATAAAAGTTTTGAGAACTCTACCTATTTCAATCACTGTGTTGTTTTTATTGAGGCAAAAATAAAGTTTTTTTTTTATTTTCATTGTAAAACCTACCACGTTGTCACAATTAGACAGCATACCTTGTACAGACAGACTTATAAACCTTTCTTAATATTAATTTCAAAGTCTAAATTTTTGCTATATTTACAGCATACACAACGAAAAAAATTTAAAACATGTCTGAAAATCCTTTTGAGCTTACCGAAAGTAAATTATTCTTTGATAAAAATCGTTAAACGTATACCAATTCAGCAACTCAAATGAGTTACTATAGAATAATCTGCTCAATTTAAATTACCTAAGATGAAATTTTCGATATTAGTTGCCCACTTCAATAATGCAGTCTATTTCAAAGATTGTTATGAAAGTATTATTCAACAGACATACACCGATTGGGAAGTTATTATTGTAGATGACTGCTCAGAGAAGCAGGAAAAAGATGCCTTAAGGGAACTTATCCGCAACGATAAGCGTTTTTTTTTATATGAAAATGAAAAGAACCGGGGGGTAGGATATACCAAGAACAAATGCATAAAACTGGCAACCGGTGATGTATGCGGCTTTGTAGACCCTGATGATGCACTTACCCATGATGCCCTCGAAAAAAGTATAAAAGCCTATTCTAATCAGAATATTATAGGGACTTATTCAAGATTTTATATATGTGATGAGCATCTCACTGTCCAGAAGCTGTTTCCCCACTCGGGAAGGATAAAGAACGGAAGCAAGAACTTTTTTAATATCAATTTTGAAATTGCCCATTTTTTTACTTTTAAAAGAGATCAATTTATCAATTGGAATACGATTGATGAAACCCTGTCCTCTTCTGTAGATCAGGACCTTTACCTGAAACTTTATGAGAGGGGGGAATTTGTCTTTATCAACAAAAGCCTGTATTTATATAGAATTCATTCACAGGGGGTTTCTCAAAATAAAGGTAAAAAAGAAAAGCTTTACAAAAACTGGCATCAGGTATTATATAACACCCTTAAAAGGAGAGGAATTAAAGTTCTTTATAACACAGATATTCAACAGATTTCGAGACTTCCCGATTTTATTTTTAAAAAGCAAAATACATTAATATCCAGGTTTTTTAGAAAAATAACCAGAACAATAGATAACTTTTATAGGGAAGTATAATGCATTACCCTCTGTTTATTTTAATCCGGATGACTTCTGCAAACGGATGTTTATAACAGAAACATGGCTTTTACATTAGATAAAAAAGGTATATTTGTATAACCCAAATGATCAAAAGATAGTATATGTTCTATGATTTTTTTGAAAAAATAAACAGGAAAAAACAACTGTTTCTGCTGAAAAAACATCCTAATGTTTTTTTTGAAAACCTCAGATTAGGTGTTGGTAACCGCTTTATTTTGGATAACAACTTAAAAAAGCTAAGCATTGGCTCAGCTGCAGACTTCAGAAATTACACCTGTATCCTGATCAATAAAAATGCTGTCCTGGAAATAGGAAACCACTTTTTTATGAACAATTTCTGTTCTATAAACTGTTTAGAACATATATCAATAGGCAACAATACTTTATTCGGTGAAAATGTGAAACTCTATGATCATAATCATGCCTATGAGACGTCCCCTGCCATAAAAATATACCCTTCCGAATTTTCAAAAGCTCCCATAAAAATAGGAAACAATTGCTGGCTTGGAAGTAATGTAACCGTACTGAAAGGGGTGACAATAGGTGATAATTGTATTATTGGTGCCGGATGCACTATTTATAAAGACATCCCTGCTAACACACGTGTCATCAACAAACAGGATCTGGTTTTCGACTCTCTTTAAATCGGATGAAGTTTCCAGGACTTAGAAATTCTTATAACATTGAAGCTTTATACAGGAATTACTATAATTATTTGTTTAAACCTGTCCGCCGGGATTACGGAACTGATTTTCCGGATGATCTTTTGCAGGACAAGAAAAAGCATCATAGAGATTTTGTGCTTCCGGAATATCAAAAACGAAATTTTATAAACAAATAAAAAACTCTTTACTTTACAAAAAATTTTCAGATAATGTCGGAAAACAGGAAAATAAAAATTCTTTTCAGGCACCGCTCAATGGAAATGGGTGGTGTAGAAAAAGTGATGTTAAGTATTCTCAATAATCTTAACCCTGATAAATTTGATATCACCGTATGTCTCACTCTTAATCAGGGGAAACTGCGTGATGAACTTCCGAAGCATATCAGAAAAATATACCTTACCGATGGAAAAGAAGATTTTTCCAACAATTCTATTTTACAGAAACTTCAGCTCGTTAAAAGAAGAATAAGGCTGAGAAAACTGAAAAATACCCCTGCCATTGCAGACCGTCTTATCAATGATACTTTTGACATTGAGATCGGGATGGATTACAGAGACTATGATGCCATTCTGAATTCAACCAATAAGAATTCAAAAAAAATCGGATGGTTTCACTCTGAAATTAATGTCCCTAAATTCCAGCCTCTGGTTCCGGATATTTTAAAGAGCTTTCCGCAGTTCGACCATATGGTATACTGCTCCCACAAGATAAAAGATATGATGCACCAGCGTTACCCGAATCTCAAATATCCCGCTGAAAGCGTTATCATTAATCCTATTCCTATTGAAGAAATTAAATATAAGGCAGAAGAAAAGCTTGACAATTTTCCCAAAGGCCCTGTTTTTGCGTCTATTGGAAGACTTCATTCAAGAAAGGGATATCACAAGCTTATTGACGCTCATAAAAAGCTCATGGATGAAGGGTTTCATCACAACATCATTGTCATCGGTGATGGTGATGAAATGAACAACCTCAGGGCACAGGCAGCTAAAAATAATGTTGAAAAAACGTTTATTCTGGTTGGCAACCAAATGAATCCTTATCCTTATATCAAAAAAGCGGATTATTTTATTCTTCCTTCAGAATCTGAAGCATGGCCGCTGGTCATTGCTGAAGCCTTAATCCTGCAGAAGCCCATTATTGCAACAGAAGTAGGAGATGTAGGCCTTATGATCAAAGACCGTGAAACAGGATATCTCATCAATTATGAGGTAGATGAAATGTATGAAGCCATGAAAACATTTCTGACAGACCACGAACTGATAGCCCATATCAGAAACAATCTAAAAACCATTGAAGATCAATTCGATAACAAGAAAATATTTGATAGCGTAGAAAACATTATAGAAACACTGTACAATAAGTAATTACTGTGCAGAATAGCCTCCGTCTATCACAAGGTTGCTGCCTGTAACCCATCTTGAGGCATCAGACAACAGAAAAATACAGGCATTCGCTACATCTTTAGGTTCACCTATTCCCAGTGGATGTTTTTTTATGATTTCTGATGAAGCTTCTTCTCCAATATTTTCAAACATTTTCTCTAAAATCGGAGTGTTTACCATTGCCGGACTTATACTGTTGACACGGATATTACTTCTTGAAAGTTCCATAGCCAAGGAACGTGCTCCGGAAATGATTGCTCCTTTACTGGCAGAATAAGCCGCTTTTCCCACCTCTCCTACCATTCCTGCAACAGAAGAAATAAATACGAAACTGGAGTTTTCGTCTTTGTATTTTTTTAAAGATAAAATTTTAGCAATTTCAAGTCCTGCAATGACATTGACAGCAAATATATCCTGATACAGCCGAGGACTGTGCTTTTTTAATGGTAACGTTTTTTCGATACCAGCACAGTGAATAAACCCTGATATTTTCCCTAAAACTGATACTTTATCTGCAATAATTACTTCAAGATTTTCAGATTGAGTAATATCTTCAGTGATAATTTCAACTTTTGTTTCCGGATTGAGCATAGAAACGGTTTTCATCAGTTCTTCCCGGTTTCTTCCTAGAAGAATCAGATCAGCACCGCTTTTGCTGCATTCTACAGAACAGCTTCTCCCGATTCCGGAAGAAGCCCCTGTAATGAGAATAATTTTATTTTTTAATGAGAAAGCATCCATTAATCCTCAAAATTTTCTTTTCCTATAACATTCATCAGATCTGAAACGGTTTCAATATCTTTAAAATGCTTGGTATCAATTTTTTTGCTGAAATTTTCGTCTACAAAAGCAATAACAGAAAGTAAACTGATAGAATCATAGCTTTCTAAAGATTTCAGGTTCGTTTCTGTAGTCAATGTTTCATCTTCTTCCAATTCTTCCTGTAGTTTTTCTAAAAAAACGGATGTTTTCATATTTTATAATTTTAAATGTTTGTTCTTTTAAATTTCCATAATAGTGGCACCCCATGAATATCCAACTCCAAATCCTGCCATTAAAACCTTATCTCCTTCTTTCAGCATTCCTTTATCCATCATATTTTTAAGAGCAATAGGAATTGTTGCAGAAACAGTATTCCCGGTTTTTTCCATGTCAATATAAAACTTTTCAGCCGGTATTTTTGTTTTCTTTCTTAAATAATTCAGCATAAAAGAATTGGCCTGGTGAAAAACAAAATGATCGATATCATCCATGGTCATTCCGTTCACTTCCAATGTTTCCTTGACCAGTCCCGGAATATTTTCAATTGTAAAATTAAAAATTTCAGGGCCGTTCATATAAATATTTTCGGGGCCGAATTCGTGTTCCGGATTCAGTTCGAAGTCTTTTTTAAAAGCTCCTTTTTTCACCATAAGATTTTCTGCACCGCTTCCGTCTGTTCCCAGGCAGAACTGATAATCGTTGCCCTCGGCCTTTTCAATAATAGCAGAGGCAGAGGCATCTCCGAATATGCTTCGGTTTCCTTTATCATCAGGATGAATATGTTTGGTGTACGTTTCTGAAGTAACCAAGAGAATACTTTTTGCAATTCCAGCAGCAATCAATCCTTTTGCAAACGCTAATCCATAAACAAATCCTGAACAGCCTAGGTTAAAATCTATAGCTCCGATATTTTTTCTAAGCCCCAATCTGTCCTGCAAAATACAGGCCGTAGTAGGAAGGAAATACTCCGGACTCTGAGTGCAGAACAAAATAAAATCTACCTTGTTTCTGTCATAGTTTTCGAAAATTTTTTCTGAAGATTGCACAGCCATATCCAGTACGGTTTCGCTGTCAGAAGAAATATGGCGCTGGGAAATACCTACTTTCTCCTGGATACGTTCGGAGCTCCATTCAGGGAACTGCTTTTCAAGATCCTCGTTAGTTAACACCTGCTGAGGAAGATAATATTCTATTTTTGAAATTTTCATCATATTAATAAATTCTCTTTCTTTGCAAAAGTAACGAAAACAAATTTACACTTGTGATGATTTTTATATTCAGAATCTTATTAAAAATAGACTCCCTCTATCATTCTTTTTTGAATAGAGCCAGCCTTGAAGTGGCAAAACACAGAGGTATGAAAGTAGGAAAAAACTTTAATATGCCTGATAAAGTGTATTTCGGAACTGAACCTTACCTTATCGAAATTGGTGATAATGTCAACATTGCCGGAGATGTAAGATTTGTAAACCATGGCGGAACGACTACTCTGCTCAGAAAACTTCCGGGCTATGAAGATGCAAGAATACTGGGAAGAATAAAAATCGGAAATAACTGTACCATTGGTCTCAATGCTGTTATTATGCAGGATGTACAAATTGGAAACAACTGTATTTTGGGTGCCAACTCTGTATTGTCACAGTCTATGCCAGACAATACGGTCTTTATTGGAAACCCGGCTCAATTTTTGTGCACTATTGAAGACTATGGTGACATTGTTCTTAAAAACAACCCGGAATATCCCCGTGAACTGGAGAAGGACAGAAAGAAGCTGGATGCCTATATCAAAGAAAATCTTCCTTACAAGTATAAGAAAGCAAGAAAAATTAAATAAATTTATCTTGTAAAATCATAAAATAGAAAAAAACAAATTGAAAAAGAAAAAACTCCTCATTCGTATAGGTTCATTACGTCATGGTGGTGCTGAGAAAGTATTAATCAACTTTTTGAAGAATCTGCCTGCTGATAAGTATGAAGTTGATCTTCTGCTCAATCTCTATTCGGGGTTATACATTAAAGAGGTTCCATCTTGGGTGACACTGTACTATTTGACAAAAGGAGAAATGATCACCACCAACAGGCTGCAGGACATTCCTGTGAAAGCTTACAGGGTTCTTTATCAGAAAATGTTTCTTTGGTTCCCTTTCCTTCTTTACAAATTTGTTTTAAAGAATAAAAAATATGATGTAGAGATTGCTGCTATCCATGCGATGCATCAGGAAATTCTCTCCAGTCCTCAAAAAGATTCGAAAAAGATTATCTGGGTACAGAATGATATTTTCAATTTAAAAGAATACACTCCTGAAGTGATAAGACAATTTTTCAGATTTGACAGAATTCTGGTCATCTCTAACAAGCTTCAGGAAGGGATGCACAATCTGGCTAAAAGTGAAGCTGAAAAAGCATCTGTGATTAAGATCTTCAACCCTATTGACAAAAATGATACGTTAAGAAAGGCAGATATTAAAGTTGATGATTTTCCTTTCAGCAATGATCTTCCCACTTTTGTAACGGTAGGAACCGTATATCCTCAGAAAGGATACGACAGATTACTCAATGTTCACAAAAAACTTATTGATGAAGGGCTGAAGCATCAGCTTTTAATCATTGGCGACGGGTATGATTTTAATGCGATTCAGGATCAGCTCAACCAGCTTGGTCTTCAGGACACTGCAAAAATGCTTGGCTTCAGCAGTAATCCTTATCCTTATATGAAAAAGGCGGATTTCTATATTATGTCCTCAAGACATGAAGGATTCCCTACGATTATTGCCGAAGCTCTTATCCTCAACAAACCTATTTCTGCTACGGATATTTCCGGCATCAGAGATCTTCTGCAGGATGGGAAGCTTGGAAATATCACTGCAAATTCCGAAGAAGGAATCTATGAAGGAATGAAAAAGTTTCTTACGGATAAAGATATCACTGAAGAATATAAAAAACGAATTTCGGAAACAGAGCTTCCGTTTGTTCTGGAAAAATCTGTGGAACATCTTCAGAAAATAATTGACGAAGTATAAAAACATTGACGATGGCCGATTATTCAATCATTCAAAAAGACTTTTACCGGGAAAGCGGAAAGTGGCTTTCAACGTTTCAGATCTGGAAAAAATGCATCAATCCCAATCTTCACTTTGTTTATATTCTGAGAAAAGCGCAGAAGTATCAGAAAACCCCTCTTCTGAATATTTTCTGGAGAATTGTACTAAGACATTACCAGATCAAATACGGTTTTCAGATTTATCCTGAAACGCAGATTGGTGAAGGTTTTTATTTAGGACATTTTGGAAGCCTTGTTATCAACCCGAAAACAGTGATCGGGAAAAACTGCAATATCGCCCATGGAGTCACTATAGGCCAGCAAAACCGCGGAAAAAATGAAGGATATCCGGTTATTGGAGATGAAGTCTGGATTGGTACCAATGCTGTCATTGTAGGAAATATCACGATCGGAAATGATGTATTGATTGTTCCCAATTCTTATGTCAATTTTGATGTTCCCTCCGGTTCTGTTGTCATTGGAAATCCTGCAAAAATAATCCCTACAGCAGATGCAACAAAGGATTATATCAACCGTAAGGTGTAGTAAACACACTACTTATTGTAAAAATTCCGAATACATTTGAAAAGAGAGTAAATTTGTAGTTCTTCACATCATGGAAGCCACCCGAACCTAGCAACAGATTCTATCTGATTGAAATTCAAAGAACTGAGCCGTTATGACGGTTCCACACAATACTTGAAATCAAACAGATCAAATTCCTTATCAACGCTCAACTTAGGCAACAGCTACTTTTCTGTTAATAAGATAAGCAATTAATACATTAGGAACCCAGCACAACCACGCTACAGCAATATAGGAATCTGTAGGATTTCCTGTAATATTTTTCAGCAAAGGAAACCACAACCTCAACGTTACAGCAGCAAAGGTACAGGCATAACTGTAAGTCATCAATTGCTGATGTCTGATGATATCACCTTTTCTGATTTCTACCAAGGCAGCGAGAGTTGTTATGAACCAGATCAATCCCAAACATATAAACCCAATTGCTGAAACCAGACCTCCATTGGCATAAAATCCCATATAAACAGCTGAGACAGAACTTATCATCACAGCAATTACATAAAAAGTACCAATGATCCGATGAATCTTCAGGTATTTATTCCGGAATGAACTTCCAAACTGACGCCAGCCTATAAAAAGAGCAAGTCCTCCAAAGGTAATGTGGGCAAAAAATGCTGTTGTCCAAATCATGCTGTGGAATAATTCGGGAGATTTTGAACCCAGAAAAGTATTTTTAGATTCAACGAAAGCATAAATAAGAGGATAGGCTCCGATCAGCAAAGCCAGTACACCCATCACTACAAATAATAATTTTTTCATAATACCTGATTTCTTTTTTCTGTAAAAATGAGGAATATAAAAGCATCGATTGTCCCAAAATGAAAGGTGGAACATATTTGTAAACCATTATGATTAAACGATATATCTTATCATCAGACCAATCATCACATCTCAATCTCTATGCTTTGGCTCTTTAAAAAATCTCTGGGCGAACAGTTCATATACTTTTTAAAATTCCGGTTAAACGACGTTTTAGAATTAAATCCACTCTCAAATGCTAATGAAAGAATGGTATATTTTCTGTTTTCAGGAAGTACTGCTATCCTTTTAAATTCTTCAATCCTCTGACGATTGATATAATCATAAAAATTTTTATTTTCAATCGAATTAATTGCCTGAGAGAGTATATTAGGATGAACTTTCAGTAATTCGGCAGTATGATTCAGATTCAGCTCAGGATCTTTATAAAGCCTTTCTTTCTCCATTTGATAAACAAGCTTTTCATAAACAGCTATGATCACCTCCTCTCCCGGAGAATTCTTCTGATACTTTACCGCTTCATCATCCATCTCTACTCCATTTACATTGACTTCTATTAAAGGTAAGTTCAGAATTCCAACACGGCTGATCCCAAAATATGCGGCGGCAACGATAAACAGAACAACGATGAAAAAAATAAGAATATCATTTCTGGTCATCACGGCAATCCATATCAAAGCTAATCCGGTAATAAGATAATACAGCCATTTTAGATTAATTTTCTCTGTATTTGAAAATTGGTCAGTAATCTCTCTTGTATACCTTCTGACGGCAAAAAAACTTAATGCAATATATACTATTCCGGATAGTATCATCATATATTTGAGAATACTGCTTATCATTTTGTATTGGCTGCTTCCGCTTTGATAAATGGCAAGCCTGTCCCATGGAGACAAAATCAATAATTTGAACAGCATCACCAGGACAATCAAAACGGGAACAAAGTGCAGAAGCCAGATCTTTTTGCCCGGTGCTTTTCCTGTAACACACAAAACATACATATATAACATTGGGCCATGAATAAAGGGAAAGATAACTTCATAGCCCAGAAAATAAGGAAACTTTATATAGCTGCCGGAAAAAAATAACAAAAATAAGATAAGATGTATTCCTATAATCAGAAACCATGCTGCCAGAATATAATCAGCCATTATCTTCTTACGTTTCCCTGCAATCAGAAATGAAGAGAAACAGGCAATGAATACTCCTGCCAGATAAAAAGCAGATGGTAAAGACTGCAGACCAAAATCAGACATTAGATAGATAAATTAATCAGAGCTTTAAATTATTTATTTTTTGACATATACAAAGTCTTTTTATTAACTATTTCAGCAAAAATAATTCATATTGCCTCAAGAATTAAGAATATTTTAATTCATAAATCACAAATTTTAAATTATACTTCGTAATTTTATCCTGCTTTTAAACGTTTGGATTTCCTCAATAGCTGTACTACAAATAATATTGGAATAGTGAATATGATTTTAAGCATATTTTAATATTAAACTTTGTTAAAAGTGATTTATTATTTAACAAAAATTATATTTTTGCATAATTATTGATTTAGTCTATTGATTTTGGAAATAATTTAAACGAAATAAATAATTATATATTTTAAAATTATGTCTCAATCGTACGAGGTTATTTTCGAAAACAATAAAAAATGGGTAGAGTCCAAAGTAGCTGAAGATCCGGATTTCTTCCATGAACTTGCCAAAACTCAGCATCCTGATTATCTGTATATCGGATGTTCGGATAGCAGGGCTACCGCAGAAGAGTTGATGGGAGCAAAACCCGGAGAAGTTTTTGTTTACAGAAACATCGCCAATGTTGTTAATACTTTAGATATGAGTTCCACAGCAGTTATTCAATACGCTGTAGAACATCTGAAAGTAAAACATATTATTGTCTGCGGACATTACAACTGTGGCGGTGTAAAAGCAGCGATGACACCTCAGGATCTGGGATTATTGAATCCATGGCTGAGAACCATTCGTGATGTGTACAGACTTCATCAGGCAGAACTGGATTCTATTGAGGACGAAGGCAAACGTTATGACAGACTTGTAGAACTTAATGTTCAGGAGCAGTGCATCAATGTGATCAAAATGGCCTGTGTACAGGAAAGATACATTTTAGAAGAGTATCCTATTGTTCACGGCTGGGTATTTGACCTTAGAACAGGTAAAATCATTGATCTGGAGATTGATTTTGAGAAAATCTTAAAAGATATCCAAAAGATCTATAATCTTACAGGTTCAGATTGGGTAATGAGCAGAAAGACTAAATAGTTTTTCTAAAAAGAAGGTAAAATGAAATTCTGGAGTATTATTGTATTAACGTTTTTTCTGAATTTTACAGCGCTGCCGGGCATTGCTGCGGTGGCGGGCTGGGATATTGCAAGAACGAATGTAATAATCAATGAAGAAGAGCCTCATTCTCACCCATCCTCATTCATTGTTTACGAAAAGACCATTCCGAAACCTTTAGATGTGTTCGATTATCTGAAGTTTTCAGAACCTGATGTTCAGGGTATGTCTTTTGTTCTGATTGATGATTCTTTTCATCTTTCACCTTTACTTACTATATTTTCTCCCCCTCCGGAAGCGTAACTCCTATAGTTAGATTTTTTTGATACCATTTCCATATCATTTTTTGATATCGGAGATTCATGTACATTAAAAATTATTTTTTCTCAACTTTTTATAACTGACTTATTTAAAAACAAATAAGCCGGCTATACCTTACAGCTTCACATTATGAAAAAGACATCATTAATAGGAGGAATCAAGGAAAATTTTCCTTCAGGACTCGTGGTATTTTTAGTAGCACTTCCGTTGTGTTTAGGAATTGCTTTAGCATCAGGTGCGCCACCATTATCCGGTATTATTGCCGGTATCGTAGGCGGCCTGGTAGTAGGAACAATCAGTAATTCAAATATTTCAGTTTCCGGGCCCGCTGCAGGTCTGACAGCTATCGTTTTAACAGCAATTACAGATCTTGGCGCATTTGAACTTTTCCTTTGTGCAGGGATCATTGCAGGACTTATTCAATTGGTTTTAGGGTTTGTAAGAGCCGGAAGTATTTCCAACTATTTCCCGAATAATGTTATTGAAGGAATGCTGGCAGCCATAGGAATCATTATTATTTTAAAACAGATTCCGCATGCTTTAGGATTCGATAAAGATTATGAAGGCCATGAATCTATTTTTGATAACGGTTTAAACTTCGGATATTTTACAGAATTATTGGGAGCGATCCATCCGGGAGCCATTGTAATTACACTGGTTTCTGTAGCAATCCTTATCGCATGGGACAAAATCCACGTACTGAAAAGAATGAAAATGCTTCCGGGAGCGTTGGTTGCCGTAATTATAAGTATTCTTTTGAATCAACTCTTTAAGATGTCCGGAAGCTCTCTGGCTATCGAAACCCAGCATTTGGTTTCCCTTCCGGTTCCACAGTCTTTTGATGATTTTAAAAATCTGATCACGACTCCGGACTTTAATGGTTTTACTAATCCAAAAGTATGGATCGTAGGAGCAACAATTGCGATTGTGGCCTCTATTGAAACGTTACTTTGTATTGAAGCCTCAGACCGGTTAGACAGACAGAGAAGAATTACAGATACCAATCTTGAGCTTAAGGCCCAGGGAATCGGGAACCTTGTAAGTTCTTTTATTGGCGGACTTCCAATGACTTCTGTTGTGGTAAGAAGTTCTGCGAATGCCAATGCAGGGGCCACCTCAAAAATCTCGGCAATCATTCATGGAGTCTTCTTATTGATCTGTGTTCTTTCTATTCCTGTTGTTCTCAATTTAATTCCATTAGCTACACTGGCTGCGGTATTAATTTTAGTAGGATATAAACTGGCAAAGCCGGCTACGTTCAAACATTTCTGGCACTTAGGAAAATTCCAGTTTATTCCGTTTGTAGCAACAGTTGTAGCTGTAGTGGCAACAGATCTGCTAAAAGGAGTAGGAATTGGTCTTGCCATCTCCGTTTTCTATATTCTTCAGGGAAATATGAAAAGAGCTTATTATTTAAGCAGAGAAAGATTGGATGACGCTGATGGAATCAATATCAAGCTTGCTGAAGAAGTATCATTTTTAAATAAGGCAGCCATCAAAAAAACTCTTAAAAATATAAAACCCAATTCTACAGTAATCATTGATGCAAGAAGTACATCCTATATTGCCACCGATGTACTGGAAATGATCCAGGATTTTGCCAATATCCGCGCAAAGGAACAAGACATCAATGTAGAACTGATAGGCTTTAAAACTTCATACAGAGATTACGAAAGAAGTGAGGATTCCCATATTCTTGTGACTCACAAAAGAGCCATGTAATCTCAATAATTAATTAATTTTTTTAACTTTAAATTTGAAAACAATAAAAAATATGAAAGCGCATACATACGAAACCCAGTCTACTATTACCCCTGAGAAAGCATTGGAATTCTTAAAAGAAGGAAACCAGAGATTTGTAAACAACCTTAAAGCAAACAGAGACCTTCTTGAACAAGTGAATGCAACACGTGAGGGGCAGTGGCCATTTGCAGTAGTTTTAAGCTGTATAGACAGCCGTACTTCTGCAGAACTTATCTTCGACCAGGGATTGGGAGACATCTTTAGTATCAGAATTGCCGGTAACTTTGTGAATCAGGACATTCTGGGATCCATGGAATTTGGTTGTAATGTTGCCGGTTCCAAGCTTATTGTAGTATTAGGACACACCAAATGCGGGGCGTTGAAAGGAGGCCTTGATGCCGCACAAATTGAAGGACTGGGAATGGATAACCTAAACCACCTTATCAACCATTTCAACCCGATTATCAATGAAATCATTGAAGAAAACGAAGAACGTTCATCAAAAAACAGCTCGCTTCTTGAAAGGCTTAATCAGCAAAACGTAAGAAGTGCGATTGAAGATATCCGTAAGCAAAGTTCAACACTTAAAAATCTTGAAACTGAGGGTAAAATTAAAATCGTGGGAGCCAATTATGACGTTGAAACAGGTGCAGTAACCTGGTTGTAAAAAGTAATATTTTTTTAAAATTCAATTATAATTTACAGAAAATGTCACCGGAATTCCGGTGGCATTTATTTTTTATCGTATATCATCATAAAATAAGATAATTATAAACCTATCTTGTCAATAAATTGGCTTAAACAGCAATATATTTCATTTCAAAGAGATTTAATTTTAATTATTGAAGATTAATTATATATTGCAGTTTCGTTTCTTTTTAAAGAAAAAAGATACGACATGATTTGTAGCTATTATAAGCTATAGCTTTGAAACTAAAAAAACTAAAACTTATATCTCAAAAAAAATGACTATAACCTGAAATTTTTATTATAAAACATACCTCAAACACTGCAGTTTTACTTTTTAGTAATTTAAATTAATGTGTATTAAAAATTAACAAGAGAAAAAGAAATTATATTCCTCTAATTAATTTCTTGTATGCACAACAATCAAGGATATCTCTCTAATTGTTTGTGCAGGGCTTTAGCCTTAGTGTCCCATAAAGACTATTGTATTGCGATATCCTTCTTTGTAGCCGGATTATAGTATTATACGCTAAAAACACAAGCTATGAAAACATTCTTTCTGTCAGGATAGCAAGATCCTGTAATCCCAAAGTACTGGGGATATTCCTCATTTGGAATAAATACTAATCATTAAATCTTATAAAAATCACCCATGAAGAAAATATATTTAAGTGCATTATTATGCACAGGGATAGGCATGTCCTATGCCCAACAAATCGAAGTTTATTTTAAATATGACGAAGCGGGCAATCAACGCTATCGGGGACCCGATAATTTTGTTAAAACAGCAATACAGCGTAAAGCAGCTCCATCAACTAACACCCAGGTATTATTAGATGAGAAAGACTTCTGGAAACAGATTCGTTTGTACCCAGTTCCAGTAAATGATTTTTTTACTATCGATTGGACAGAGGAAACAGACAAACTTATAGAATCTGTTTCTCTCTATCAGCATAGCACGATTCATTGGAAATTCCAGCAGCAGAATATTCCTGGTCTTAACAGGCAGCTAAAAATTAATATGTCAGGATATGATTGGGGCGTGTATGTACTGCGCTTTACCCTGAAAGATGGAAGAATTTTCAGTAAAAACATCACTAAAAGGTAATGGCTATGAAAAAGTACAATAACAAAATACAGCTATTTTCATCGCTCGTATTATCTTTTATATATGTATTCTGTTTTTCGCAGACAACGACTCCGAAATTTCATGACACCAAAGGGAATGCAGATGTTACAGGGGCAGGGCAGCTCCAGTATACGCTTCCTATTGATCTTCCTCCGGGAGTCAAAAATGCAGCTCCTGGTATCAGTTTGGTCTATGTAAGTGGTGGTGGAAATGGTCTGGCAGGCTATGGTTGGAATATTACGGGGCTTAGCTCAATATCAAGAGTAGGGAAAACACTTGAAAAGGATGGTATTACCAAAGGCGTACAATTGGATTTTTCAGATTACTACAGCTTTAACGGTCAGCGGTTAATATTGAAGTTCGGAGAATATGGGAAAGAAGGCGCAGAGTATGTTACAGAGAAATATTCTAACCTAAGAATTAAATCTATAGGAAGCATTACCGGACAAAGCTGGCAGGGACCGGAATATTGGGAGGTGACCTCTCCTGACGGTTCACAAACCTGGTACGGAGCTACAGCTTCGGGAAACAGCCAGGCCAGAACACCGATTGACTATAATATAGTGAAAACAAGGGATACGGATGGAAATTATATTACCTATAATTATACTTCCGAGGATAATGTTTCTGTAATCAGTAGTATTGAGTGGGGAGGAAATGAAAACATGGGTACAAACCATATCAATAAAATTAATTTTAATTTTACAACAAGGCCATATCCGGAAACTGCCTACATCAAGGGAAATCTTTTTTCCCAGTCGAAAATTCTTCAGTCTATTGTGGTCTTATCCAATATCAAGCAATATAAGAAATACAATATTGCTTACAGGAACCATAGTGACAGTCAATATAAGTTAATTGATAAGATCTCCGTATCAAACAGTAATAATGAAGAGGCTAATCCTGTAAAGTTCACCTATGAAGAATCCATTTTTAAAAATGAAAATTGGAGCAATTCGTATACGATAAGACCTGATGCCAATGATGTAGTGGGAGATTTTAATGGTGATGGATATCTTGATGTATTAAGGTATCACTCCCAGACCTCAAGCAATATACCACAGGTAGGACTCTATCTTTATAATAATTATTTGAAACATGCCTCTGACAATGGAGCTGCCATAACATATGTAGGCAATATCGTAACAGGAGTCAGCAATGCTGCCGTTGTTAATCTTAGAAAGGGAAATCTTATCCGCAACCGACAGGGATTCGTGCTTAAGAAACAAGTACTAAATACTTCTACTTCTAAAACAGACCTTGTACTTTCATTCTATGGACTTTCTGAGAATAACCAGTTGGTCCTGGACTATACGAAGACCATTCCTGGCGCCGATTATGATTTTTCAACAGGAACCATCAGTAATGGGGTAAAAACTACCGTTACCGCTATGAGAAGCGTTGATTTTAACGGTGATGGTCTGAATGAACTGGTTATCTCGTTAAGTGACAGGGAATGCCATCCGATAAGTATTGATCCGGCATCCAGGCTTCCCCAGGACTGTACCACTACAATGCGGTATTTTGTGGCTGATCCTGATGAATCTATCCAGGGCAATGGATGGTATTATCCACTTGAACTTTATCCTGATTATGATAAGCTTGGTCAGGATGTATTGAAACAATACTGGTCAGGAGATTTCAATGGTGATGGAGTTTTTGACCTCATGAAGCTCAGCCAGGACTTAAAGCCCGTTTTGATCACTTTCCAGAAAAATTCTTCGGGGCAGTACGAGTCCTTTATAGCTCCTTTTAAACTCGCCAATGATGAAACGATCAAGGGTTACTGGCAAAATACTGTTGTGGGAGATTATAACGGGGATGGTCTTAGTGATCTTATGATGCCGGGCACTGCAACTTCGGCTATTTGGTACCTCTATACATCCAAAGGCAATGGCTTTAAGGAAGAGGGCAAAGTTTTCTACCGCCCAGAGCCCACCCGAAGGGTTACAACTGACCCTCAAACTAATAATATTTTTGTGGCTAATCCAAGGACTTTTGTGGCTTATGATATTAACAATGACGGGAAAACCGAGCTTGTGATGCTGGAAGGAGGCCGAAGCTATCTTTACGATCCTGTCCAGGACGGTGCCGCACCAGGTGTTAAATATAGGAGAAATTACACAGCAAGTGTAAAAATACTTTCTGCTTATGCCGGGGAACTTCCTCCTATGACCAATGTTTATGGTACCTGGAATGAAGCCGTATATCTCAACGGTCAATATTATACAACCGCTGAATTACAACCAACCCGCAGGGATGTTGTAGGGCTTGCTGTAGACCAGTGGACCGGAGGAATGCTCAAAAGCGTCATGCTGGTTTCTATGAATGGAGAAAATTATGGTTTTAACAATGAGCAGGAGGTTGCCTCCAGCTATTATATAGACATGGGACGAGAAACTCATATCAAAACGATCGAGCAGGGAGGAATAACCACAGAAGTTTTTTATAAGTTTCTGGGAAACAATAGTGAACTGTATAAGCCAATCAAAACTGAAAACTATCCTTATGTTGAAATTAACCAGTCTTACGGCATATATGTAGTTTCTGAAATGACCCAAACCCCAATAAGACCCGAACAGTCCTTTTCTGACCCTGAAAAGGTGAAGTTGAGACGGGTTTTCAGATACAGAGGACTTACAGCCAATATTTTAGGGAAAGGAATGGTTGGTTTTAAGAAAATGGCGAGATCTTCCTGGTACAATTGGCGACTTCCGAGTACCATCATCTGGTCAGGAGTAGAAACTGATCCTTTGAATGATGGTATTCCATTAAAAGAGTGGACGGTAAAATATACTGGTGACGAATCAATGGTTTTTCCTGATGATCTCTCAGAAAATAACACCCAGCTTCTGAGTTTAAAATCTACCGTTTACCAGACTATTAACCTATTGAACGGGCAGCAGGTAACCTCTGTTTCCGATGCAGACAAGCCAAAGGTGGTGACTGCTATTTTACCGGCAAGAACCAGAGCAAAGGATTTCTTAACCGGAACGGTTAAAGAAGACAATATCATCTATGAACAATATTACCTTCCACTGAAAATAGATTCCAAGGTTAATGACACCTATGGAATTACAACTTCTGTATTTGCGTATGATCATAACCCTTCAGGAACTGCAGCAGCCTATTTTATAGGACGTCTGAAATCCAAGACAGTAACGCAGCAGGCCTACGGAGATACACAATCCGGCAAAGAGGAATATACCTATGAAAATAACCGAGTAAAAACGCTGAAAAAATGGAACAGGAATAATACGGGTTATATCCTTGAAACCTACACTTATGACGGTTTTGGAAACATTACCGGGAAAACACTTTCCAACAGCATAGATTCCCAGACCCTTACAACCACCTCAAAGTATGATCCTACCGGAAGATTTGTTGAAAAAACAACAGATCATTTAGGACTGGAAAATGTGTTTAAGTATAATGACTGGGGACAGGTGACAAGCCAGACGGACCCATTGGGAAATGTTATTCTAAGTACTTATGATAATTGGGGAAAGATTCTTATCTCCGAGAGCAGCCTTCAAGGTATTACTGCCTATCTTTATGATAGAGATTCTAACGACAATGTAACGGTAACAAGAAACGAACCGGATGGTAATATCTCCAAAACATTGACCAATAAACTTGGGCAGGTATATAAAACAACGACTAAGGCTTTTGGATCGGGACAATATGTTTCGAGGGAAACGCAGTACGATGTTTTCGGAAGAAAAGTCAAGGAATCCGAACCGTATTTCGAAGGGCAAAGCGCTAGCAAATGGAATACTATTGGTTATGATGATTCTGTATATCCGGCGAAGGTAACGGCTACAGCATTTACAGGCAAGCAGACAGAAACCACGGTTTCCGGATTGACAACTTCTGTAAAGGAATCCAATACTGCAGATTATGGAAGAACGACTACCAGAACGGCTGATGCTTTAGGAAATGTAATTTCTTCCACCGATAAAGGAGGAACGATAAAATTTTCGTATAACGCAGCCGGAGAGCAGGTAAAAGCCCAGTATGCCGAAAATACGGTTACCACACTGTATGATGTATGGGGCAGGAAAGCTGAATTCAACGATCCTTCCAACGGGCTGTACAAATATGAGTATGACGGGTTGGGACAAACTAAGAAAGTGATAAGCCCGAAAGGAACGAAAGAATACACCTACAATAATCTGGGCCAGCTGGTTTCCCAGAAAGAACTTTCAACTACAGATGGTGGCCAGGCAACAAACAAAACAATTTCTTTTGCCTATAACAACAAAGGAATGCTTATTTCAAAATCCGGAGTTTCTAAAGGCAATTCGTTCAGTACCAGTCTTACATATGATCCGCAAGGAAGGCTGTCATCTTCTACAGAAAACAGCAACAGCAGATATTATAAACATAAAAATATTATTTATGACAATAAAAACAGGGTAGTATCCTATGAAAAAGAACTGCAATCCGGGATCACTACTTTAGTTGCCATTGAAAATATTTACAATACCTGGAATGGGGAACTATCTCAAATAAAGGATAAAACGACCGGAAAAGTTCTCTGGGAGCTGCAGACCACCAATGCGATGGGGCAAGTACTGACCTCGAAGCTGGGAGCTGCGAATATTACCAATACATATGATGCAAATGGCTTTCTGGCCAGTACCAATCATTCATCAGCGGTAAAGCCTTCCATTCTGCAATTGTCTTATTCGTTTGATGCTATTAAAAATGAACTTAAAAGCAGAACCACCGGAGGAGATTTCAGCATTTCTGAAAATTTTGATTATGACGATAATAACCGTCTTATCAACTGGAGCAATCCGGTTACAGGAATCAAGTCTCCTGCAAATAGAAATATTTACGACATTAAAGGCAGAATAATGGAGAATGATCAGGTGGGTACAATGAAATTTGAAAATTCCACTAAAATTTATCAGACTACCGGAATGACTCTGAATGCTGCAGGAACACAAAATTATAATGATGATCTTATCCAGACCGTTGTTTACAATGAGAATAATGACCCTGTACAAATAGATGGAGAAAAGGCTCGTATAAGCTTTGATTATGGATTAAGCAGCATGAGGCAACGTGTAGACATTATAGAATTAAAACAGTCTCCGGTACCTGGACCCAAACCTACCTATACATGGCAAAGTACGTTTACAAAATTTTATAATGAAGATGGCAGCTTCGAAGTTGTAACAGATCTTATAAGCGGAAAAGAAAAGCATATTTTATATGTGGAAGGTACACCGTATGAGTCTGATATTGTATATTTGAAAAACTTTGAAGAGAGCAGCGGTTCTTATAAATTTTTGCACAAAGATTATATAGGCAGTATCCTCGCGATATCGGACCAGGCTGGAAACAAACTGGAACAAAGGCACTATGATGCCTGGGGTAATCTTACCCACCTGAAGATCGGAAACGGCGCGATTAATACTACTAGAGATGTCATCCTGAGCCTGTCGAAGGATCTTCTTATTAACCGTGGGTATACAGGACACGAGCATTTTATGAGCGTAGGCATTATCCACATGAATGGAAGATTGTATGATCCTCTTCTTAGAAAATTCTTAAATGCGGATGAAAATATACAGGATCCTACAAATACTCAGAACTATAATAAGTACGGGTATGTGATGAATAACCCTCTGATATATAATGACCCTGATGGAGAATTCTGGATGATGCTTGCAGGTGCATTTATTGGAGGATACCTAAACGGTGTTGCTGCCAATGGTGGAAACTGGAATCCGGGCAAGTGGGATTGGCAAAAGTCATGGAGTGCGGTATTGGGAGGTGTTATTGGTGGTATGGCCATTTCGGGAACACTGGGTACTATTGCAAGTAACCCTGGAGCTATTAAGTTTGTGCTGCCGAGTATTGTTTCGGGAGGGCTGAACTCTGCGTTTACCGGAGGTAATTTCTTAGGCGGTGCAGTTGGAGGAATATCTTATTCTGGTAATTTATTTACCAATAAAGTTACTTCTACAGAGATAATTTATACAGGATATAAATATATTATTTCACCTCAAGATATTTATGGTGAAGAAGATATAATTATTAGAAACAATAAAAAACAAATTTTATATCGCATTATATCTAAGACAATCAATAAAGATGTAAGCTTAGATACAGATTTTGAATTAGGAACTCCAATAACTATTAATTTGAAAAAATATGAAAAAATGGGAGCTCATGCTGTTGGTTTTAGTTTAGATTATAGCGCCACAATGGGTGGAGGACCTAATGGAGGACTTGCATTTGTTTATTTTATAGCTGGTGGTGATGCCGGAAATGGATTTATTTATGGCTATAAAGGAGGAAATACTGGATTAGAGGGATCAATAGGTGCCAGCAAATTTTATTCAATGTACGTTGATAATGATAAGAAAAACTTTAATGCGTTGGGATATGCTGGCAAATCTTCAGGACATGCTTTTGGAGTAGGAGTCTGGGGATACTCAAAATCTTGGGGAAATAGAACAAATGATGGAGAATTATGGCCTGGGCAAAAAAGCAAAACTACCTGGATCAATATTGCTACTGGAATTGGACATGGGGTAAATGTAGGAGGAAAGGTATTTTGGTCAGATTATACATTATTAAAACAATTATTTTAAATGAAAATAAAAGATTTATTATACTTATTTTTCGCATTAGCATTGGCAGGATTCATGTTATTTTCATTGATTTATTCACCAAAAAAGGAAGATAAATTTATTATTGATGATATCAATACTAATATAGAAGGAAAAATAAAAAGAAAAGTTGCTGTAAGAAAAAATCTTTTAACTCATGTACTCATTGAGCGAGCTCATAAAAATGATACTTTAATTTTTTTGGGAGAAGCTATGGATAGTGTACAAATTGGAGATAACTTGTTTAAGCAAAAAAATTCTCCTTTTTTCTATGTTTCAAGACAAGGGGAAAAAAATAAAAAATTGAAGTATGTATTAATACCTAAAAGTGTAGTGGATGACAATAACTTTCCTGACGCATGGAAAGATAGCTGCAGAAATAATTGGAAAAATGTAGTTATAGATAATTAAATAAGTTACTCTGCTTCACAATCAAAATATACATTTTTTAAAACATAATTATGAAAAAACAATTACTAAGCGTATGTATAGTTATAGGAACTATGGCATTTGCTCAATCAACAAGTGGACCTAAATTTGGTGTTAAAGCAGGAGGGAACCTTTCAAGCTTTACAGGAAGTGATTCTAAATCTAAAATTGGATTTTATGCCGGAGCATTTGTAAATGTTCCCATTTCTGAAGTATTCACTATTCAGCCGGAGGTTGTGTACAGCCAACAGGGGGCAAAAGCAAAAGATAAATATCTTTTGGGAGCTATCCCTGTAAAGGATATAAAGCAAATCCTTAACTATATCAATGTTCCTGTAATGATTCAGTACAATGCCACTTCTAAATTTTATCTGGAAGCAGGACCTGAATTTGGCTTCCTTATAAATGCAAAGGCTAAAGAATATTTTCTCGGCGAATCACTTAGCTGGGATAATAAAAGCTTATTAAACACGTTTAATTTTGGATTAGGGATTGGCCTCGGATATAAATTCATTCCCAATCTGGGAGTCAATGTCCGTTATATTGCCGGTTTAACTAAAATTGTCAAAGATGACGCTGAAGAATCTTCCAAAAATACTAATTTGCAGCTAGGTGTGAATTACTATTTCTAAATAGCGAAAAAAAGAGAATATTCTTAAATACACAAAAGAAACGAGGTCGTCTCACAACTCGTGAAAACGACCTCATTTGTACAAATTTGTATCTGTGATAACCGTCATCCTTACTGAAGAAAAAAAACATTAGCTTCACAAGGATACCGTGAACAGCAATATCTGATTATAATACTCTATAATTTTTTAAAAACATATTAATGAAAAAACAATTACTTAGCTTATGCATAGTTGCAGGAACTATGGCATTTGCACAATCTACAGACGGACCCAAATTAGGTATTAAAGCAGGAGGGAACCTTTCTGGTATATCTGGAAGCGAGATGAAATCTAAAGTCGGCTTTTATACCGGAGCATTTGTTAATATCCCTGTTTCTGATGCATTCAATCTTCAGCCGGAGATTGTTTACAGCCAGCAGGGGGCAAAAGTAAAAGGTGATTATGACATGGGCACTTATACAATAAAGAATATGCAGCAAAACTTTAGTTATATCAATGTTCCTGTAATGCTTCAATACAATGCCACTCCGGAATTTTATCTGGAAGCCGGTCCTGAGTTTGGATTTCTTGTCAATGCGCAGGCAAAAGGGGATATTGATGGACAAACTTATAAGGGCAATAATAAAGATTCATTCAGAACCTTTAATTTTGGAGCAGGAATTGGGCTGGGATACAGGTTTACTCCGAATATAGGAGTCAATATCCGTTATATTGCTGGTTTAACTGACACCTTAAAGTTTGGGCTTGGAGAAACTTCAAAAAACACTAATTTCCAGCTTGGTGTAAATTATTATTTTTAAAAAAAATAAGAAATCTTCTTAAGCATATAAAATTGAATGACTGCCTTGTTTTTAAGGCAGTCATTTATTCTATAAACTATATGGTCATTACAGTTTTTTCCCTTCTGAAATTATTTCCCGTTAAAAGTGGACATCGTATTATTCAGTCCGGCAAAAACGAAAGAAAGAGCGGCTTTGGAAAAGGTTTCAATTCTTTCCGTAAGCTTTTCAGCTTCTTCCTCATTCCACGTTCCTAATACATAGTCTACCTGTCTTCCGGCAGCAAAATCTGCAGAGATTCCGAAGCGAAGCCTTGCATAATTTTGAGTCTGCAATACTTCATTGATATTTTTAAGTCCGTTATGACCCGCATCAGATCCTTTTCCTTTCAATCTTAAAGTTCCGAAAGGAAGGGCAAGGTCATCGGTAACAATGAGCACATTCTCCAAAGGAATGTTTTCTTTCTGCATCCAGTACTTCACAGCATTTCCCGAAAGATTCATATAAGTATCAGGTTTAAGGACAAAAACTTTTCTTCCTTTATGTTTTCCTTCTGCCAGCCATCCGAAATTCGATGTATTGAATGATACTTCAAGGGTTTCCGCTATTTTATCGGCTACTTTAAATCCTATATTATGTCGTGTATTTTCATATTCAGAGCCTTTGTTACCAAGCCCGACAATTAAATATTTCATCAGAAATTTTTTGCAAAATTAAGGTATAAAAAATAAAAAACTCAATCTTAGGAAAGATTGAGTTTGAATATTGTTAAAAAAATTCTTCTATTGTGGTTTATAGATGTAATTAACGCCATATCCTTTTGTCATGTAAGTCTGAGGATCATAAACGTAATTGGTACTCTTCACAACCGGTGTTGGAATTGGCGGTGTAAGATCTGTTACCGACCATCTCTTAGGGTTGTTCGGAGACAAGATAAGACTTTCTTTATCATTGATTATCGTAGATAATAATCTTGAGATTTTATATACATGCGGCAACAACGTGAATGGGCTTACCTGCTCATCATATGCATAGTATTCGTAGCTGTATTTACCGGTAACAGCACCAAATGCACCTCCTGTCATTGTTCCGTAGTGTCTTACTACTTTAGAAACATTATCTCCTACGTAAGTATAAGCTGTCTTAGAATAATCGGTGAAATTAAGTGGGGCTCCGGGAACATCCGGACCGTTTCTCATAATGATTGAATCCAGTTTTCCTGTGGCAGTGCTATACTTAACCTGATAAGATGTTTTCTCTTTTCTCAACAAAGTCTGTGGTCCCGGAGGATCTCCAGGTATTACAGGCGGAGTTCTTCTGAAAATAGAACGGTTTTCAGAAATCGTCTGAAGTTTGCTGTTGTTTCCGTAAGAGAATAATTGGGTGTAGGATACACTGTCTTTATCCAGTTTCCCGTTTCCGTCTAGATCAAGGAAACCGTTAAAATTAATCTGGCTGATTTTATCGCCACTGTACATAATATCAGTGATAGAAGCACTGTCTGTGATTACTTTAGTCACTAGAAGCCCGCTATAACGATATTCTGCGATGGTATCTTTATCTGTAATTTCTCTGTATAATGCTCTTGGACCGCTTAACCCTCCTGTTTCGTTAAGATCCAGCAAAGGATTTCCATCCTCATCCAGCATATCCTTGCAGGAATGTACTGAGGAGAAACCTGCGATCAGTAAAATAAAATAGAAAATTTGCTTCATTTCCTTGTAATTGATTATTTTTTTGACAAATATAATTTTTTTTTGCCTAAAACTTGTAATATTATTTATATTCTGGTAAGATTAATAGCTATATTTCTACTATAAATTTTTATAGGTAAAAATTGTATTCTGATTTTTCTCAACAACCACATACCCCTGATTATCATAAGAATAGCTTTGAGCCGTATTAACAGGCGCAGCCGGTGATGGTAATTCTATAAACATAGAGGTGGGATTGTTCGGAGATATTTTGTAGAATTGTGCCGGATTGATCAGACTTCGGGTGATGAAATAAACTGATGGCAAGGTAGAATACGGGCTTTTCTGACTATCATAGTTCTGGAAACTATACTTGCTTATTACGGCCGTACTCATATTCGGGTTTCCGTTGATATCCAGCAGACCTTTGGAACAAACAACCTGAATAACATTATCACCATTGTACACAAAACTGTAGTCAATAAATCTGTTATAGGCACTGATTCCACCTTCTTTTCTCTTCTCAAGAATTTTGGTAAGCTTATTGGTGGTCGCACTATAGGTAAATGCATAGTCACTTACAACAGATACAGACGGCGTTGCTCCGGTGGCTGTAGAAGTAGCATTATAAATCTTTTTACCTGTAGCATCAGGAACAATATTAAATTCATAAGTGAGGCTGGATGCAGCTGAACTTACATATTTAACTTTAGTGATATTTTTATTGGTGTATGTTACCGTTGCTGTATAATAAGCACTTCCGCTAAAAGACTCATCTTTGGATACTGCAGTCTGCAGATCTCCGGTTACCGCTGTAGTAGCATATTCTTCCTGAGTAACATTATTCGAACTAACCTTCGATAAAATCTTTTTAGGAGGTGGCCCGTCATCCGGATTCGGAATGGATTCTGTAGGATCAGAGGTAGTAGTACATGCTGTCAGCAGCCCAAGAAAAGCAATACCGGCAAACATTTTAAAAAAATAGTTTTTTACCATATAGAATTTTTTTAGCTTGTCCAAATATAATTCAATTTTTGATAATACACTTTACTTTATCCGAACAAATTCACAAGAAATAGAGTTAATAAACAAAAAAAATCTAAAAACATAACGTTTTTAGATTTCCTATTATTGTATGATCATGAAAATTAATAAGGCTGCAATATGGATGTCGTCAAAACAGACTGCGACATATCACTGTTGAGAAAAGCAGTATCAACCGCTGTTCCTATTCCAAGTACTGTTCCTGCAATAGCCCTTTTTATACAGGCTACTTTAACGGAATACTGATTTTGGGGAGTAAGATTGGTAAGAGTAGCATTAAGGTTAAAAATCTTATAAGCACCGCTGTCCCCCAATAATACGTCCGTTCTCACTGCTCTAAGGGCATCATTTATAAAAATACCACAGGCAAAACTTGCAGAATTTGTACCTGTCTTCTGAACAGTGGTCTGAAATGAAAAAGTAGCTTTGTTTGTACCGTTGGTAACAGAAAATGTATCTACTGTTCCTGGGATTACAGTCCAGCCTCCCGTCAGAGGATCTCCATTACCATAGGGGCTGGTAGCACCACTGGCACCAGAAAAGCTGATTCCGGTTTTATCCGCAACGGTGTTGATAGAAAAAAGAGACATACTTCCCTGCCCGTCAGCAATTTTAATAGCTTTCCAGTCATTTGTACCTAAATCCGCATTATTGTGAAATATATCACCAGCTGTACCGGCAGAACCTTTCAGTAAATCAGTACCTCCGGTTCTTAATTCTTTTCCTACGTTAAGATCTCCGTTCACATCCAGCATATTAGTCGGATTAGGAGTATTAATACCCACCTGGGCGCTTGTTGCAGCTGCTAACAAAAGAGATGTAACAAATAATATTTTTTTCATAATCCTTCTTAATTTATAATCGTGTTAAATACTTCCGGAACTTCATACACATCTATTTTAAGGGAAGACTGTGAAATAAAGCTGTTGATATTGCTATACACATTAGTTCCAATGGTAAGTTTATTTCCTGTACCTGAAGCACCATAGGAACCTAGTCTTGTACATGCAACACTTACCGTATGGTCTCCTTTGGAAAGATTGTCTACAATCCCGATCTGAGTATGAGTAAGGAAAGGATATGACGTAGTAATAGCTTTCAAATTTCGCTGTCTCAGGTTGACCAGTTTGTCATCCACAAAAATTCCGCAAGCATAGTCTATAGAGTTGTCTGTACTTCCTGCCGCCCCAAAATCTGCCTGTACAACAGTTTCAAACTGAAAATAAGCTTTACTTTGGGTACTGAATACACTGATTACATGTGAAAGCCCGTCTATTTTCTTGAAGTTGGTAAGAGTACTATATTGTTTTCCTTGTGTAAATGTTCCTCCTCTCGAAGTCATGCTTACCGAAGAGTTTTCAGAAGAGGTAAAGGTAATTCCTGTATTATCCGAGAATGAGTTGTTATAAATCAGGTAAAATTTATTAGGTTCGTATTCAGGAATCCGAAGTGATTTCCACATCGGTGGAAAACCTTCACCCTGAGAAACCAGTATCTGGTCATTATTTCCATGAAAAACAGAATTATCAGCAGAATTAAAAACCCCGATTTTATTTCTGAAATTCACATCTCCGTTTACGTCAAGTTTTGCTTTTGGGGACTCTGTTTTTATTCCTACCTGAGCTGTTGCCAAAAGACTTATGCTAAAAAGCAGTGTCGATAATAGTTTTTTCATCATTAGTTGTTTTTATAGCTCACGTATTCGATAACATCCATTTTCATGGTAGATTCCAGAGTAAATGCACTGGAAGCTCCATTTGAAGACTGTACATTACGTCCGATCGCAAATTGCGAAGCAGTGCTTGAAGTATCAATCTTTCTGCATGCAATGTCAATATTATGAACGCCTACAGGAACGTTCTGCTCAGTATAGTTAAGCGTAAATATATAATCCTGAAGTCCGGCTTTTCCGCTGTTGTTATTGGAAGCGATTCTATCCGGGCGTACGGCTACCAGTGCTCCGTTTCTGAAAACACCGCAGGTAAATCTGACGCTTTGTATTGTAGTAGCTGTGGAAGCCTTCATTTCAATTCCGGTCTGGAACTGGTAAGTAAGCCTGTTCCTTCCGTTTTTGATGGTAAAAGTATTGCTAAGTCCATCTATTTTTTTCCAATTCCCTTTTGTGATATCAGAAATGTTATCCCCAACTTTGTTGGTGTAGATACCATCACCGGCAACACCGTCCGTAAGTGAAATAATACCCGTTTGATCCGACGACAGATAAGAATTAATCAGCTTATACTGTCCCTCTTCCATAAAGGAAACATTCAAAGATTTCCACACAGGAGGCAAACCCTCGCCCTGAGAAACCAAAACCTGGCCGTTTAACCCGGCCTCTCCAGCCTGAGTTGAAGTACCTCCTACTCTAAGTTCTTTTCTTAAGGTGGTTTTTCCGTTCACGTCAAGAACGGATTTAGGTTTTGCAGTACCGATTCCCACCTGTGCGTTGGCATAGATTGAAAGAAGTCCAGCCACGCAGCAATGTATTATTGTTTTCATAATTAAGGACTGCAAAGTTACACAACGAAGTCCAAAAAATTCCAGTTATACATCTATAAACTTATAGAAATAAACACATTACAGAATAGAATTAATCACACATAAAAGTAGAATTATTTCTACATAACTCTACTTTTAACATCTCAAAAAAATCATATAACGTCTCAAACCCTTACTGTACGGGGATTTACAGAATTCTTTTAATCATTGAAAAGTGATTTTAAATGCTCAAAAACAGCCTTAATTCTCTTTAACAGGAATATTACAATATAAAAACATGATAAGAATCACAAAAAAACGTGTAAAAAATTAAGTTTTTTACACGTTTCTAAGAATTTTTATAATATTATTTCCAGTAACCAGGAATTAAAATTTAATTATGTTCAATAATTGCTTTCAACAAAAGATTAACCTCATCTACATTTTTAACTCTTTCTTTTCTCATCATCAACTGATTACCTTCTTTTCCGGACTTTTCTTTAAGCTGGGCCTCAGCCGGATTCCGGGTCAGATAATTAATAATATGCCTGAATCTGTCTGTCTGATAAAACTTATCCTGTGGATTTCCCGGGAAGTAGCCTAAAAATACTCCGTTTTTCATGACAATCTTTTCAAAGCCAATGTCAGCAGCAAGCCATTTCAGGGAAACACTTTTTAAGAGATTGACAGCTTCTTTCGGCAAAGCTCCAAAACGGTCAATCAGCTCCAGTTCAAACTGATGAAGATCTGCTTCGTTGGTAATTTCAGCAATTTTCTGATACAGCAACAGCCTTTCTTCAGTATTGGAAATATAGGAGTCCGGCAGCATCAACTCTAAATCAGTATCAATATTGACATCCTTCACAGATTTGAAAAGCTTTTGTCTGTCTTCTTCATTTTCAAAAAGACTTTCAAAATCAGCATCATCTTTCAGCTCTTCCAAAGCTTCCTGCATTAGCTTCTGATAAGTTTCGAATCCCATTTCATTGATGAACCCGCTCTGTTCGGCACCCAGAAGATCACCGGCACCACGGATTTCCAGATCTTTCATCGCAATCTGGAAACCACTTCCCAGATCTGAAAACTGTTCAATAGCTTCCAGACGTTTTCTGGCATCAGAGGTCATCATATCATAAGGAGGAGTGATCAGATAACAGAATGCTTTTCTGTTGCTTCGCCCTACCCTTCCTCTCATCTGATGCAGATCCGCCATCCCAAACCGATGCGCATCATTGATAAAAATAGTATTGGCATTCGGCACATCTACTCCACTTTCTACAATGGTAGTGGATACAAGAACATCATACTTACCTTCCATAAAATCCAGAACATTCTTTTCAAGCTGTTTTCCTTCCATCTGCCCATGTCCCGTAATTACTCTCGCATCCGGAACCAGCCTTTGAATAAGCCCTGCAATATCTTTCAGGTTTTCGATTCTGTTATTGATAAAATATACCTGGCCGTCTCTCTGCAGCTCGTAAGAAACCGCATCACGAAGCGTTTCTTCATTGAATCCTATTAACTGTGTATCTACAGGCTGCCTGTTCGGCGGTGGTGTTTTGATAACGGATAAATCCCTCGCCGCCATCAATGAGAACTGTAATGTCCTCGGAATAGGAGTGGCTGTAAGTGTAAGGGTATCAACATTATTCTTCAGCGTTTTCAATTTATCTTTTACTGAAACTCCAAATTTATGTTCTTCATCAATAATCAATAAACCAAGATCTTTAAATTTCACAGAACTGCTTACCAACTGATGCGTTCCGATAATGATATCTACTTTTCCGTTCTTTAAAGCCTCTAAAGTCTCTGACTTCTGCTTGGCTGTCCTGAATCTGTTGACATAAGCAACATTTACCGGAAAATCTTTTAGCCTCTCTTTAAAACTTCTGTAATGCTGAAAAGCAAGAATGGTTGTAGGCACTAATACTGCAACCTGTTTTCCATCCGTAGCCGCTTTAAATGCCGCCCTGATTGCAACTTCCGTTTTACCGAAACCTACATCTCCGCACACAAGCCTGTCCATTACCGTATCAGCTTCCATATCTCTCTTTACATCTACGGTAGCCTTTTCCTGATCCGGAGTATCTTCATAAATAAAGCTGGCTTCCAGCTCATTCTGCAGGTAGGAATCCGGAGTATACGCAAACCCTTTTGCCGTTTTTCTCTGGGCATATAACTGAATAAGGTCAAAAGCAATCTGCTTTACCTTCGCTTTTGTTTTCTGTTTTAAAGATTTCCAGGTCGGAGATCCCAGTTTACTCAGAACGATTTCTTTTCCATCCGGCCCATTATATTTTGAGATCTTATGTAAAGAGTGAATACTTACATATAATAAGTCTCCGTTTTTATAGGTCAGTTTGAAACATTCCTGAATCTTTCCGTCATTGTTCACTTTCACCAATCCCATAAACTTCCCGATTCCATGATCGATATGGGCAATATAATCCCCGATTTTCAGAGACATCAGGTCTTTCAGGGTAAGCTGTTCAGATTTTGCAAAAGTATTTTTCGCTTTATATCTCTGGTAACGGTCAAAGATCTGATGATCCGTATAAACCAGCAGTTTGTGCCCATTATCGACAAATCCTTCGTGCAGTTCAGACTTAAAGCTTTTAAATGGGAGCTCATGCTCAAGTTCTTCAAAAATAGACTCCAGCCTTTCTTTCTGCTTTTCTGTTGAAAAGGAAATCCAGGTATCAAATCCGTCATTCTGCTTTTCTTCGATATCTTCGATCAGCAGTTCAAAGTTTTTATGAAAAGAAGGCTGTGGAAGCTGCTCCATTTTTACTTCGGTTACTTCTTTCAATCCTTCAATGATGATTCCTCCAAAATCAACCGTTTTGAATTTTTTATAATCGAACAAAAACTCCTGATCAGAAATAAAAAGTTCCTGCGGAGTCCTGTGAGCAATATCTTTACTTAAACTATCATATTTTTCCAGAGACTTTTCGTAGAACGTTCTTATCTTCTGCATTCCTACCATTCCGTTTCTGGAAATTACAAAACTTTCCGCAGGCAATAACTGCAGCAAAGAAACTCTGGTTCCCGTCACTGAAAAGTTCATATTGGACACCAGCTGAAAATCTTTTACTTTATCTACCGAAAGCTGGGTTTCGATATCAAAGGTTTTAATACTTTCCACTTCATTACCGAAGAAAGTAATTCTGTACGGTTTTTCATGTGAATAGGAAAAGACATCTACAATTCCTCCTCTTACAGAAAATTCTCCCGGTTCTGAAACGAAATCAGCCTGCTGGAAATGATAATGATTAAGCAGTTCATCCACAAAATCAAAATCAAGCTGATCCCCAACTTTTATATGATGAGAAATTGCTTTAAAATCTTCCTTTTTCAATACCTTTTCAGATAAAGCTCCGGCATAAGCCACAATAACTTTCGGAGATCTTCCGGAATTTATTTTATTGAGGACCTCCGTTCTTAAAACCAGGTTGGCATTCTGAGTCTTTTCCACCTGGTAAGGCTCCAGATGAGTTGCCGGGAAATACAGAACTTTATCCTTACCCAAAAGATCCTCCATCTCCGTATTGGCATACAATGCATCCTCCTTATCATCTACCAGATAAAGAATATTTTTCTTCTGGACCAAAAATAGCTCCGCCACAAAAATAGAAACTGAAGATCCGGCACTTCCTTTTACGGCAATATGCTGATTGTTTTCTAAGCGGGTAAAAATTTCTTTTCCAAACTCTTTCTGCATAAGGTCTGGAAGGAACTTTTCATTGATGGATTTTAACTGCATAAATAAGTAATGGTATAAACGACAAAGCGATTTCGGGAGTTTTCCGAAACCGTTTATGATATACAAAGGTACGCATATTTTTTATCTTCCTCTAAAAAACGAAAAGACTGATGGTTTTAAAATGAAGGACTTAGCCTCACAATTCTTAATTTTTTACAATTTTATTTAATAACCTGTTAAAAAAATTCAACTATTTCTTCGTGGCATAGAGTTTGGCTTTTAAGCTATAACCAAACATTTAAGAATAATATTATGAAAAAAGCAATTAAAATCTTAGGAGTTATGATGCTGTTGGTATTTACAGCATTATCTTTTTCGTCGTGCAGTAAAGATGATGATCCGGTAAACAATGAATTTTTCGCAGGAACTTATAAAGGAAAAGTTTCTTATAATGACGGAGGATCCACCAATATCAGCACAGATAACGGAAGTGTATTTGTAACAAAGATTGCCAGTGGTACCAAATATAATTTTGCTTTCTCCAACAGCATTCCGGATCTTAACGGAATAGAGTTTAATCAGGAAGGAGATCATACCCTTGTTATGATTGGTTCTACAGCTACCTCTTACATCAGAATTGACAATAATGTCTTAAAAATCCTATACGCAAAGGATGGTAAAACGTGGACAGCCAACTGTACGCGCTAGCCATGTCTATTTATATATTATGCAAGCCTGTCTCCGGAAATGGAGACAGGCTTTTTCATTGTAAATGAAGTGTTTTAATTTTTTTTTAAGCTGTAATAAACTTTAGTTAAGTTTGAGAATCCCCGTTTTTTTGCCTGCTTTTTGTATATCTTTATTCAACAAAAAACAAACAATAATTCTTATGAAAAAATTCTTATCTGCAATGTCTTTGATCCTTGGATTAGGACTTGCCACTGCTCAGCAGACTGCTCCCGCTAAAAGTGCTCCAGCGCACCCGCCTGTAAAAGCAACGGCAGCTGCAAAACCAGCTGAAGTGAAAGCTGCCCAACCGGCAATGGATGCAAAAGCAGCTAAGCCTGCACAACCGGCTGCCAAAATGAAAAAGGACGGTACTCCGGATAAGAGATATAAAGAAAACAAACACCTGAAAAAAGACGGCACCCCTGATAAAAGGTACAAAGCAAACAAATAAGCATAACATCAACATATAGTTGTTATTTTCATAATCAAATTTCGAAAAGCCGATGGAACCTGTTCCATCGGCTTTTTTATGTGAAGCTTCATAAAAATGACTTCAGATTCTCTACTTATTTATAAATTTGACCCATGTTAAACTTCTTCAAGAAAAATGCAGCGCTGATCTGGGCAAAAAAACACGTCCAAAAAGCAGAGGATTTCAAAAAAAATGCTGAGAAAAACCAGGAAGACTTACTCCTTTCTCTGGTGAATACTGCTCAAAAAACACTTTTCGGGCGGGAACATGATTTTGAAAATATTCATTCTGTAAAAGAATTTCAGGACAGAGTTCCTGTAGCTGATTATGAAGATCTGAAACCTTATATTGAAAGGGTAAAAAAAGGACAGGCTAATATTCTATGGACAGAAACTCCGGAGTATTTTGCCAAAACTTCAGGAACCACTTCCGGCTCTAAGTACATTCCGATTTCCAAAGAAGGAATGCCGTTTCAGATTGCCGGAGCTCAAAGCGCCTTATTTCATTATATCAGCAGAAAAAACAATGCTGATTTCGTAAATGGGAAAATGATTTTTCTTCAGGGCAGCCCGGAGCTGGAAGAAGTATTCGGAATAAAAACGGGAAGGCTATCAGGTATTGTAGCGCATCACATTCCTAATTACCTTCAGAAAAACCGCCTGCCAAGCTGGGAAACCAATATCATGGAAGACTGGGAGTCTAAGGTAGATAAAATCATTGAGGAAACGGAACATGAAAATATGACTCTGATTTCCGGAATTCCGCCGTGGCTGATCATGTATTTTGAGAAACTGACAGAGAAACACGGTAAAAAAATCAAACAGCTTTTCCCCAATCTTCAGCTTATTGTCACCGGAGGCGTTAATTACGAGCCATATCGGGATAAAATGGAAGAATTATTGGGAGGAAAGGTAGATATTGTTCAGACCTTCCCTGCTTCTGAGGGTTTTTTTGCTTTCCAGGATGATTATACCAAAGAAGGACTTTTATTATTAACCAATCACGGGATTTTCTATGAATTTATTCCTTTGGAAGAATACGGTAAGCCCGGAGCAAGGCGATTAACTTTAAGAGAAGTTGAGCTTCATAAAGATTACGCATTAATTCTTACGACCAATTCCGGTTTGTGGGCCTATTCTATAGGAGATGTTGTAAGATTTATCAGCAAAGATCCGTACAGGGTTTTGGTAAGCGGAAGAACAAAACATTTTACTTCTGCATTTGGAGAGCACGTGATTGCTTTTGAGGTAGAGGAAGCAATGAAGGCTACCCTTGAAAAATATCCGGCACAGATTACAGAATTTCATCTGGCTCCGCAGGTAAATCCGGCTGAAGGACTTCCCTATCATGAATGGCTAATTGAATTTGAAAAAGAACCTGAAAACCTGGAAGCATTCAGGGACGAACTTGATCTGCAGCTTCGTAAAAGAAATACTTACTATGATGATTTGATTTCAGGGAATATATTACAGAAATTGCAGATTACGAGACTTAAGAAAGGAGCATTTCATGAATATGCCAAATCCCAGGGAAAATTAGGTGGCCAGAATAAGACGCCAAGATTGGCTAATGACAGAAAGATTGCAGATTTATTGGGAATTTACAAATTTTAATCATATTTTTTCAATTCCAAAAACGTATATTCAAAAAAAATTATAAATTTGAAAAACTAAAAGAAAATAATGAAAGCATCTGTACTGTTGAAATCATCTTTACTAACATCTTTATTTATTATTACATCTTGTGCTACTACAAAATATAGCGAAGATATTTCAAAAAACAACTACTCTAATCTTGAAGCCGGAAAAATATATAAAGTAACGATGAGAGATGGCTCACCAAAGCAGACCATCTTATTCAGAAACGTTGTTGGTGAAAATCTGGTGGGTACAGCCGGTAAAAAAGACAGTACAGAAGTAATTATTCCTAAAGCCAATGTGGCTGCTGTAAAAGACAGAAGAAAGGCAAGAATTGCTGCAGGGGCTACCATCATTGGCGCAGCAGGTGTTGCCGCTATCGTACTAAGTTCTACAAGAGCAGACTAAAATAGATATTATCTTTTGAGACTTATTTAATATATCTTTCAAAAACTGACATATAAATGGCCCTAAATAAATTTTTAGGGCTATTTTTGTTCATGATTTCCTTTACCCCGTTACAAACATTACAAAATGTTGAATTCAGAAATCTTCTCACCGGGAGATTTTTTATTGTTTTAGCTTTCAGAATGCTTGCCACTTTATTAGGATGGTGGGTGTATCAATTAACAAAAGATCCTTTTTCAATAGGCCTTATCGGACTTTCAGAGGTGATTCCTGCTGTAAGCTGTGCGCTGTATGCCGGACATGTTATTGACATGAATGAAAAAAAGAGGCTGCTCCTTATTTGTAATTATGCATATATTTTTCTGATTGGGCTTCTGCTGATTCCCGCATTCTTTAATGTGGAAATGCACTTTACCGGTCATCAGATTACCTATTATATTTATGGAGTTATTTTTTTCACAGGGATAGCAAGAGCCTTTATCGGCCCTATTGTTCCTTCCATGATTCCTAAAATTGTAAAGAAAGAAAACCTTCCAAATGCAGTAACCTTAAATCAGGCAACGTTCCTGATATCTTCTGTTTGCGGCCATGCTATCGGTGGTGTTCTTATTGGGTTTATCGGGGTAAAATGGACCCTGGTTGCTATTTTAACATTAATATTTGTTGCATCGTTATTCTTCTGGCAGCTTCACAAACAGCATTCCGAATATAAAAAGGAAACAGTAAATGTAGTGGAAAGTATGCGTGAAGGGATTTCGTATATTTTTAAAACCAAAGAGATTCTCGGAGCGCTGTGCCTTGATATGTTTGCCGTACTTTTCGGTGGTGCTGTAGCTATGATCCCTGTATTTGCGACTGATATCTTACATTCGGGAGCTGAAGGTTTCGGCTTACTGAACGCTGCTTCAGATATTGGCTCCATGTGTATTATTACTATTTTGTCTATTGTTCCTCTTCGGAAAAATCAAGGGAAAATACTTCTTGCGGTTGTTACCGGATTCGGGTTATGCATTATTGGATTCGGGTTATCAAAACTATACTGGCTGTCTTTTATGTTTCTGGTGATGAGCGGAATGCTGGATGGGATTTCTGTTGTTATCCGCGGTACAATTGTTCAGTTAAAAACGCCTGATCATATCAGAGGACGTGTTCTGAGTGTGAATTCAATTTTCATTATGTCCAGCAATGAAATGGGACAGTTCGAAAGCGGGCTTATGGCCAAATTACTGGGAGTAGTGCGCTCTGTTGTATTTGGCGGCTGTATGACTGTTTTAGTTGCACTGCTTGTAGGAAGCACCAATCCTAAATTGAGAAAGATGCAATATTAACTTATTGTTTACCAGTCTATTTAAAATCGGATATTAAAAAAATCAAAATCCGAAATACTTAAAATCAGAATAGAATGTTTTCTATTCTGATTTTTGCTTTATACCCGTTTTTTTTAAAATTATTAAAGAATTTTATCTCAAATATTTATTAAAACAACTAATATATTTATGATCCATGCATTATTGAATCCCAAAAATAAAATACCACATTTAAAACCAATGTATTACTTTCGTTAAATATATCTCAAAATCTTTAATTTAACGTTAATAATTTTTTATATTTGCTTCATAAAATATCCCCCTATGACTAAACTTTTACTAATTTTGAGTTTTCTCGTGACAGGTTCTCTGATGAATGCTCAATTTTTTTCAGATCAAACCTTACAACAAGCTGTTTTACAATTCGATAACGCTAAAACAGAAAACGATTACGATATGCTATTTTCCAGGTTTTCAGAAGCTAAAACTTCAGATAAATGGCAGGCTAATTATTATGCAGCAGCAGCATTATATCTTAAAACGAATTTCCTTTTAAATAACAGTCCGAACAGCCCTCTTGGAGAGCCTAATGAGACTGCAAGAAAACTGGCCATGCAATCCCTTGCTTCTGAAAAGAACAATGGAGAAGTAAACCTTCTTCTTGCGCTTATTCATTTTCAGAAAATCAGAATAAAAACAGCGGCAGATCCTCAAAAGGAATTAAAGACTGTGACAGGTTTCATGAATAAGGCAGAAACAACTTTAAAGAACAATCCAAGACTTTCCTTTCTAAAAGCTGAAATTGCTGAAAAGCAGGGAAACAAGACTGAAGCTATAAAGTTTTATCAAAAAGCAGCCAAAGAATTTGAAACATCAGCCACTGCATCCAGTTCACCCAACTGGGGAAAACAACTGATCGGAACAAACTAACAATAAGTAAAATGCATGATCTCCTGAGCTAATTGGGACGATCAGTTTTTTTATTATAAAAGATTTCGAAATTATCAGATAAAAAGAGCATTTTTAGTAATTAAACAGTTTTAATATTTGTTTTTAAAAATTAATTCTCATGAAAAAAACATTACTTGTTTTCTTAATCATATTTTCACATTTTTTATTTGCCCAGTCAGATTGTGGTACTGCAATGGCGGTCTGCGGTAACTCTGACATTTCATATACACCAGGCGGACACGGAGACATTGCGGAAGATCTGGGCGGATGTTTAACTTCTGACGAAAAGTATTCGGTATGGTATTCTTTTACGATAGCTACAGGCGGAACCCTTACCTTTGAAATTATCCCTAACGACCAGAGTGACGATTATGACTTTGGTGTTTATGGACCTGACAAATCCTGCTCAAACCTTGGTACCCCGATACGTTGTTCCTATTCCGGACTAAGTGGGAATACAGGTCTTAACATGACCTCTACAGATCTTAGTGAGGGCGCCGGAGGAGACAAATGGGTAAAATACATGGATGTATTGCCGGGTCAGACTTACTATATCATTGTGAATAACCACAGAGAAACAGCTAACGGATTCAAATTATCATGGGGCGGAACGGCTACTTTATCGTCTCCGTTCACCGATCCAAATATACAGCCTCACCCATTTGTACCTCCGGGAATTCCAGGGGCTAACCCTAATGACCCAAGAGAAGTCATCATATGTTCTAATCCGGCCACTTTTGATTTCGCATCGTTATCAGCAGGAATTCTTAACGGCAATCCAAATTTCAGTATCAGCTATCATACAAGTCAAAATGATGCCTTAACCGGCAACAACCCTCTTGTTGGTCCTCAAACGGTTACTCCTGTTGGTGTTTATTTCTACAGTATCAATTATACTGACCCGACGAACCCTAACAGCCCTATTAATAAGTGTAGACAGACGGGTAAATTTAAATTCAAAGATGGTACCATCAAGGCAACAGATGTAACATTAACAAGCTGTAACAATAATAATGCAGGTACGGCAACTTATGACCTTACGACTGCAGATGTTTTCCCTGATCCTACCGCAACCAAGAAATATTATTATACTTTATACGACCTGAATAACTCAATTAATGAGATTACCAACATCTATCAGTTTGTTTCTGCAGAGGGTAAAATATATGTAAAAGTAACTTCGGTATTCGGATGTAGTGATATTGCAGAAATTACCCTTAAGTTCTATCCGCAAATCATTGCGAAAGATGCAGAATTAAGATCATGCTTTATTGAAGCGAATCCTTCCACAGCCTTATTCAACCTTGATAATGCTGCTGTTATCACGCCACAGGCAGGTATCACTAAAAAATACTTTCCTTCACTAACAGATGCAATTGACGGAACCAATGAGATTTTAAATGCTAATTATATTGCACCAAGCGGTTTAGTATACGTAAGAGTGTCTGACACCAGAGGTTGTTATGTAGTAGTAAAGATTGGTTTAACTGTAATTGCCCCGGTAACATCCAGTGTATTGAAAGACAAAATCATCTGTATGGAAGACACTACCACTTTGGATGCGGGACCTGGATTTAAAAGCTATGAATGGAGTACTGGAGCTACAACACAGTCTATCAAAGATGTAGGTGTAGGAGTTTACTGGGTAAAATTAAAAACAGGGGAATGTGTTGCCACTCAAAAAGTAACGGTATATCCTTCTGAACAGCCGGTAGTAACAAATGTTGATATTTCCAACACTACATTAACGATCAATGTTATTGGAGGAACTCCGGATTACCAGTACTCTATGGATAAAATTTTATGGCAGGCTTCCAATACATTCTCTAATGTAGCAAGAGGAACTTACAAAGTGTATGTAAAGGATGCTTATGACTGCGAGCCTATTGAAGTTACGGTAGTTGTTCCTAATCTTATCAATATGATTACTCCAAACGGAGATGGTATCAATGATGTTGTAGATTATTCTGCGATGGCAGACAAACAGAATCTTATTTTGAGTATCTTTGACAGATACGGAACAAAAATCCACCAGGGAGACAAATCCAATGGTTACAAATGGGATGGCCGAATTGGCGGCAAGAATATCCCAACAGGCACCTACTGGTATTCTGTAACATGGAACGAGAATGACAAGAAGAACACTCCTTTCAAGTTTTCAGGTTGGATTGTTGTAAAAAACAGAGAATAAAACACCTCAGAATACAAAAAGCCGCTTTGGCGGCTTTTTCTTTTACAAATAGTGATAAAAATTTATTGATTTCAAGTTTGTTTAACAAAAAAAGTTTTAACAATGAAAAAAATATTACTCCTTTTTATTTTATTGATAACGCAAATGGCCTTTTCACAGTCAGATTGTGTCACAGCAATTCCCATCTGTGGTAATTCTGACATTTCATACACCCCTTCGGGCCCGGGGAATATAATAGAAATTCTTAACCAAAACGGCGGATGCCTCAGTACCAATGAAAGATATACAGTTTGGTACACTTTCACAGTATCCACACCAGGAACACTGGCATTTACAATAAAACCTAACGATCAGGATGATGATTATGATTTTGCAGTTTACGGACCAACAGCTAACGGCTGTGCTTCGTTACAGAATGCAGATCACGTTTTCATACAACCCATAAGATGTAACTATAGCGGTACTTCAGGAGATACAGGTCTCGATCTGACTCTTGCTCCACCAGCCGTATTCCCTACCAATCCACCAGGTGTTACATCGAGTATGAACAATGGTAAATGGAGTCCTTATATGGATGTATTGGTTGGCCAGACTTATTATCTGGTTATTGACAACTTCAGTAGATCCGTTAATGGTTTTTCTTTAGAATGGACAGGAACAGCAAGCTTAAGTTCCGCATTTAACGATCCTGTTCTTTCGCCTAACCCATTTATCGCGCCTGGTATTCCGGGAGCAGCTCCTAATGATCCTAATCAGGTAATGGTTTGTGCGCTGCCTGCCCAGTTTGATTTTACAACATTATCGGCAGCTATCATTAATGGTAACAGCCCGAACTTCAAGGTTACTTACCACAAAACAACCAACGATGCCCTTACAGGACAGAATCCTCTTACAGTAACTACTGTAGACGGAGTTACAACATATTATTACAGAATTGTGTATCAGGATCCCACCAATCCGGATAATCCTATCAACGGATGTTTCATAACCGGAAAATTCAAGTTTGTGAATGTGGGTATTTCTGCCAATTCGGCTACTTTATACTCCTGTAACAACAACGGAGCGGGTACTGCAAAATATAACTTAACAACAGCCAATGTATTTGGAGGAACCGGAGCAACGATCAAGTATTATGAAACGGCGGCAGATATGAATGCAGATATTAATGAAATTACAGATCCTGCCAACTATGTTTCTGCTGAATCTACCATCTATGTAAAAGTAATTTCTTCTTTCGGATGTATCGCAACTACTACGATCAGATTATTATTCTACCCATCAGTTGTACTGAAAGATGCTGTACTCCAAAACTGTTACATCGATAATGATGTGACGCGTTCGACATTTGATCTTTCCAAAGCAGATATTGGTGTACCTGTTCCAACCCCTACCGGAACTATTATTAAGTATTACACAACAGTAGCAGATGCGAAAGCACAGACAAATCCTATTATAGCAGCATTAAACTATCTTTCAGAAAGCAAAACAGTATATGCAAGAGTGGATAATGACAAACAGTGTTATTCAATTGCTAAAATAGACCTGGTAGTATTACCTCCTGTAAAATCAGCGGTATTAAAAGATAAAACAATTTGTGCTGAAGCCAAAACTACCCTGGATGCAGGTCCAGGATTTGTAAGCTACGAATGGAGCACAGGTGAAACTACACAATCTATCAGCAATGTAGGTGTTGGTGTTTATTGGGTGAAACTTCAGACCGGAAAATGTTTCACACTTCAGGAAGTACGTGTACATGCAAGCCTTCAGCCGGTGGTATCAGGAATCGAAATTACCAACAACAATATTACTGTAACAGCTACAGGAGGAGTTCCTCCTTACCAATATTCTGTAGACGGTGTTAACTGGCAGGATTCCAATACATTCACTGGACTTCCAAGAGGAGAAAATACGGTATATGTAAAAGATACTTATAACTGTACACCTATCCAGGTAACGATAACAGTTCCTAATCTTATTAACGCCATCACTCCGAACGGAGATAACGTAAATGATGTTATCGACTATTCAGCGTTAGCTTACAAGAAAAACCTTATCTTCATTGTATATGACAGATATGGGAATAAACTTCATGAAGCTAAGAAATTTAATAACTTTACATGGGACGGAACTGCCTTTGGTAAGAAAATCCCAACCGGAACGTACTGGTATACGATCTCATGGAATGAAAACAATAAAAACAATACCGAAACTAAATATTCAGGATGGGTATTGGTAAAGAATAAAGAATAAGTTCTACTTCATCTTTTTTGAAAAATCACCTCAGACCGGGGTGATTTTTTTTATCAACAAGACCAACCTCCTGTTTACAGCATTTTACGAAAGACTGCTAATAATTTGTTGAATACTATTTTTTGATTATTTTTTAAATAAACTATCTTTGCACCATGGCGCAGAAAGAAACATTATCATCCCTGACACACGGAAACTTTGCAAAAGAATTGTCTATTGCGGATGGAAAAATGCCTCCCAATGCAGTGGACTTTGAAAGACTGGTTATCGGAACTTTTTTGATTGACAAAAAAGGTCTTGACCATTCCATTGACCTTCTTACCCCGGAGGTATTTTATGACCCCAGACATCAGGTCATTTTTTCTACTATTCTAAAATTGTATGAAGGCAACCACCCGGTAGACTTAATGACCATCATTCAGGATTTAAAAAAAGAAGACAAGCTGAGCCAGGCAGGTGGTGATCATTACATTATTGACCTCACCATGGGAGTAAGCTCATCCGCCCATATCGAATATCACGTACGTGTTATTCTTGAAAAGTATATTTTAAGAAGCCTTATCAATGTTTCTGCTAACGTAATTGATTCTTCCTACAAAGAATCTACAGATGTTTTTGAACTTCTGGACAAGGCAGAACAGTCTTTCTTTGAGATTACCAACGGAACTATAAAGAAAGGATTCGATACTGCCAACTCATTGGTAAAACAAGCTATTGACACGATTAAATCGTTAAAAGATAAGCAGGGACTTTCCGGAGTTCCTTCAGGATTCAGAGATGTGGATAAGGAAACCGGAGGATGGCAGAATTCTGACCTCATCATTATTGCCGCCCGTCCGGCGATGGGTAAAACAGCCTTTCTTCTTTCCATGGCAAGAAATATTGCAGTAGGCCACAAAATTCCTATGGCTCTGTTCTCTCTCGAGATGGCCTCAGTACAGCTTATCACCAGAATGATTGCTTCTGAAACAAGAATTTCCTCAGAGAAACTAAGAAAAGGAACCCTGGATGATGAAGAATGGCAGAGACTATTTTCCAATGTATCTGAACTGGAAAACGCTCCTTTATATATTGATGAAACACCTTCCCTTTCCATATTCGACTTCCGTGCAAAATGCCGAAGATTGGTGATGCAGCATGGAGTAAGACTTATCATGGTTGACTACCTTCAGCTGATGACAGCCGGTGGCGGTGGAAAAGGAGTTGGAAACCGTGAACAGGAGATCTCCATGATTTCACGTTCATTAAAAGCGATTGCAAAAGAACTTAACGTACCGGTAATTGCTCTTTCCCAGCTTTCAAGAAGTGTGGAAGCCCGTCCCGGAAAAAGACCTCAGCTTTCAGATCTGAGGGAATCCGGAGCAATTGAGCAGGATGCGGATATCGTATCTTTCATCTTCAGACCGGAGTATTATAAAATTACCGTTTGGGATAATGATGAAGAAGGACAGGAAACTTCTACTGAAAACCAGGCCGAACTTATCATTGCAAAACATAGAAATGGTGCTACAGCAGATGTCAGATTATCTTTCTTAAAACATTTTGCCAAATTCGGTGACATTGAAGCTGCATTTGATGGGGGTGCCGGAGGAGGATATCCTTCCAACTTCGGAGAACCAAGCGGCTTTGACAAGATTAAAACAACGATTCAGCCAGGAGCAGCATTTGATCTTCCAGACAACTCAAAACTTTCCGGTTCTTCAATGAATGATTTTGATGACGATGATGATTTCCCGTTTTAAGAAAGACTAAAGTTTAGATCAGTTTAATTGTAGTCAATACATCCATTTTTAAAAAACAGGTTTGAGAATCGAAATTTATACCGACGGGGCTTGCAGCGGAAATCCGGGAAAAGGCGGATATGGAATTCTCATGCGTGTTCCTGAAAAAAATTACCAGAAAACATTTTCCAAAGGTTTTCGGAAAACGACCAACAACAGAATGGAACTTCTGGCGGTCATTACAGCATTGGAAAAACTGAAATCTACAGAAAACGATATCCACGTTTACACAGACAGCAAATATGTATCTGATGCGATCAACCAGAACTGGATTGCCGGATGGATCAAAAGAGGCTGGAAAAACGTAAAAAATCCAGATCTATGGAAAAAATTTGTAGAACTGTATAACAAACACTCCCCAAAAATGCATTGGGTAAAAGGTCATGCCGGGCACTTTGAAAACGAGCTTTGCGACAAATTGGCCGTTGCTGCAGCGAGCTCTCCCGATCTTGAAATCGATACTTATTTTGAAGATTTGGGCAACAATTCATTGTTTTAATTTAATTAATGTAAACACTTAATAGATACTACAATATTCACCATTATCTCATAATTAGCAGTGTTTTTTTTAAAATATTATTAAAATTTAAGCGAAATTAACATTAAATACACATTATTTAACTGGGATTTAATATCTTTACATATTTAATCTAAGTCCCATTATAAATGAATAAAAATCTATTATTGTATTTATCTGTTTTTTTACTCTGTATAGCCGGGAAGTCCTTTGCCCAGACTTACCAGCTTATCGGAAACCCGGTAACAACTACCGGATGGACCATGGTTTCTCCCACCCAGGTAAACACAGATTTTATTCAGCTTACACCGGATACCAACAACCAGTCCGGTTCTATCAGGCTGAATGACCCCATCAATTTAAAATATTGCGACAAATGGAGAGTGGAATTTGACTTCAGAATGGATTCCAACCAAATCTCCAACGGTGATGGAATTGCCTTCTGGTATCTCGCTAACCCTCCTGTTGCCAGCGTATTAGGATCCGGACTTGGCGTATCTCAAAATGCAGTGGGTCTTGTGGTAGGGCTTGACACTTACAACAATACCACAACTGCTACCATGAGCAAGGTTCACGTGGCTTACGGGCAGGTTCAAAATACAACAGACACCAATAACGTTGAGTTCTTTAATGTTCCCGGAAGTTCATTCCATTCACCGGATCTGAATACTACACAACCGTTTCAGGGAACCACTTTTAAACATGTGGAAGTGACAGCACAGGTAGATCCCGCAGCTCCTACCAGCTGGATCATAAAGATAACAATAGACGGTAACGTAATTTGTAATCAGTCTTTTGCGCCTTCAGGCACTGCTGCTGCAATGACAGTAGGATATTTTGGCTTTTCAGCATCTACAGGAGGAGCAAGATCAAGACATTCCATTAAAAATGTAAAAATTTATACGGATAAAGTTCCTATTTTACAGGATTCAGCAACACAGTCATTCTGCCCTAACCCGACAACCGGATATGGATCTGTAAACCTTACTACTTTCAACTCACAATTTGTCAGCAATCCTTCCAATTATACGTTTACCTATTACCCACTGGGGAGCTCTACACCAATTGCCAATCCTGCCAATTACCAGTTCAATGCCAACACAACGGTTACAGTGGTTATTAAAGATAATGCAGGACTGCTTTGTGATAACCCGGATGGCAAAATTTTATTGGTTCTTGCTCCTTTCAAAGCGGAAGACAAAACGATTACGGTATGTAACAATAACAAAGCAGGAACAGCCACTTTCAACCTGAATACAGCAAATGTTACAGGTGTTCCCGGTGCTGTTAAAAAATACTACAAAACGTTAGCAGATCTTAATGCAGATACGAATGAAATTCAAAATCCCGGCAACTACTTCTCTGCTCCCGGAGAAGTATATGTAAAAGTAACAACCCCTCAGGGATGTACAGGTACAGCAAAAATCACACTGGCCTTTTACCCCGACACTCCTGTGCAGGAAGCTACCCTAAGATCATGTTTTATTGAAAATATCATTACCAGTGCTATTTTTAATCTCACTACCGCAGATGTTACTAGTTTAGGTACTGGTGCTGCCAAAAAATATTACACCTCTATAGCAAATGCTCTGGACGGAGTCAATGAAATCATGAATCCTCTTCAGTATTTATCGACAACTACCGCAGTGTATGCAAAAGTAACCGATGCCAACGGCTGTTTTAATATTGCTAAAATCAATCTTATTGTATTACCTCCTGTAACGTCTTCTGTCCTGAAAGACAAAACCATCTGTATCGGAGAAAAAACAGATCTGGATGCAGGACCTGGATTTGACGGCTATGAATGGAGTACCGGAGCAACAACTTCATCGATTAAAGATGTGGGCGTGGGAACTTACTGGGTAAAATTGAAAACCGGCAACTGCATCACTACGCAGACTGTTAATGTAAAAGCATCTGCAAATCCTGTGATTTCCAGCATCGATATTGACAACAACACCATAACAGTAAATGCAGCAGGAGGAACACCTCCATATCAGTTTTCTCTGGATGGAGTGAACTGGCAGCCTGGCAATATATTCACAGGTTTAGCAAGAGGCGAAGTAAGAGTGTATGTAAAAGATTTTTACAACTGCACCCCTGTTGAAGTTCAGATTACCGTTCCTAACCTGATTAACGCTATCACTCCAAACGGGGACAACGTAAATGATGTTATTGACTATTCAGCGCTGGCTTACAAAAAGAATCTTGTATTCATCGTTTACGACCGATATGGCAATAAATTGTATGAAGCCGGAAAAATGAGAAATTTCACCTGGGACGGCACAGCTTCCGGTAAAAAGGTTCTTACAGGAACTTACTGGTACACCATTTCATGGAACGAAAACAATAAAGACAATACCGAAACAAAATACTCAGGCTGGGTATTGGTTAAAAACAGAGAATAAAATTACTATCAGAAACTACCTCATTTGGGGTAGTTTCAGTATTAAAAAACAGGATTTGCCCAACCAGATTGAGGCCGGACAATGCTTATCATCAATAATGTAAACACCAAAACAATTTTATATCAAAAAACAATAACATCATAATCCATCCACTATGAAAAAAGATATACTCATTTTTTTACTGACTATCTTATTATGCCTGCCGGGAAGATTTCTTTCGCAAACCTATCAACTTACCGGAAACCCTGTAAATACAACGGGCTGGGATCTTGTCTCTGATGCTGTAGTAAGCGGAGACTTTGTAAGACTGACAACCGATCAGACCAGCAGATATGGGGCTGTAAAATTATCCACTCCTATCACTCTGAGCTATTGTGATAAGTGGAAAGTGGAATTCGATTTCAGAATTGATGGAAACGGAACCACTCAGTTTGGAAAAGGAGACGGTTTTACCTTCTGGTATCTTGCTAATCCACCAACAGGTTTTGTATCAGGAGGAGGTCTGGGAATTCCGGCCAATGCTTCCGGGCTCATGGTTGGTTTTGATATCTTCAACAATACCACTGAAGGCCAGATGAGTAAAGTTCACATTCTTTATGGCACCAATAATACAGCCGGTAACAATATTGAGTTCAACACGACTCCGGGAAGTACTTTTCACTCTCCGGATCTTATTGCCACCAATCCGTTTGTAGGAGACGCTTACAGACATGTTGAGGTAAATGGAGAAACAGATCTTACCAACCCTACAAACTGGATTATCAAAGTGAGAATAAACGGTGTTCTTATTGTAGATCAGTCTTTTGCTCCTTCCGGAGGTGCCGTAGGAATGTCGCAGGGATATTTTGGTTTCTCTGCAGCAACCGGAGGGGCCAGTGCAAGACATTCTATTAAGAATGTTAAGGTATTTGTAGATAAAGTTCCTATCCTAAGCAATACCATAACTCCATTCGTTTGTACAAATCCCGCTACAGGAAATGGTACAGTAGACCTTACTTCTTATAATTCCCAATTTGTAAATAATCCCGGAAATTATATTTTCACATATTATGTATTGGGAAGCTCAACGCCTATCGCCAATCCATCAAGTTTTCAATATTCAGGAAATACGACGATCAAAGTGGTAGTCAAGGACCCTACTTCCACTCTCTGCGATAATGGCGACGGTGTTATCCAGCTTAATCCTACACCATTTGCAGCAACAGATGCCAGTCTGACCGGATGTAATAACAACAATGCAGGGACAGCAACATTTGATCTCAACACAGCTGCTGTAACAACTGTTGCCGGAGTTACCAAAGAATTCTATCCTACTTTATACGACCTGAATAACGGTACGAACCAGATAACAAATCCTTCTGCCTATGCTTCTGCAGCAGCAACAATATATGTAAAAGTAACGACTCCTCAGGGATGTGTGAGTACTTCTAAAATTACATTGAATATTTACCCTGTTGTGGTTGTGAATGATGTGGAAATAAAATCCTGCTTTATTGAGACCAACCCGTCTATGGCATCCTTTAATCTTACAGGAGCTGTCGTTTCTCAGGGCGGACTTACAAAAGAATACTATCCATCGCTGACAGATGCTATCAGTGGAACCAATGCAATATCTACTCCGGCAGCATACATTGCTCCTAACGGTGTAGTTTATATTAAAGTATTTAGTTCAAATGGATGTTATTCTATTGCTAAAGTTACATTAACTGTCATCCCTCCTGTTTATTCAAGAACTTTGCTAGACAAGACAATTTGTATAGAAAATACAACTACTTTAGATGCAGGAGCAGGTTTCAAAAGCTACGAATGGAGCACAGGAGCTACTACTCAATCTATCAAAAATGTAGGGGTAGGAACTTACTGGGTAAAACTTAAAACCGGAGATTGTGTTGTAACACAGAAAGTAACAGTATACCCTTCCGATAATCCGGTTATTACAACGGTTGACATTTCGGGAAGCACGGTAACAGTATATGCCAATGGCGGAACTCCTCCTTATCAGTATTCTATGGACAATATCAACTGGCAGGATTCCAATGTGTTTACCAATATTGCCAGAGGAGAAGCTAAAGTATATGTAAGGGACGGTTATAATTGCGTTCCTGTTGAAGTCAATATTACAGTACCTAACCTTATCAATATCATTACACCTAACGATGACGGTAAGAATGATTTTATAGATTATTCAGCTTTGGCCAATAAACAAAACCTGGAAATAGCCATCTTCGACAGGTATGGTTACAAAATGTTCCAGGCCGATAAAACTAACGGTTACAAATGGGCAGGAACTACCAATGGAAGTAAAAAAGTTCCTACAGGAAACTATTGGTATTCTGTTTCATGGAATGAAAATAATAAAAACAGTACTCCGATAAAATTCTCAGGCTGGATTGTTGTAAAAAACAGAGAATAATTACACTTTCCGACACATCAAAAGAATCACCCCGCCGGCCGGGGTGATTTTTTGTATTAACAAGAAGGAGATATTTCATTTTAAAGACTCTTTATTCATATTCAATGCTTAAATTTGTCCTATGAATTATTTGGAAGCTTTAAGCAGAAGATATTCTGTGAAAAAATTCAATCATCAGATTATTCCTCAGGAAACCCTTCACAACATTCTTGAGTCAGGAAAGCTGTCGGCCAGTTCGCTGGGACTTCAGCCCTATAAAATTGTGATTGTTGAAAGCGAGGAGATGAAACAGAAATTAATTCCTGCTTTTTATAATCCATCTCAGATTTCCACCTGCTCCCATCTTATTGTTATTATCTCAAAAAAGATCATAGAAGAGAACTATATCCGGGGCTATTTTAATCATATTTCTGAAGTAAGGGATACTCCAATGGAAAAACTTGATCCTTTCAGAAACAGCATTAATCAGCATATTAACCAGAAAACACATGATGAAATTTTCAACTGGGCAGAAAAACAGTCTTATATAGTATTGGCCAATCTTATGTATGCCGCAGCTATTGAAAATATAGACTCCTGTCCTATGGAAGGTTTCCGCCAGGATCTTATAGAAGATATTCTGAAGGTCAATCCTGAAACAGAAAAAGTAACCGTTACCCTCGCTTTAGGTTACCGCTCCGAAGAAGATCACTTCCAGCACATGAAAAAAGTAAGAAAACCAAACGAAAAATTGTTTAAATTTATTTAATATTTTAAACGATTGTACCTAAAGCCAGCATATGATAAAAGCGGATGTATTAGTAATCGGTTCCGGCATTTCCGGACTTTCCTATGCCATTAAAGTTTCTGAACAGCACCCTGATGCCAAAATCATTATTGTAACCAAGTCTGATGAAGACGAAAGCAATACCAAGTATGCACAAGGCGGTCTCGCCGTCGTTACAGATTTTCAGAATGACAATTTCCAGAAACATATAGACGATACCATGCGTGCCGGCGACGGTGAAAACAAACGTGATGTCGTAGAAATGGTGGTAAGAGAAGCTCCTGCGAGATTCAATGAAATTGTAGAATGGGGAGCACAGTTCGATATGAAGAACGGTAAATTTGCTTTAGGGAGAGAAGGAGGCCATACTGAAAACAGGATCGTACATCATAAAGATATTACAGGTTTTGAAATCGAAAGAGCTTTATTGGAAACTGCCAATAACAGCCCGAATATCGAAATCCTGGATCATCATTACGTTATTGATATCATTACACAGCACCATGTTCCCGGAAAGGAACTTAATGAAGGAGACATCCACTGCTACGGTGCTTACATTCTGGATGAGAAATCCAAAACCATCAAAAAAATTACTTCTAAAATAACGCTTGCTGCCACAGGAGGCGCAGGACATGTTTACAAAAACACCACCAATCCTACGATTGCAACAGGGGACGGAATTGCTTTTGTTGCCCGTGCCAAAGGAAAGGTTTCCAATATGCAGTATTACCAGTTTCACCCGACAGCTCTGTACAGCAAAATGGATGGAATGTTGTTTTTGATTTCAGAAGCCGTTCGTGGAGACGGAGCAAAATTAAGAACCAAAAGGGGCGAAAAATTCATGCATAAATATGATGAACGTGAAGAATTAGCCTCAAGAGATATCGTTGCAAGAGCCATTGATGCCGAAATGAAAATTACCGGAGACGAATTTGTCGGCTTGGATTGCAAGGAAATGAACCATGAAAAATTCCTGGAACATTTCCCGAATATTTATAAAAAATGTAAAGATGAAGGAATTGATCCTTTCACTCAGCTGATTCCTGTTGTACCTGCCTGCCACTATTTAATGGGAGGTATCGAAGTAGACAGAGACGGACAATCCTCCATCAGAAATCTTTTTGCTGTGGGTGAATGTACCAACTCAGGACTACACGGTGCCAACAGGCTTGCTTCAAACTCCCTTCTTGAAGGTTTGGTTTTCGGGCATAATGCCGCGATGAAAACAGTAGAGCTTCTGAATGAAAACAGTTTCAACTTTGATGACCTGAAAGCCGTTCCGGAATGGAATGAAGAAGGAATGAAAATCATGGACGAAATGGTCATCGTAAGCTACCTCAGAAAGCAGCTTCAGGAAATGATGAGTGATCTGGTCGGAATCGTCAGAAGCAACAGACGTCTGAATATGGCACTGCAAAAGCATCAGGAAATTGCTGCCGCAGTTGATGAAATATACCACTACTCTATTCTTTCTCCACAATTATCGGAATTACGAAACCTTACAACCGTTGCCCATCTCATCATTACCCAATCCATGGAAATGACGGAGAATAAAGGAGCATTTTATAATAAAGACTTAGCCTAACAGAAATCACACAATGAAAAGACCAGCATACGTAACAGATAAAGCATTAAAGACATTTATAAAAAACGCTCTTGAAGAAGATATTCAGGATGGGGATCACTCTACCCTATCTACTATTCCACAGGATCTTGTACAAAGTGCTAAACTTTTGGTAAAACAGGACTGTATTCTTGCAGGCGTTGAGCTGGCAGAAATCATCTTTAAAACATTTGATAAGAATTTAAAAGTAGAGGTTTTCATTAAAGATGGAACTCCATGTAAATTCGGAGATGTAGCGCTTATAGTTACGGGAAGTGCAAGATCTATCCTTTCTACTGAAAGATTTGTGCTCAACTGCATGCAGAGAATGAGCGGTATCGCTACCCTTACCCATGAATGGGATTCTCGATTGGTAGGGACCAAAACTAAACTTTTAGATACAAGAAAAACGACTCCCAATTTCAGAATGTGTGAAAAATGGGCAGTGGCTATTGGCGGAGGAACCAATCACAGGTATGGTCTTTATGACATGATCATGCTGAAGGACAATCATATTGATTACAACGGAAGCATTACCAATGCAGTAGCAATGGCAAAGGATTACGTTAAAAAGAATAAGAAAAAGTTAAAAATAGAGGTTGAAACAAGAAATCTTGAAGAGGTACAGGAAGCTATCAATGCTAAAGTTGACAGAATCATGTTAGATAATATGGATGTAAAAACGATGAAGGAGGCTGTAAAAATGATCAACGGTTCTTGTGAATCTGAAGCATCAGGAGGAATTACCCGCGATATGCTGAAAGAAATTGCATCCACAGGTGTTACCTATATCTCTGTAGGAGCCCTAACCCACTCTGCTGAGAATATAGATTTGAGTCTCAAAGCAGTGAAATAGCGTTGAATTTTTAACAAAAACACCCCCGGTTTGTTAAAAATTCAATAACATGACTTTTTTCATACAAAAATTCAATTTTTAGCCACAATACTGATTTTTAACACTTTAACATTATTAAGACTGAGTAAAAATTAACATTGAGTTAATAATAGTTAAATTTAATTTTGCGAATTTTGCAGAAAATTAAATCTAATTATTACTAACGATTATGAAATTAATCAACAAATCGATACTAACTGCAGTAATTACTTTATCTACAGCTAGTGTTTATTACGCTCAACAAGTTCAGGACACAGTACAAAAGTCCAAAGATATTGAGGAGGTAATCTTAAGAGGTGTTACGGATATCGCTAAAGATAGAAAAACACCTGTTGCTGCATCTACAATTAAAGCGGCACAACTTGCAGAAAGATTAGGTAACCAAGAATTACCTGAGATTTTGAACACTACTCCATCTGTTTACGCTACAAAATCCGGAGGTGGTTTTGGTGATGGAGGTCTTACAATCAGAGGTTTCGAATCAAGAAACATCGCTGTAATGGTAAACGGTATGCCAGTTAACGATATGGAGGGTGGTACTGTTTATTTCTCAAACTGGACCGGATTATCTGATGTAACAAGTACATTACAGGTTCAGAGAGGTTTAGGGTCTTCTAAATTAGCTATTGCTTCTGTAGGGGGAACAGTAAACTTCCTTACCCGTTCTGCTGATATGAAAAAAGGAGGGGTAATCAGATTAGGTGTTGGTAACAACGACTATTTAAAAACTTCATTTTCTTACAATACAGGAAAATCTAAAGATGGTGTTTCAGCATCATTCTTAATGAGCAGACAAGCCGGAGGTACTTATATTGAAAATACAGATTATGAATCTTATGCATATTTCTTTGCATTAGGTTATGAAATCAACAAAAAGCATAACTTACAGTTTACCATAACATCTGCTCCTCAGTGGCACGATCAACGAACTTTTGCTCCAACAATTCAAAATTATATCAACTATAATCCTGAATATGATGGAAAAAGTCCTTACAGAAGATATAACTCTGACTTCGGTTACTACACTGATGCTTCAGGAAATAAAGTTGCTTTAGCAAACAGATCTAACTATTACTCTAAACCAGTAATGATGTTAAACTGGGACTGGACAATGAGTGAAAAGTCTAAATTAAGTACTGTTTTATACATGTCTAACGGTAGAGGTGGTGGAACAGGTGATTTAGGTAAAGTAGGAGGAAAAGGAATGACTGATTTCTACGATACGGCTGGTCACTTTAACTACGATGCTATTTTCGCAGCTAACGCAGCTGTTAACTTAAATACTGCGGGTGCTGGAAGTACTTTAATTCGTAGATCAAGTATCAACTCTCACAACTGGTATGGTATCTTAGCAAACTTTCAACATAAAATCAATGACAACTGGAATTTCTCGATAGGAACAGATGACAGATATTATTATGGTTACCATTATCAGGTTATTAGTGATCTTTATGGAGCAGCAGGATATAAAGACAAGGCAAACCAAAATTTTGCTCCAAGAATCGTAAGCAATACTTATGATTATAAAAAACTTAGCTGGAATCCTTTTGGAGGTAAACTAGCTCCATCTGAAGACCAGATTGGATATAGCAATGACGGAGAAGTTCTTTGGTATAGTGGATTTGCACAGGTAGAATATACTAAAGACAATCTATCTGCATTCTTACAAGGTTCCGTATCTAATCAAGGTTACCAGAGAATTGATAACTTTGTAGTAGATGGAAGTACAGTGAAAGGTCAGACTGTAAACACGAAAACAGGATTTAAAAACCTTTTCGGATATAACATTAAAGGGGGAGCTAACTATAACATTAATGAACAACATAACGTTTTTGCTAACCTAGGATATTACAGCAAGCAACCTTTCCTTAACACAGTTTATCCAAGTAACCAACAACTTATTAATCCTTATCTGACTAACGAGAAAATTTCTTCTGCTGAAGTTGGATATGGATTCAGATCTGCAAAATTCACTGCAAATGTTAACGTATACAGAACACAGTGGAAAGACAGATGGTTGAGAAAAACAGGTCAGACCTTCACTTTAGCAGACGGTTCGACTACTACAGGTTACTCTGAAATCAATGGAATTACTGAAGTTCACCAAGGAGTAGAATTTGATGGAGTATACAGACCTAACCGTTTCTTGGAAGTTCAGGGGATGTTCTCTTGGGGAGATTACTATTATAAAGGAAATGCTAGTGTAGCTTCTTTCGATGATAACAACAATCCTGTTACTTTAGCTGGTTCAGCAGGTAACGAGCTATACCTAGATAAAGTAAAAGTAGGAGGTTCAAGCAATAACAGTATCCCTCAGATGACTGCATCATTAGGACTTACTGTAAAACCGGTAAAAGATCTTAATATCTTCGGAACATGGAGATATGTAGGTAAACTTTATTCTACTATTGATGCAGGAACATTTACTAACGTTTCTGCACAGGATAGAGGAGTATTGAAATTACCTGACTTCAACTTATTCGATGTAGGTTTCTCTTACAAAATCAGATTACAAAACGAAGCTCAGTACTTCACAATCGGAGCTAACGTTTACAACCTATTTGATACTGTATATATTTCTGATTCTGCTACAAGTGTATTTGCTGATGATAAACCAAAATATCTGGCTGATGGAAAAACACTTAATTCACAAAATCAGACTTACGAACAACTTGGTATGATGTACAAAGGTCTAGCAACTGGTAACCGTGCTTATTTCGGTTTCGGAACTACCTGGGCAGCAACATTATCATTCAACTTCTAATAATATCAAAATATTAGATTTTCTCAATATCAATCCCGGCTTTGAGCCGGGATTTTTGTTATCTTTGTGTACAAAAAAATAGGATTATGGATTTTTACAACATTTTACTTAATGCCCACAAAGGATTCGGGTATCTTGAAATTCTTTTGGTAACATTATTTGTCATTGCACTTTTGGCTACCATGTTCGGTTTCAGTGGAAAAGTGAACAAATTTTTGAAGAAAACAACGCTTTTCACAATGATTTTCTTCCACGTTCAGTTTTTATTGGGAATCATTATGTTGATCACCACGTTCAGCAAAGGATTAAATATGGGAGAAGTAATGAAAAATTCGGCATTGAGATTCCAGTATGTTGAACATCCATTCTCTATGCTTATTGCGGCAGTTTTGATGACGATTGTCAACAAAAAAGTAAAATCCAATGATACTATTTCTTTAGGAGTAGTAATTATGGGACTGATTGCAGTAGGTTTATTTGCATTTGCATTCCCTTGGACAAGAGTTTTCGGGGCTTAAAAAAGACAAAAAAATTATATGCGTTATAATTTATAAATAGTTTAATCTTAAATTTTTAATTAAATCAATGAAAGTAGCTGTAGTAGGTTCAACAGGAATGGTTGGACAAGTTATGCTTAAAGTTTTGGAGGAGAGAAACTTCCCTGTAACAGAATTAATCCCGGTAGCATCCGAAAGATCTGTAGGCAAGAAGGTGAAGTATAAACAGAAGGAATTTACCATCGTAAGCATGAAGGACGCTATAGCTGCCAAACCGGATATTGCAATCTTCTCTGCAGGTGGATCTACTTCGCTTGAATTCGCTCCTCTGTTTGCAGAAGCAGGAACAACAGTAATTGATAATTCTTCTGCCTGGAGAATGGATCCTGACAAAAAATTAGTCGTTCCTGAAATCAATGCTGATGTTTTAACAAAAGAAGATAAAATCATTGCAAATCCGAATTGTTCTACCATTCAGTTGGTAATGGTCCTTGGGCCATTGAACAAAAAATATGATTTAAAAAGAGTAATCGTTTCTACTTACCAGTCTGTAACAGGAACAGGTAAAGCTGCTGTAGACCAGTTAAACGGTGAAATCAGCGGAGATGAATCTACTGAAAAAGTATATCCTTATCAGATCTTCAAAAATGCATTACCACACTGTGATGTATTTGCTGATGATGATTACACAAAAGAAGAGATCAAACTGATGAAGGAGCCTAAGAAGATTTTAGGAGACGATACCTTTAATTTAACAGCAACTGCGGTAAGAGTTCCGGTTCAGGGAGGACATTCTGAAAGTGTAAACATTGAATTCGAAAATGAATTCGAACTGGATGAAGTAAGAAAAATCTTATCTGAAACTCCTGGTGTCATTGTAATGGATGATGTGAAAAACAACCACTACCCGATGCCGTTATATTCAGAAGGAAAAGACGAAGTTTTCGTTGGAAGAATCAGAAGGGATCTGTCTCAGCCTAAAACGCTCAACCTCTGGATCGTTGCAGACAATCTGAGGAAAGGAGCAGCAACCAACGCTGTACAAATCGCAGAATACCTTGTAGCAAACAACTTAGTATAAACTAACAAAATAAAAAAGAGTCTCAGAATTGAGATTCTTTTTTTTATCAAACACAATTATGAACACCCAGAAAAATGCCCATAAAGAGAAAATAGGATTTCAGAAGCTCATCGCTACGTTCGGAATCATCCTTTTTGTCGGAAAAATTATTGCATGGAAGCTAACCAATTCTGATGCTGTGTTTTCTGATGCTATGGAAAGTATCGTCAATGTCATCAGTGCATTCATGGGGCTCTATTCTCTCCATCTTGCAGCCAAACCTAAAGATGATGACCATCCGTATGGCCATGGAAAAGTAGAATTCGTAACTTCCGGTATTGAAGGAGCTTTGATTGCCATAGCCGGTGTTATGATCATCTATGAAGGTGTTCACAGTCTTATTGTAGGGAAAACGCTAAGCAAAATTGATCTTGGGATCTGGATTATTGCTGCCACAGCAGTTATTAATTATCTGCTGGGATATATCTCTATTAAAAAAGGAGAAAGAGAAAATTCTCTGGTTCTTATTTCATCCGGAAAGCATCTTCAGTCCGATACCATTACAACTCTCGGAGTAGTTGCCAGTTTAATTATTGTTTACTTCACCAAAATCTATTGGCTGGATTCTGTAGTAGCATTAAGTTTTGGACTTTACATCATATTTGTAGGCTATAAAATCGTTCGAAAATCTCTGAGTGGCATTATGGATGAGCAGGATCCTGAAATTCTCAATCAGATCATTAAAATCCTTGAAGAAAACAGACATGTTGAATGGATTGATATACACAATATGAAAATACAGCAATTCGGGTCTTCCCTGCATATTGATGCTCATATTACCCTGCCGTGGTATTATGACCTTCGTGATGCTCATGATGAAATGGAAAAAGTCATTATTCTCCTTGCCAAAAACATTAAGCGTACGATTGAATTCAATTTTCATATGGACGACTGTAAACCGATTTCATGCCCGGTATGCCAGATCAAGAACTGTCCTGTCCGCGAAAAAGATTTCGTCAAACGTGTAGAATGGACTCCGGAAAATGTAACGAGTGTAGATAAACACACAATTATTGAGGAAGAATAAAATTCAGATTAGCTTTTCCTGCTTTCTTTAATGATCATCTGCTTTCTGTAATAAAACATCGGAACAATCAGCAGTATAATTAATGGCTGAATCACGAATCTCCTCATATAAAAGGAAAAAAGATATCCTATTTCAAATTTACTATGAATGCAATACAGATAAATCGGTAATGTAATGACAAAGACGACAATCATCATCACTGCTCCCTGTATTGTCCAGTCTTTATTTCTGAATAAACCGTAAATAATCAGACAGGAAAAAAAAAGATTTAAAATAAATCTGAAAACATGACCAGCAATCAGTCTTCCCCATTCGAAGGCAGGGAATTCAATATGTTTATTGGCTTCGTGAAAGTAGTCTAAAAAAGGGTCATAAAAAAGAGTTCCTTCCAAAGCTCTTACTCCTATCAATCCGCATACGCCAGCGATCACCAGAAACCAGCTAAGAATTTTCATGTTTTAAGGCAAAAAATTTAATCCAGATCAGCCAAAGGACAACTACACTTCCATAAATAATAGCAGGAAAAATAAAATCGTGAAACATCTTTCCATATTCCTTATGGTCGGACATCACGATATTTAACCCTACTATTCTCAAAAGGTTTATCATGTATAATAACACTAGTCCTGCTCCCACAAAAACAAAAGTTTTCATTCCCTTATAAAAGGCAAAAACAAAAGATACAAATAAAATGATAACAGAAACGGCATTGCACCCTTCCACCATTCTCGTCACATAATTCTGTTTAACATAAAACCAAACCTGTTCGTTCTTTACATCGTCATAAAGTTCTGTAGGATAACCTATCGCGTTCTGCAGAGAAGTTACCTGATTGGCAATCATTCTTGAAAAAGAATCCAATCCGGAGTCTTTCCCACTATTCAGATAAAACTGATAGGCAAAAAGCAACACCAGGTAGATAACAATAAAACGCAATAAAATACCTAAAACAGGTTTAAAGTCTTTCAGCATACTGCAAAGATAAAAATTAGCCTGTAATATCCTGAATTTGAATAAAGAAAGTTAAAAACCAAAAGTAAAAAACAACAGATTTGACCTATAAGGCTTAAAATTTTTCTTAAAAACATTGAATAAAATCAAAATTCTACACCACCATTCTCATGCTCTTCCACCTTCTTAATCACTTCTTTACACTATAATTTCCAACTCACGTTAATTTAGTATATTTGTTCCATATTATGACTTCTGAAAACGCAAAACGATTTTTTGAAAACCATGTAGGTAAAAAATCTTCCGAATTCGTCACATTAGCTCAAAGCGGCTCCGCGAGGGTCAATTTTCTGGCCGCTGCCGGTACCGAGAAATACATTATCACGTACAATGAAAACATTCCGGAAAATGAAAGTTTTCTTTACTATTCCCGGGTATTCTCAGATCTGAGCCTTAATACTCCTTCCATCCTTGCTGTTTCAGAGGACAGAAAGATGTATATCCAGGAATTTTTGGGGCAGCAAACCCTTTCTGAGGTGATTGCAAAAGAACATTTGTCTCCCACCGTACGAGCTTTGGTACAACAGACTCTGGAAAAGCTTTACCAACTGCAGATGCAGACGCAAGGTAAAATCGACTTTTCCAGAACCTTTGAATATGAAAATTATGATGAGCTTCCTGTGATTCATGATTTGTATTACTTTAAAAATTTTGTCGCCGATTTTCTGGAGCTTGAATACAACAAGTCGACTCTCCTTAAAGAGTTCAAAAAAATTGCTGTACTTATTGAAAATCTTGAACCTAAAGGAATTATGATCCGCGATTTTCAGGCAAGAAATATCATGGTGAATGAAAGAAATGAGGTCTCTTTCATCGATTACCAATCGGCAATGAAAGGACCATTAATGTATGATGTCATTTCTTTTCTTTTTCAGGCTAAGGCTAATTTCCCGGAAGATTTTAAACTGGAAATGCTGGATTATTATATAGAGCAGTTTGAAAATCCCGAAACAAAGGTTCAGTTAAGAAATGCAGTGATGCCTGTACAAATGATGCGATTTCTGCAAGTTTTGGGAGCCTACGGATTCCGGGGGATGATACAGAGGAAACAGCATTTTATGGCCAGTCTGGAGCAAGGAATTCAGAATATTACTCAATTTGCAGACTCATGGGAAGAAATGAAAAATTACCCCGAACTGCAGAAAGTAATTCAGCAACTGACATCAGAGAAGGCAAAGCAAAAAATTGAAGAAATAATAAATAAGTAAGTCTTCGGCTCCGCTCAGACTGACAGATCTAAATATCTGAGCAAATACGAAGCAATTTTAAGATAACTAAATAAGCCTCAATGGTTTAAAAATTTAAAAGAAAGAATATGCTACACATCGAGATACACAGTTTTTCATACAAAAAAGGAGGAATCCCTAAAGACAATTCAGGCAATGGCGGAGGGTTCGCTTTTGACTGCCGTGGAATTTTAAATCCGGGAAGAGTTGAAGAATATAAAATCCAGACCGGAAATGACATAGGAGTTCAGGAATATCTGGAAACAAAAACGGAAATGCCAAAGTTTTTAGAACTGGTAAAATCTCTCGTTTCCATCAATATTGATAATTATTTGGAAAGAGGCTTTGAACATCTGCAGATTAATTTCGGATGTACAGGCGGACAGCACAGATCAGTATATTGTGCTATAAAAATTGCAGAATTTATCAAAGAAAAATATCCTGAAGGTACTGAGGTCACCCTTCAACACGATGAACAACCGCAACTGAACATTAGTAATCAGTAAAGAGTAATAAGCAATTTTCTTATTACGATTATCTACTACTCATTATTCATCACTCATTACTTATACTATTATGAAAGCTTTAATTTTCGCAGCAGGGAAAGGCACCAGATTGAAACCTTTTACAGATTACCATCCGAAAGCATTGGCAAAAGTGAATGAAGTTCCGCTTCTCGAAAGAAATATTAATTACCTTAAAAGCTTCGGAATAAAGGATTTTGTTATCAACATTCATCATTTCGGAGAACAAATTGTTGATTTCCTGAATAAAAACAATAATTTCGGGTGCAGGATTGAAATCTCTGATGAGACCAGCGAACTGCTGGAAACAGGTGGCGGCTTGATATTTGCAAGAAAATTTCTTGATCACGGAGAAGATTTTTTAATCATGAACGCTGATATTCTAACTGACCTGAATATCAATGCACTGGTAGAATACCACAAAAAGATAAAAGATTTTGCTACTTTAGCGGTTTCGGACAGAGAAAGTTCGAGAAAACTCCTTTTCAATGATGATATGGTTTTGAGAGGCTGGCTGAATGTGCAAACCGGAGAACAAAGACTGGCTGAATTCAATAAAGGTTTTAAAGCCCTTGCTTTCAGCGGAATTCATTGTATCAACCCTGTCATCTTTGAAAAAATAAAAAGAACAGGCAAATTCTCTGTTATGGAAGAATATCTGGATCTGATGCAGACCGAGCACATACATGGTTTTGTACATGACAGTATTCTTATTGACGTCGGAAGACCGTCATCCGTATTAGAGGCCGAAAAACATTTTAAATAAATTTTGCAATGGAAATTGATGGAACCAGGGATGAAAGCTTAATAAATCCAGAACTTGATATTAACGAAACAAAACTGCACAACAGTTTCAGACAGAAAACCTGGGATGAAACAATCACCAAAGACAGCTGGATGGTCTTCAAGGTCATGGCTGAATTTGTAGACGGCTATGAAAAACTGGCTAAAATCGGTCCGTGTGTTTCTATATTTGGTTCTGCCCGACTAAAGCCGGAGAACAAATATTATGAAATGGCTGTAGATATTGCTGAAAAGATTACCAAGCTAGGTTTCGGAATCATTACCGGAGGCGGCCCGGGGATCATGGAAGCGGGGAATAAAGGAGCTTTTAATGCCAAAGGAAAATCTATAGGACTTAATATTGATCTGCCTTTTGAACAGCATTTCAACCCTTATATCAATAAATCTTATTCCATGAATTTTGATTACTTTTTCGTGAGAAAAGTAATGTTTGTAAAATACTCTCAGGGATTCGTAGTAATGCCTGGAGGATTCGGAACGCTGGATGAACTCACGGAAGCGATGACACTGATTCAGACCAATAAAATTGGAAAATTTCCAATCGTTTTAGTGGGAAGCGAATTCTGGGGAGGATTACTGGATTGGTTTAAGGCAACTCTGTTAAAAGAAGGAATGATTGCCGAAGATGATCTTGAACTTTATCGTGTGGTAGATACTGCTGATGAGGCTGTAGCACATATTAAAGCATTTTATGACAAGTATTCTGTGAATGTAAATTTTTAATTGGCATATTATTTGTGACTTATAACGAACAACTATGATTGTAAATCTATTAATTAAGATGAAAAAACTTTTATATATATCAGGAATTTTAACATTTTTTGTGTTAATGAGTTTTATGTATGTAGACTTTTTCTCTTCAATGACCAAAGTGGACTATATTGATGGAAGCAAGACATTGAAGTTTACCACAAAAATGAATACAAGCCATATCTCTGACGCTATTAAAATCAACCCTAATACGGCAGGATTTGAAGCAGAGGTAAAAAAATATGTGAACAATAATTTTGATGTATTTGTCAATGGCTCTCCTAAAACGATTACCTTCACAGGAAGTCAGGTCAGCGGAGAAACTGTATGGGTATATTTTGAAACCGGAGGTGTTTCGGATATCAATACCTTAAAGATTAAAAATACGATCCTTTTAAGCGCTTTTCCTAAGCAGATCAACATTGTCAACATTGCCTATAAAGGCAGCCAGAAAACAATGAATTTTCAGAGAGGAAAAGAAGTGAACGAGGTTTCTTTTTAAACGAAAATTAGATTTAACCATTATAAAATGGGTACCCTGGAAAGTCAAATTTTTCAGGGTATTTTTTTGGGCTGACAAAAAATCACTACAAAGAGATTAATTAAGTACAAATACCTAATCAAAAATTTCAGCATTTCCACTCTACTATTTTCATTTTCAGCAATGTACATTTGTATTGTAATTACAACCAGGAAAGTGAAGCCGGATTCACTTAAATAACGGGGCGGAATCTGAAAAGCCAGACGAGTAAGAAACACCAGACAAAAACTAAATATCATGGAAGATGCAGACTTAAAATCATCCAGTCAGGAAATTGATGTCCTGATCGTTATTGACACAGATTATGTAAGATCTACTTATCCAAATCCAAGTAAGGATCCTAATAATCCTACAGGAATTGATCATAACAGCCAGCATATGATCGTTTCAAATGCCAACGCTATTTCCGGACAGGGCACAGCTGATCTGAACTTCAGTGCAAGAGCCGGAGATATAGTTTCTTTCAGAGGAACATCAATCTATCAAAACTCTGATGATGCTGTCATCATCTATAATATTAAATACTGGTCCGGTGATCAGGTTTTTAACAGCTTTATGTACAATTCTGTTGAAAGAAGACAGGCTGCGGTACCTAATCTGAACTCTCAAAACGGTCTTCCTGCTGCCAGCGCTGATATTACTTTTGCGAGTATCGACTCTAAAGTAAAAGCTACAGGAACAGAGAATTTCTATGTACAGTTTGGACTTTATATTCTAGATCCGAATGACAGTAACAAACAGATTCTGTACGGTTACTTTTACTGGGATCCAACAATTACGGTTAAATAAACACAAGTAAAATCTCGTATAAATAAAAATCGGGCAGCTTTCAAGCTGCCCGATTTTTATAAAGTGTGTATTAGAATATATTTTATCCTAATGTATTACTCAATTTTGATATTATCAATCTGAAGATCATACACACCGTCTTTTCCTGTTTTAAGGGCAAACATTGGTTTTCCAGCAGTAGTATTAAGATCGGTAAGACCTGTAAGCGTAAGCTCAATCAGTCTCCATTGTCCGTTCGTATTGATAGATCCGTTATATGAATTCGTGCTTTCCGGGCTTAAAGTAGCACCTGTAGAAAATGTTGCTAAATTGAATGTATAGAAAGCAGAGGTATTAGGAGCTAATGGTGTTGCTCTATATACGTTGAAAGAAAGTGATTTTCCTGATGCAGTCCCTTTAATATACATTGTAATTCTCTTTGGAGCTGCTGGTATTCCTGACGCAGCATTTGCTGTAAATACATAATCATTATTGGCAGGTGTACCTTTAATCTGAAGGGAGTTTGTATCATTATATCCCAAACCAATACCCTGAGAGGCATAAGAGATAAGCCCAAAGCTATTTAAACTTGACAGGAAAGATGGCCAGTTCTCAAAATCAGAGCTCGGGAAAAGATTGACAGCATTAGCAGATGGAAGTTCCGGCTGACCTGGAGTAAATCTGGCATTCGGGAAATTAATATCATTAAGATCTCTTATATAAGCTTGATCTGTAAAAACCGTTGTGTTATTTGAGCTTGTAAAACGGCTCAGAAGAAGAACGATATCACCACTTTTTTCATATTTAGGAGAGATAGGAGATTTCGCAAACGTTGAATAGTTGCTGAAACGAAGATCTAATCTACCTGCTTTTTTATCCGTAATATAACGATCACCTGTTGCAGATTCGTCAGCAAAATTTTTGGTCAGTTCAGGCTCTTCAAACTGAACATTTTTAATTTTTACAAGCTGATTGATATGAGCACCGTTTTTCAAAGCATCAGAGATAGAGTTAAACTCTAATGGCTTCATTGCAGCTACTACAGGCTTTTGTCCGTCACAAACTCTTGCCATGTAATTGGATAGTTTATTAGGGTTGATTCTTCCAATAGGATAGTTAGGGTCATAAGAACCTACTTTAATGTTTCCATTAACTCCCTGAACGATCAATCCTTTCAGGTTGATTCTTACTAAAGCTCCAATAGGATAATCAAGATACTGATTTCCCCCATCGATATCAATTTCAATCCCTTGTGTCGGGTTTTCAGGTTTATCCTGAAGGAACATCATTTTGTAAAGATTTGAAGACTCATCACTTGAAGAGACATAAGCTTCTACGATGAAATCTTCCTTAATGATATCGGCTTCACCTGGTTTTGCCTTTGCAATAGTTACAATTTCTGATAACTGGTGATTAGCTGCAGCAAATTTGTTGGTACATTTGATTTCCGGTACCTCATAATCATCAGTTTTTACACAAGACGAGAATGCCAGCATTGAAATAGCACTAAAGATCGCCGCTTTAAAATATATATTTTTCATTGTTTTCGATTTTTAATTTTAGTTTTTTAGAATCTGAATTGAAGATTAACAAAATAAGATCTACCCTGATTATACCAATACTTTGGAGCGAATACCATATTTCCGCTGTCGTAATCATTTGCATAATCAATATAGTTAACGTTTCTGGTCTGTTCAAATCCTCCTGTAATATAATTTCTGTTATTAAGGATATTATTGACAGATGCAGACACCAGCACATAATACTTACCGATCATCCACGATTTCCCTGCATTGACATTGAAGAAGAATGCCGAAGGAAGCTTTGTAGGCGTAAGAACTCTTGCAAGTTCCTCATCAGTTACCTGATCATAAGGAACTCCCGGTGTGTTAGGATTGGTATAGAATCTTGCGGTTCTGGTTACCGGAGACGGATCAAGGAATGAATGCCCGAAATAGTTCCATGTTGCTCCTACCCACCAGTATTGAGGACTGCTGTAACGAAGACCTAAAGTATATGCCTCCTGAGGAGTTCCGCCCTGTCTGTAATTTTTAAGCGTTGCTTCCCCCATATTGGTATAAGACCTTGATACGATATTTCCGTTCCCGTCGAGCTCTCTGAACGTTCCAACAGCATCAGATGCAAAATAAACGGTAGGATTATTAGTATAAGTGTATTGTCCTAAGCTTAATAAACCACTTGCCGTTAAAGTAGGTGTCACTTTTACCTGTGCTCCCAGTTCAATCCCCATATTTCTCTTATTGGCTCCTGCCAGTACCTGCGTAATGAAAGCACCATCCTGAACCGGAGCCTGATCACCACTTTCAGTAAGGTTTGTCAGTTTAACTCCCTGTGCGAAATATCGTTGTACACTTGTTTCGTTTTGGGTGTTAACAAGATAACCGGTCAGTCTAAGTTTAACAATCGGAGTAGAGATTACATAGCTCAGGTCGTTGGCATCAACAACAACATTTTCGATACCAGGAGTGGTAACACCACTTACTCTTGTATTAAAGTAAATATCATTCAGGAAAGGAGACTGCGAGAAGTAAGCTCCGTTATAAACCAGGAAGTTTCTTCCATTGATTTTATAGGTAACCTGACCTTTAACGCCTGCATTCCAGAAATTCTGATCTGCACCTTTACCATAAGAAGACTCATACAGATAGTGTTGGAACAATCCTTCTCTGCTGTTTGTCGTATAACCGAATAATCCCGAGATGAAAACATCAAATTTTCCTGTGGAGAATTTGAAAGCGGGGTTTATTTTGAATTCCTGTCTTCTGAAAATATAGCTGTACCCGATTTTATCACCCTCTCTTTTGGCAACATCAGTATCGCTTTCTCTTGTATTGAATTTTCCCCAAACACTTCCAGCATTCGTATTGGATGCAAACGGGTCCATATTCAGGGCAAAATCAGCACCCAAAAGATCATTTACTTCTCTATACTGTTCAGATCTGTAATTCTGATAAGATAAATTTAAAATAAAACGGGAAGTATCGGTGAAGTTATAAGTATAGTGGGTAGACACATTCCATACTTTATCGTCTTTCACATCATCTACAAGATAATAAGCTGCTCTTCTTCCGCCCAATAATGCATTGTATTCTACATTTCGGTTGGCATTATAAAGATTATCCCAGTTGATCTGTGTGTGTGACTGGTCATCATTGATCCACCAGTCTCTTGTGATTCCGATGTTGGCAGCCTGCTCAGGAGACGGATTTGTATAGTTTAACCAATAACTTGGTAGATTACGGTAATACGTTGGAGACGGGTTATTGGCTCTGTACCAGTCCAGTCTTGAACTGTATTCTTTCCCAAACTGGTAAGAAACAGACGTCCATAACTGAGAGTTTTTATTAATTTTCCAGAAATCCTGCAATTGAATCATCGGCTGGAAACCTCTTTTCACTCTTTCATTTCTTTTATCTCCGTTTTGCCATCCCCAATACGAGTTGTAATGAACACCTCTGAAATCATATACTTCCTGAGTACTTGGACTTGAAGAACTTCTTGCATATTTGGAACCAATGGCATTTAAAGTCATGCTATGACTATCACTGAATTTTTTTTCAATACCAAGATATCCACTGTATGCATCATAAGCAGTACCATCCTGGATCCCTTCCTGTGCCCATCTTCTGGCGATCATTCCGGTAAATGCCCATCCGTTCTTGTTCATTCCGGAAGAGAATCTGTAAGATAACCTGTTCCTGTAATTTCTGTTGGTCAGAGAGTACGTTAACTGACTTCCTTTTCTGTACTCGCTGGCTTTTGTATTCTTATAAAATACTCCGGTAGTTCCTCCGAAAGCATATTCTGAAGGGGCATGATTAGCTGCAATTTCCGGGTAACGGGTAATTTCGTTCAATCCTCCCCAGGTACTGAAGTCTACATCTCCATTATCTGCAGCCGCCATAGAAACTCCATTGATCATATTTTCACCTGTTCTGCTGTCAATTCCTCTTGGACGGAACCAGTAGGGACCTAAATCAAAACTTGCCATCCTGTTGAAAACATCCTGAGATGACTGTAATAACCCTACGGTTGCAGTCTGCTGTGCACCACCGCTATCGCTTTCCCCAGAATCTTCTATGATAGCCAACCCCTGATCTGCACCATTTAATGCAGAATAAAGGGTAATTACTCCAAGATCTTTTCTTTTCTCATCACTGGTTACGTCAAATTCAAAAATTTTAGTTTCAAAATTGGGTTTTGTAACCATAATCTGATAATGTCCGGGCATCAAATCCGTAAATTGGAAATATCCGATTTTGTCTGCCTTTGCATCATTCCCTGCTCCTTTTAAATCTACACTTGCCTGCTCAACGGGCTTGCCTTCCGCATCCTTAAGATACGCAAACACTGTTGTCTGCGCATAATAATAGGACGCAGGCAGCAAGGTAAATAAAGAGATCAATGATAATTTTTTAATCATGAGTATATTTATTTTTTTAATACTTTTATTGTTAATTTTCAACAGTTTAAAAGTTGGGGGCACAAATTTAAACAAATTTTGCAATCCAGAACTTTTTTAACGTATTTTTTTCTTAACATTGCAATCTTTTAAGAATCATTATAAAAGAGAGATTCGAATTACTGCTTTTAAATTTACAAATATTTAAAACGCAGTGAGTTAAAAAAAAGTAAATTTGTAATTAATAGAATAATAAAACTCCAAAGAGATGAAGAGATTTTCGAGTCTGTTTGCCCTGTTTATTTCGATCGTGGCATTCTCCCAACAACAAGGAAAACTGAGAAAAGTAGCAACAGTAGGTTTCTTAAATGTAGAAAACCTTTGGGATACTATTCGTTCAGCAGATTATATAGACGGAACCAAAGACATTAAGAATCCGGCATTCCACAGAAGCATTCCTATGGATTCTATTAAATTTCTTGAAGCTGAAAAATATGACGGGCCGTGGAGTGACGGGGCTTTAATTGGTAAAAAAGTAGTCAGAGAACAAGGCGGTTCTGAAGAATTTACCCCAAAAAGCCCAAAGAATTACGGAAGTAAAATTTATAAGGCAAAACTGGCTAACGAAGCCAAGGTAATTTCTGAAATGGGAGCTCAGTATACCAAAACAGCTCCTGCAGTAGTAGGCTTGATTGAAGTTGAAAACAGACAGGTTATCCAGGATCTTGTGAACGAACCTGCCCTAAAGAAATATGATTACGGAATTATACACTACAATTCTTATGATTACAGAGGAATCGACGTCGCACTGATCTATCAGAAAAGAAGATTCACGCCTACCAATTCATTAAAAAAAGAACTGGTTATTTACGGTGACAACGGAAGAAGAGAATATACAAGAGATATCCTTGTGGTAACAGGATTTTTAGATAATGAGAAAGTAGCATTTTTCATGAACCACTGGCCTTCAAGAAGAGGTGGTGAAGCCATTTCTCTACCTAAAAGAAATGCAGCTGCGGCGTTATTAAAACAACAAATGGACAGTGTAAGAGCTGCAGATCCAACGACGAAGCTTTTCGCAATGGGTGACTTTAATGATGACCCTGTAAGCCCAAGTTTAAAAAACCACCTGAAAGCTCAGGCAAATCCAAAAGACCTGAGCGAGGAAACACCTTATCTTAATCTGATGTATCCTTTATATAAGAAAGGAGTTGCTTCTCTGGCTTATCAGGACGCTCCTAACCTTTTTGACCAGATTATTGTTTCTAAAAATGTAATTTCAGATCAGGTGACTAAAGAATATTCTGTGTATAAAACAGAAATCTTTGCCCCGGCTTATCTCGTTAATAAAGAAGGAAATTATAAAGGATATCCTTTCAGATCCTGGAATGGAGACCAGTTCACAGGAGGCTACAGTGATCACTTCCCGGCATTTGTAGTTCTTCAGAAAGAACCATAAAAAATTTAGGCACTCTTATTGGAGTGCTTTTTTTATATAAATATCTGTGTCATGAAAAATATTATTTTATTAGTAATGATTGCATTGGTACCTTTCAGCTGCTTTTCTCAGGAAACGCCGAAGAAAGATAAAGAGCAACATGAAATGAAGCCTTCTAAAAATGAAGACGGAGAATGGGACCTTACCGTTATCGATACCCAATTTGATTATTTTCTAAATGCTGTTGCCAAACCGATCAGCCAGTATTCAGAATCTTATCTCAAGACAAAAAATACTTTTTTGGTCAACGAATGGAACAGTTATTATAATTCCGGCAGATACAGAAATATTATAGAATCGGGGATAGATTATGATCCCAAGGAAAATTACGGGATCAAGTTTGAATATAAATTATACCAGGTTTTTGTCTATGTAAACTGGAAGTATAAGCTACGATTGAATGGATTATCCGGAAACGATGCAATAAGATAAATTTAAAACATCCTCAATAAAAAGGTTCAAAGTAATTTTGAACCTTTTTTATATAAATGCTGTTTAAATTCCATTGAAATACTCAATAGAAAGTCTTTCTTAATAGTATTTCGAATTTCCGTAGTAAAAATATAACCCTTTAATTTAACGACACAAAAATAACTAAAAAACAGAGACTTAACATAAAAAATAGTTCACGACAAATTGATTTTATTTTATATTTTAGTAATGAATTTAAAAAAACTCATTATGAAAAAAATTATTTTATTAGCAGCTTTCGGAGTTGCTGGATTAGTAAATGCTAAAAGCACAGTGGCATCAAATCTTTATTCCAAGGTTACAGAAATCAAAGAAGAGGAAAAGGAAAACAAAGTAAAAGCATTTGGATGTATGCAAGTTTTTGTTCAAACATCTTGCGGACTTAATTCATACACAACATGGTGTAGCGAATGGGGAACCGAGTGTTTAATGAGCGATGCAGAAGCCGTTGAACAAATTAACTGTCATCAGTAATCAAAAAAATAACTCAGATAGTAAATAAACTATCTGAGTTTTATAATTATGTAAAAAATGAAAAAATTATTACTACTATTTATTATTAGCATAACAACTTTCATTCAAGCACAAGAAGTGAAATCAAGTACCGTATTTTATTATAAGTACACGTTCATGCGTGATTCCTTAGATAAAGACCGGAAATTTGAAGAGACGATGGTACTACTTTCAGATGGTAAAGAATCTATCTATAAAAGCTTCTCAAAAATGCGTAGAGATTCAATCGTACAAAGCAACTTTGACAAAGGAAATTATACTATAAACTTTGCTTCCATGCCTCAAGCAAGGGTAAATCATGAGGTATTTTACAGTATAGACAAAAAAATCAAAGTACTTGATAAAATTGTCAATAAGTTTTACGGATATCCCGCCGAAACAATACACTGGGCAATAAAAAATGAGAAAAAGAGAATAGGTGAATTTAATTGTCAGAAAGCAGTTTGTATGCTCGACAACAGAAAGTTTACTGCTTGGTTTACTTCTGACATACCATCTCATGATGGACCATTTCGATTTAAAGGTCTCCCAGGACTGATTGTTGAAGTGTATGATCTAAACCATTATTTTACATTTAGTTTGGTTGGTATTAAGAAACAAAGTTTGAATATAACCTTACCAAAAAACTTTATTGAAACAACAAAAGTAAATTTCATTAAAGAAAGAAACGATTTTTACGCTGATCCTGCTGGAAAAGCCAAAATGTATATGGGGAATAGTGTTCAATTAACAGACCCAAAGGTTATTAACGAAAAATTTAAAAAAGACAATCTATTCATAGATTAAAGGACAAAGAAGACTGTCTAAAAGCACCTTTCCCTCAGACTCTTGTGTGACAAATTTTGTCATTTAAGAAATTCTCAGAGTGTTGGTCTACCTTTTGAGACAGTCTCCTTTTAATTTTTATAATGGCTGAAAATTATTTATTGAATAATTCTTCTACTTTATCCCAGTTTACTACATCGAAGAATGCAGAAACATAGTCTGGTCTTCTGTTTTGGTAGTTTAAATAATAAGCGTGCTCCCAAACATCTAATCCTAAAACAGGAGTTCCTTTAACGTCTGCTACAGGCATTAACGGGTTGTCCTGGTTGGGTGTAGAAGAAACAGATACAGAACCGTCAGCATTTTTTACCAACCAAGCCCATCCTGAACCGAATCTTGTTTTAGCAGCCTCAGAAAAATCAGTTTTGAATTTATCAAAACCTCCGTAGTTTTCAATAGCAGTTTTTACATTTCCTACAGGCTCTTTGCTTCCTCCAGGTGTTAAAATTTCCCAGAATAAAGAGTGGTTGAAGTGACCTCCTCCGTTATTTCTTACAGCTGGTTTATCAGTCCCTGTCTGGCAGATTTCTCCAATAGTTTTTCCTGCTAATTCAGTTCCTTCAATTGCTTTATTTAAATTGTCAATATATGCCTGGTGGTGTTTTGTATGGTGGATTTCCATAGTTCTTGCATCGATCGTTGGCTCTAATGCATCGTATGCATATCCTAGTTTTGGTAATTCAAATGACATAATCTTTATTTTTAATGTTATAATTCAAAATTAGCCAATATTTAAGGGATTATCAAGGATTCTGGATTACTTTAATAAATCTTTAACATTGATATATTGATTTAGAATGAATTAAATTGTAATCATTTTTAATCTCATCAAAAAAAACTCTTCATTGTCAAGCCTTATATCCTATTCAAAGCATCGTTTATTTTCAATTTCGTAAATTCCACAATATGAAGTAAATTTTTATACAAAAAACACTTCTATCACCGAATATTTAACCTTATATACTTATTATTATGAAAATTGGACTTTTTGGATTCGGAAAAGCAGGAAAAGCTGTAGCCTCAGTTATTCTTCAAAACAAAGATCATTCTCTGCAATGGATATACAGAAAATCAAGCAGATCATCTGCCAGAGATGCTGCAGATTTTCTTGGGGTGGAAAGTGATGATCCCTGTCATTTTTATTCAGAGAAAAAAATGAGTGTGGAAGAATTACTAGAAGAGCATCCCGTAGATGCCATTATCGACTTTTCATCACAAGATGGAATTTATACTTACGGAGAATCTGCCGCACAAAAGAAAGTAAGAATCATATCCGCCATTTCACATTATTCAGATAAGGAAGTGCGTTTCCTGAATAAACTGGCTCAGAAAGCCACTGTATTCTGGTCACCTAATATTACTTTGGGTATTAATTATCTGCTTTATGCCGCTCAGTTCTTAAAAAAGATTGCTCCTTCTGTAGATATTGAAATAGTGGAAGAGCATTTTAAAGATAAACAGGGAATTTCAGGAACAGCTATCCGTATAGCAGATGTTCTGGATTTGAAAGATGAAAAGATAAATACGATCCGAGCCGGGGGAATTGTAGGAAAACATGAGGTTATTTTCGGTTTTCCATTCCAGACGGTAAGGCTTATTCACGAGTCTATTTCAAGAGATGCCTTTGGTAACGGAGCTTTATTTGCTGCCGAACATCTGATCAATAAAAAACCAGGCTTCTATAAATTTGAGGATTTATTACATCCTTATTTCAAAGTATAGAAGCCCGGCCTATTAACAATTTAACTTATTATTTATTCATAGACATCAGGAATTCTTCATTATTAAGAGTTCCTTTGATGTTTTTATCTACAAATTCCATCGCTTCTACAGGGTTCATCTCAGAAAGATACTTTCTAAGGATCCACATTCTCTGCGAAGTTACTTCATCAAGAAGAAGATCATCTCTACGGGTACTTGATGCGACAAGATCAATAGCAGGATAAATTCTTCTGTTGGCAATTTTTCTGTCCAGCTGAAGTTCCATGTTACCGGTACCTTTGAATTCTTCAAAGATTACTTCATCCATCTTAGATCCTGTATCAATCAATGCTGTTGCAATAATTGTAAGAGATCCTCCGCCTTCAATTTTTCTTGCAGCTCCGAAGAATCTTTTCGGTTTGTGAAGTGCATTGGCATCTACACCACCGGAAAGTACTTTTCCTGATGCAGGAGTTACCGTGTTGTATGCTCTTGCCAGTCTGGTGATAGAATCCAGTAAGATAACTACATCATGCCCACATTCTACCATTCTTTGTGCTTTTGCAAGAACAAGGTTAGCTACTTTTACGTGTTTTTCAGCAGCTTCATCAAATGTAGAAGCAATTACTTCTGCATTCACACTTCTTTCCATATCAGTAACCTCCTCCGGACGTTCATCGATCAGAAGAACCATCATATATACTTCCGGGTGGTTGGCTGCAATAGAATTAGCAATATCTTTAAGCAGCATCGTCTTACCTGTTTTAGGCTGTGCAACGATCATTGCCCTCTGCCCTTTTCCGATAGGTGCAAATAAATCTACAATTCGTGTGGACACTGTAGAACCGCTTCCAGCGAGATTAAATTTCTCTTCAGGGAAAAGCGGGGTAAGATATTCAAAAGCAACACGGTCTTTGATAAATGCAAGATCACGGCCGTTCACTTCTGTAGGTCTCAATAATGAAAAGTATTTCTCTCCTTCTTTCGGAAGTCTTACAATTCCTTTTACCGTATCTCCGGTTTTTAAACCAAAATTTCTGATCTGAGCGGTAGAAACATACACATCATCAGGAGAAGAGATATAGCTGAAATCTGAAGAACGTAAAAATCCGTAGTTATCCGGTAAGATTTCCAAAACCCCTTCAATGCTTACCAATCCATCGAAATTAAATTCTTTTTTATGGTCATTCTGCTCCTCAGCCTTTTCAGAATGTCTGTTTTGATTCTGATTTTGGTTTTGGTGCTGCTGATGTTGCTGGTTTTGGTTTTTATGTTGGTTTCCACCGTTCTGTGGATGGTTGTGTCCTTTTTGAGGTCTGTTAGCCTGTGGTTGTTGAGGATTGTTAGGCTTTTCTTCAGCCTGGGCAGGCTCTTGAGATTCTGTGTTTTTTGGAGTTTCAGTTCTTTCCTGAGATACTTCTGCGTTTGTGGCATTCGTTGAAACTCTTTTTCTTTTCTTTTTTGCCTGAGCGCCTGCTGCGGTTTCTTCTGTTACCGTGGCTGCTGCAGTTTCCACTTTGGGTTCTTCCGGTTTAATTTCTTCAGGAGCAGCTACCTTTTCTTCTACTATTTCCTCTGTTTTAGGTTCTACCGGAGCTTTTGCATTTGCTTTTGGCCTGGCTGCTGTTTTTTTAGGGGCAGCTTTTTTTGCCGGGGCTTTGGCAGGTTTTTCTGCTGGAGCCTCTTCAGTATTTATACTGGCGGTTTCGGTGGCGTTGAAATAATCTTTTGCGACTTTAGGGTTAGAAGCCTGAAAGTCAAGAATAGCAAAGATCTTGTCATTTTCATTGCTGTTTCTTGCAACTTTAACGCCCAAATCTTTCAAGATTTTAGTCAGTTCCGTTACGGATTTTGACCTTAACGTTTCTATGTTAAACATATTTAATGTAAAAATGTAATTAATTGTGAGTAAGAAAAGTAAGTCCGGTGACTTTTGTTTTCAAGTACATTGTATAATGCAAATCTACACTTATTTTTGAATTGTGCAAAATTTATATTATTTTTGCCAAGAATTTAATATTCAATGCTACAGAGAATACAAACCATATGGACCTTATTAGCAGTTTTAGCTGCGGCTTTCCTTTTTATAACAGGACAGGATGTTGTCATTTCAGACAGTATTCCTTTACTTAATATAGGCTGTATCGTACTTGTTGTTATCGGAGCATTAAGTATTTTCAGTTTCAAAAACAGAAAAAGACAAATTTTGCTGAATACCATCAGCATCATTATAAACGCTTTGTTGATTGGTGTATTGGCGTACTGGTTACTAAACTTATCCGGAGGAGTTCAAATTCCTGAGAAGGGTATTGAGCCGATTTTCCCATTGATTGCGGTAATCTGTTTGTTCATAGCAAACATTTATATCCGTAAAGATGAGAGGCTCGTAAAATCTGTAGACAGACTTCGATAGCCTTACAACGATTTTTTGAGTGAGAACAGCTTCTTTTAAGGAGCTGTTTTTTATTTGTCATACACTCTTAATTTATTTTATGTAAATTCATTGCAACTTTTGAGTTAAAAATACGACAGATCCTATAACTTTAATAAAAGACAATGAAAAAGCTAACGTATCTTACTTTATCACTATTCTCCATATTCACTTTTGCTCAGGAGGTTTCCAAAGAAAGGGTAAAGACAGTTCTTTCCACTCTCGCTTCAGATGAAATGAAAGGCCGTGAAATCGGAACCCAGGAAAATGAAAATGCAGCCAATTACATCGCTGCACTTTTCAAAGAAAATAATCTGGAATACTGTACCGGAAAATCTTATCTGGTACCTTTTGATTACAATGGAAAGACGGTATACAATGTCTGCGGAATCAAAAAAGGAAAATCTGATCAGTACCTTGGTTTTTCAGGACATTTTGATCATATCGGAACCAGTGATAAAAGCGGAGATAATATTTATAACGGAGCAGATGATGATGCCAGCGGAATCACGACTCTGGTAGGTATCGCCGATTATTTTAAAAACAAAAAACCGGAATTCTCTATGGTGTTCATGGCATTTAATGGAGAAGAGAAAGGAATGCTGGGTTCAAGAGCGATTTCCACTGATAAGAATCTGGATCACATTTATAATAAAATGACAGCTCTTTTTAACTTCGAAATGGTTGCTACAGAATCTCAATGGGGAAAAAATGCATTATATATGACGGGAGATGGATTCTCTGACCTTGATGAACTTTTCAATCAAAATGCAGTAAACGGATTAAAAATTAATGCTGACCCTTATGCAAAACAGCAGCTGTTTTACCGTTCAGACAATGTAAGCTTTGTAAAAAAGAAAATCATTGCCCATTCATTTTCTACTGTTGATATGACCAAAGCGTCTCATTATCACCATGAAAATGATGACATCAACGTTGTCGATTTTGATAATATGACTCAGATCATCAATAATTTGGGAAAAACACTGGATAGACTGAGTCCTAAAAATTTTGCTCCTAAATACAATGATCAGGTGAAATTTTAAGTGGAATCATTATAAAAAACTGCTCTTTCAGCAGTTTTTTTTATTAAACAGCAACACCTTACGATTTCCGGTTCTTAAGCCAAGTTCAGGTTTATTTAGGCAAAAAATAATGCTTAATAGTGCTGAGTTGTAACAAAAAGACACTTTTTGAAACTTATCCGGTAAAGTAAAACAGGATTAAGAACGTCTTATCTTTTAATTTTACGTAATTTTGCTATCCAATTTTTTCATTGAATGAACCAATATATTAAAATACTAAAGTTCGCAAGACCTCACCAAAAATACATCTACGGAAGTTTGTTTTTCAATCTTATGTATTCTGTATTTCAGATTGCTTCCTTAGGAACTATTCTACCTGTTTTGGGAATGCTTTTCGGAACCATTGAGGCTAAAAAATACAGCCATCCACCTGTGTATTCGGGAGAAATTTTAGATTTCTTCTCCTACGCAAAAGAATATGCCAATTACTATGTTCAGAGTTTAGTAACCCAGTATGGAGCACTTAACGTTTTGGCGTGGCTTTGCGTGGTAACAGCGTTTATGTTTTTACTGAGAAACCTTTTCAGATATTTAGGTTCATTTTTATTGATCAATTACCGTGTAGGGGTTACTAAAGACCTTCGTGGAGCAATGTACAGAAAGATTCTTGCTTTACCTGTTTCCTTTTTTACAGAAAGCAGAAAGGGAGATTTGATGTCTCGTATGTCCAATGATGTGGGTGAAGTTGAAGGGAATATTTTAGGAAGTTTAGTTGAATTAATCAATGCACCTTTTATGCTGATCAGTACATTGGTGACTCTTTTCTTTTTAAGTACAGAAATGACTCTTTTCTCACTTCTGGTATTACCGGTAATGGGAACTATGATTGCTTTAATTGGAAAAAGTCTGAAAAAAGACTCCCACGAAGCGCAGAATGAAATGGGGAATATCTTCTCAATTGTAGACGAAACATTGAAATCTACAAAGGTTATTAAAATTTTTAGTGCAGAAAAAATAATGGACAACCGTTTTATGCAGTCTATGCAGAGATGGATTAACAGTTCTATAAGTCTGGGAAGAAAAAAAGAATTAGCATCTCCGATGAGCGAATTTTTAGGTTCAGTAACATTCTTAATTATTGCCTGGTATGGGGGAAAACAGATTATTGTGGAGCAGAGTATTTCACCCGCAGACTTCCTTGTTTTCCTTGGTATTTTCTTCCAGATTTTGCCTCCAGTGAAAAGTCTTTCTCAGTCTATTTCGAATGTTCAGAAGGGAGAAGCTTCTCTGGAAAGAGTGTTGGCTATTCTTGATGCTGATGTAAAAATTGATGAAGTACCCAATCCTGTTTCGATCTCAACATTAAATCATTCCATCGAATTTAATAATATTGGTTTTTACTACGATAAGGATCACACCATTCTTAAAAACTTCTCACTTTCTATTCCTAAAGGGAAAACAGTTGCTCTTGTTGGGCAAAGTGGAAGCGGTAAAACAACGATTGCCAATCTTTTAGCCAGATTCTATGATGTTTCGGAAGGAGAAATTCTGATTGACGGAACAGACATTAAACATTTAAAACTACAGGAATACCGCCAGCTGCTGGGAATGGTAACCCAGGAATCTGTATTATTCAACGATTCTGTATATAATAATATTCTGATGGGTAAACCTGATGCTACCAGAGAAGAAGTGATTGCAGCAGCTAAAATTGCCAATGCAGACTCATTTATCACAAGACTTCCTGAAGGGTATGATTCCAATATCGGGGATGATGGAGGTAAACTTTCCGGAGGTCAGAAACAAAGGGTTTCTATTGCCAGAGCAGTATTGAAGAACCCACCAATAATGATTCTTGATGAAGCAACTTCAGCTTTGGATACAGAATCAGAAAGATTCGTACAGGATGCACTGGAGAAGATGATGGAAAACAGAACTTCTTTAGTGATTGCCCACCGTCTTTCAACCATTCAGAAAGCAGACTGGATTGTAGTGATGGAAAAAGGTGATATCGTAGAACAGGGAACCCACCACGACCTGATTGCAAAAAGAGGAATGTATCACAAACTTGTCGAACTTCAAAACTTCGACTAATCTTATAACTGAATACAATGAATCCTATACAAGAGTATTTCTACAGAATTGAAGAGCCTGAAAGAAGTACTCTTTTATTTTTGCGTGATACGATCTTAGCTTCAGATCCGGAAAATATTACAGAAACATTCAGTTTCGGGCTTCCGTTTATCAAATACAAAAAGAAAATGCTGTGCTATTTCTATTACAGCAAAAAATACAAAAAGCACTACCTGAGTTTTTATCATGGTGACCGGCTTGATTATCCTGAATTGATCCAGGACGGCAGAAAGAAGTTTAAAATCCTTCTTATTGATACGGAGGAGGATATTCCTGTAGAATTCATATTAAACCTTGTACAGGAAGTTAAAAGACATATAAAATAAAAACTCCGGCAAGAATAATCGTGCCGGAGTCATCTTTAAAAACCTTTTATCATTGTGTGTTTATTCCGTTGAATTCTGCCTGCTTAATTGCCCAGGCAATCATATTGGCAAAGAGGATTGAATTCTGAACCTGCATTCCTCCTGTCGTATATCCGTTTCCTGCGTATCCGTAAGAAGACTTCTGAACCGGGAAATATCCTCCTGAACTTGGTGCTACAAAAGGCTCAATGGTATTACTTGAATATTGATTTCCGTTGGCATTTTCATTACTTAAAAAGCCACCGTCACCAAACCATATAAAGTTCAGGCTGGTATTTCTTAATCCTGAAATTCCTGTTCTGGCAGTGGTGCTGTTGATAGGCTGCGCATAGCTGTAAGGAACAAATCCGCTTGTCAACCCTGAAATATTTACTGTGGTAGAAGCATCTTCACCCCAGTTTTTCCCTCTTACATCTCCAAAAGGTCCGTTAAGGATGGGATCATCAGAATTGGTAAGAGCATACACAGAACCTGCACCGCCTCCATAAGATGCTGAAATGGTAGGATCTGAGAATATTCCTCTGAATAAATTCTGTGCAGTGCCCGTATCATCTGTCATCGCAATGACAACTCCTTTTTTATTAAGATAGGAAGCAATATAACCAGCATCTGTAGCATTAGGTGTATAGTTGTAGCCAATGACAACAATATCCGGCTTATTATTAAGAGCCGTCTGAAGAGCTGCTGATGAAGGTGAGTTTCCTAAAGAGGTATGCGTAAAGCCTTCATATTTAACAATACTGGAAGCAGTGGTACCAAAGTTTGTTGGAGAATCCATCAGACTTCTTGACGGACCGGTATAGGCGCTATACCCGTAAGCTGTTTCTAATCCGATATGGAGAACCGTTTTTTTAGGAATGACAACCACTACATTTACAGAACATGTTGTAGATACCCCACCCTGGCTGTCGGAAGTAATGGTAATTGTTTTCACCGATGTAGAAGTTGGAGTTCCTGTTCCGCTTAATGTAATATTCTGATTTCCCGTAGAAGTAAATGTGCCTGATCCACTGAAAGAAATTCCGTCAACCGTATTGGTGGTAACGGTGTAACTTCCCAGTGTTGAAACATTCACAGGTAAAGTAATTGTATTCGAAGCAGTAAGAGCTGTTCCCACCTTGTATACTCCATTTACCGTTGCAGTTCCACAGCTCATGGTATAGGTACCTGCAGGACTCAGAACAGCAATCGAAATCGCAGGGGTACAAGTTACCTCAGTTCCGTTGGCTTCAAGAGCAACATTATCTGTCTGAATATTCTGAGGAGTTCCCTGTCCCGGAATTTGTATTGTTTGTGTTCCAGTGTTTAGAAATACTCCGGTTCCATAAAAATTATATCCGTTTGTGGTTGTTCCGGAAATGGTATAATTACCGGGTTTAGTCACATTCACGGCAATCTTCAGGTAATTGGAATTGGTAAGTTCTTTTCCTTTTACATAGCTTCCCATTGCTTTGGAAGTGGAACAGTCTATGGTAAAAACAGATTTACCCAGCTGTCCGCACACACTTTTCCATTCTTTATCCGCAAAGCTCCAGTAATTGAAACAGTCTTCTGTGGTGTTGTAAATCGTCAATCCATCATCATTGGATTGATTGATTACAATTGCGTTTCGTTGCGCTTCTGTTAACCTTGGAATAAGTACTCCTTTGTTGTTATTTCCTGAAATAACATCCAAAACGGAATTAGAGTTCGGCGTAGTAGTATTAATCCCTACTGCACCATTATTGGTTTGAGAAAAAGATTTTCCAAAAACAAAGAGCATTGCTATGAGCAGGACTTTGATTGGAGGCATTGTAAATTTTGTTTCCATCATTGTATAAGTTATAATTGTTTGATAATATTAATCCAGACATTTATCTTCCACAAAATTATCAACCACAGACGGTTAGAAAATAGTTCCCTGCTACGCAATACTACTCACGCGTAGTAAAACTCACAAATGCCAATAACTTATCCTGATAAAAAATACAAATAAAAAGTTGAGCTTTTTAACAAAACCCAACCATAAATTTAAATATCAAAAGCAAAACAACTTAAAAGAATCATAACTACTTATTTATCATAAAAAATAAAATCATTAGGTTTAAAAAACGCAATATCAGTCATCATTTAAAATTCTTTTCCATTTCGCAATGGTATTTCGGCTTATCTTAAAACGATCACTCACCTGAAGATTAGTCAGTTCATTTCTTTTCTGATAACTGAGAATTTTCAGAATTGATTCCTTATCATAAGAACGGAGCCTCTGGTTTTTACGTTCCATAGTATATTCTGTTTCTCCAAAAATCAGTTGATTAAATTTCAGAATATCAAAAGCTGAATGTAATGTTTCCAACTTAAGCCTGATGGTGGTGTCTGATAATTTTTCGGGAAATTTTTCTTCAAGAATGTCGGTATAAATCTGCTTATAATCTGGCATCATCTTATATCTTTTTCATCCATTTATATAAAGTGGTCTTGGGTATTTTATACCTTTTAACCACATCATTGGCCGTCATTTTCCCTGTCTTTATTTTATCAAGAATAAAATCCTTAACCTCCTGCGTATAAATGCTTTTTCTGAAAACCAGGGTATTTTCTTTTTGAGTGAAGACATTATCAATTCTTGCCTGTGGAGCATATAAAATCAGATGTCCGGTATAGAACCGGAAGAAATCGAATTTTAAAAGTTTACACCATTTCAGGAGAACATCAGTATCCATACTTTTTGCATGATACATCTTTTCCACTTCATCTTCCGTACTGTTTAAAAACCGGGAAATTCTTTCTATTGAAATCTGATACTCTTCCACTTTGGATCGGATTAGGCTTCCAATATGAATGTTCTTAATATTCATCACAATGTTTTTAAGTAAAAATATTGACAAGAAAATCAAAAAACACCATCAGAACCTACTCAAAATTACGTATGCGTAACAAAAATCGGAATTCTGTTTAAATTTTTATCAAAAAGCTGTTGATATTGATCTCTGAGGGAATATTCAGTTTTTTCCGGATCCTGTATTTTTTACTTTCTACAGCCCGGATACTGTTATTGGTACACTGTGCTATTTTTTTAGTATCAAAATCCAGCTTCATCAGTGCACAGAAATAGAGCTCAGAATGGATCAGATTAGGATTTATTTGTAAAATATCCGGAATAAAATGAGGAAAAAATACCTGAAATTTTTCAAAAAACATGGGTGAATTACTTTCCGCTAAATTCAATATTTCCTGAATATTTTCCTCTGAAAGATGGTTAATCAACATCTGGTGTTTCATCAGTTCCGAATTCGTTTTGACCAGATCCTTGATGGTGGAATCCTTTTCTTTTTTATCGGAAATTAAGCCATGAATCAATGCGTCTTTCTGGGTAATAAATACGATATCCATTAAAAAGGAAGCAACAGAGAATAAAATATTCAGCAGTTTTATTGTTTTAAAATCTTCTTTTTCTATGAATCTGCTCTTTGGCAGGAAATCAAAATCAAAATACAGACATGCAATGAAATTGATACTGATGATGAATGTAATAAAAAAGATCGTAAGGGAGTCCTGTTTGTATTTCAGAAAGAACGGAACAGCAAACAGAAGACAAAAGTAAAAGTACTCTACACCAGCGTTTTTATAAGTATAAATATGAAAAAAACTTACTATAAATGTGAGTAAAACAAATATCCCGATAATGAAAGGTTTTAAAACCTTTCTGAACCGTTTGGTTTTTCCTTTGATGGCCATGAGCAGCAGCCAGAAGAAGGTAATAATGGTAAGAAATATGGAGATCAGCATATCCCCAAAAAAAGTAATAATAAAAATGGAGTAAAACAGGAATATGAAAAACAATAAAAGCAAATACCGGTTAATAAGATGAAGATAACTACTTTCAAAATCATCATCCATCTTCTCAGTTTCGTCGTTAATCATCTTAAAGAAAAACTTATAAATCATCTTGTTGTTTTTTTATGCTCTCACAAGCTTAAGTTGGCATTTGTACTCCTGAAAGTATAAATTTTCCAATATTAACAGCCTTTCATGCAAAACAGAAATCTACAAAACGAAATGTATCAGTCTTTTCAGCATTAAAAAGGAGATGATTAAGGTGTTTTTCTAGCTACAATTTACTAAAATTCGATGTTAAAATTATCAAATGAAATGCCATTTTTGACAATAAATTAACAATCATTTACCTTAAATCACTTAAAAAAGCATGAGCCTGTGTTTTTAAGCAGGTAAAATTATCAATCCCAACGGAAAGGTATTAGTCTTCGGATACGCAATAATACTCATGCGTAATTAAACTCAAATAACAAAATATACCCTTCATACCCCAAATAAAAAAGAGAGCTTTAAAAGCTCTCTTTTGGTTTTTTATCAGCGATAAGAATTTTAGTTTTCTTTCAGTTTGGCGATAACATCCTCACCTCCTTTTGTAATATCTCCGATCTTACAGATAATCTCTGTGTCTAAAGGCAGGAATACATCCATTCTTGAACCGAATTTTATAAATCCGAACTCATGCCCGGCTTTGGCTTTATCCCCTTCATTACAGTAGAATACAATTCTTCTTGCTACATATCCGGCAATCTGTCTGAAGACTACTTTGTGATTGGTCATCGTCTGAACTGCTACCGTAGTTCTTTCGTTCTCTGTAGAAGATTTTTCATGCCATGCTACCAGATACTTTCCCGGGTGGTATTTTTTGTAAATCACTTCTCCTGAAACCGGATATCTGCAGATGTGAACATTCAGTGGAGACATAAAAATAGAAACCTGGATTGCTTTACCTTTTATAAATTCATCCTCTTCCACTTCTTTGATCATAACCACTTTTCCGTCCACCGGAGCGATCACATTTTCTCTGTGGTCAAGAATATTACGGTCCGGAACTCTGAAAAACCAGAATACTAAACTGTAAATAACCAACAAAGGCATAATGATCAGCAGGGACCATATTTCAAGGAAATAAATTGCTAAAGCGCCCAGAATGATAAAAAGTATGGTCGCAACGGTAATCGTTCCTTTTGATTCTCTATGTAATTTCATGAGATTATATAAATTTTTCTAAAATAAAGTACAAATATACGACAGGAACGCAGATAATAAAACTATCCAGCCTGTCTAAAACTCCTCCATGTCCCGGAATGATGTTCCCACTGTCCTTTACACCGAAGTTTCTTTTCAATTGACTTTCTACCAGATCTCCTAATGGAGCAAAGGCTGCCACCAGAAATCCTACGATCATCCAGTTTCCTCTCAGCTCGGGCTGATAGTGTTCGATAAAATAAGACAACACCAATGTTAAAACAACACCTCCGGCATAACCTTCCCATGTTTTTTTAGGCGAAATCTTAGGAGCCATTTTATGTTTTCCAAAGAATTTTCCTACCAGATAGGCAAAAGTATCACTACTCCAGATCAGGATAAACAGGAAAAGAACTTCCAGAGAGAAGTTTTCATTATAACTGGAGAATTTGGGCAGTCCTAATGCAAAACTGAACGGGAGAGCCACATAAATAACGGTAAAAATAAGTTTCCCGCTGTCAAAGTATAATTCGTTAGGATATTTGAATAAGGTTACTACAGCTATTCCAATCAAGGCTAGTGCTAATATTTCACTAAGTCTGAAATCAAAAAAGAAATCGTGATTAAAATACCTTTTGGAAAACATGTAGAAAATAAAAATGACCAATGGATATACGACCCATTTTTCATAGCCGTTTCCAAACTTCATAATTTTAACACATTCCCAGGTTCCTACAATCAGCAGAAGACTCATTAAACCGTGATACAGATACTGCTGTTTGGCAAGACCAGGTGCAATACTGTTCAGCAGCTGCGCTCCCAACGGAGTAGAACAAAGAATAATGATGGCTACATAAACGATACCTGATACGGTTCTTTGAATGAGATTTTTGTCCAAAATTTAAAATTTAGAAGTGGTTGCTTAATCTTCAAGCAGCAATAAAAACAGTTTTGTATTGGAATTGGAAGAACTGTCCATTTTCGATTGGCTTCCGCTGATGGAAGTAAGGTTCTTGATATTTCCGTTTCTTTTTATTTTACCCATGGCATCATTCAGGTTGTTTACAATCTGAGAAACATTGGCAATAATGATAATTTTATCAGGAAGCCTTGAGGAATGATAATGCAGGATATTGTTATGCGAAAGCATGATTCTGCCGTCATAGGCAATGAGATATTCACAGGTGATGAATGCGGCGTCATTAGACGGCTGTAGTTCTGACGTATATGAAGACTTCACAACGTTCAAAAAGTTCTGCAGTTCTTTATCCCAGCAGAAAAGGTTGTGAACACCTTCTATTTTAATAATTTGATTTAAAGTTTGTAGAGCTTCCGCTTCATCTGCACAATAATTAAAAAATCCTCCCGAATGCGTAAATAATTGCGCAAACTTATAGTCAAGATCCGCATTTTTCAGCGAATCCCCAAGTTTTTCCAGGCTCTGTTTGTCCTCTTCTTCAGGCTGGTTGGTAAGTTTGCTTACAATCCTCTTGAATAAATTCAACTTAATCTATTTTTAGTCAACTTTATACAAAAATAGAAAATAAATTACAATAGTGTCCAAAATATCTCCTTAAATATGAAAAAACCTGACAATTTTGCGATTGTCAGGTTTTTATTAATTCTATTTTTTAAGAATCTTAAAGCTGTGTCGGGCTTTCGGGAGCCTGTATTTCGCTTTCTTCTTCTTTCTCTTTGATCTGAGGTGTTTCCTCTACAATGGGCTGATCTTTTTCAGGAATAGTATTGGTTACAGGTTTCTCTGTCAATTCAGGATCCCATGCTCTTTTTCCGAAAATCTCTTCAAGGTCTTCACGGAAAATCACTTCTTTTTCAAGCAATTTACTTGCTAAAGCATCAAGCTTATCTTTATTCTCATCAAGAATTCTTACCGCTCTTTCATATTGATTTTCGATGATTGATTTGATCTCCGCATCAATTTTTGTAGCGGTTTCTTCAGAATAAGGCTTTCCGAAATTGTATTCAGACTGGCCTGAGCTGTCATAGTAAGAAATGTTACCGATATTCGGGCTTAATCCGTAGATTGTAACCATTGCCTGAGCTCTCTTTGTTACGGTTTCCAGATCAGAAAGTGCTCCTGTAGAAATATTATTGAAGATCACCTGCTCTGCTGCCCTACCTCCCAATGTTGCACACATTTCGTCCAGCATCTGTTCAGTAGTGGTAAGCTGTCTTTCTTCAGGAAGGTACCATGCTGCTCCCAATGAACGTCCTCTGGGGACGATCGTAACCTTTAAAAGTGGAGATGCGTGTTCTACCAACCAAGAAATTGTAGCATGTCCTGCTTCATGGTAAGCCACTCTTCTTTTTTCAGAAGGTTTGATTGCCTTATTTTTCTTTTCAAGACCGCCAATGATTCTGTCTACAGCATCAAGGAAATCCTGTTTTGTTACTGAAGTATGATTATTTCTTGCTGCGATAAGTGCTGCTTCGTTACAAACGTTGGCAATATCTGCCCCACTGAAACCAGGGGTTTGTTTTGCAAGGAATTCTCTGTCTACATTATCATCCAGCTTGATTTTTTTCAGGTGAACATCAAAGATCTGTCTTCTTTCGTGAAGTTCCGGAAGGTCTACATAAATAGATCTGTCAAAACGTCCTGCTCTCATCAGAGCTTTATCAAGGATATCCGCTCTGTTGGTTGCTGCCATTACGATAACGTTGGTATCTGTTCCGAAACCATCCATTTCAGTAAGAAGCTGGTTCAAAGTATTTTCTCTTTCGTCGTTTCCGCCGGAGAAATTATTTTTCCCTCTGGCACGTCCGATAGCATCAATCTCATCAATGAAAATAATGGCCGGAGATTTTGCTTTTGCCTGAGCAAAAAGGTCTCTTACTCTGGAAGCTCCTACCCCAACAAACATTTCAACGAAATCGGAACCTGAAAGTGAGAAAAACGGAACTTTAGCTTCCCCTGCAACCGCTTTCGCCAATAAGGTTTTACCGGTTCCCGGAGGCCCTACCAAAAGGACACCTTTAGGAATTTTACCACCCAGTTTTGTATATTTTTCAGAGTTTTTCAAGAAATCCACAACTTCCTGAACTTCTTCTTTAGCTCCTTCCAACCCTGCAACATCTTTAAATGTCACCTGAATTCTTTCTTTTTCGTCAAAAAGCTTTGCTTTGGATTTTCCGATAGAGAAAATTTGTCCGCCAGGACCTCCGCCACCGCCCATCTTTCTGAAAAGAAGGAAGTAGAATAATCCTAAAATTGAAATCCAAACCAGCGCAGGGATTAAGATATCCATTAATGCGCTCTTCCCTGTACCGTAATCTTTGGTTGTTTTAATAACCGGATTGCTGGCTTTGACCTGTTCAAATTTCTGAAGGAAAAGTTGAAGATCTCCGTATTTCACAGAAAAATCTGCTTTTGGAGCCATTTCGAAGGCAGAAAGGGGGTTGTTTTCTTTTCCGGCTTTGGAAACCATTGCCGATTTTGCTTCTTTTGTTAGGAAAACATCAGCTTTCTCTATGTCTTTGTATATAATTATATTCTGGACTTTGCCCGCCTGCATTTCTCTAAAGAAACCATCTTCATCAATAGATTTTGCTGCATCACCTCCAAGGAAGTTGGAGCCAAAGAATAGCAAAAGAGCTACGATTGCAATAGGAAAGAACCAGTTGAATCCTTTATTATTCATTTAGACTTTTTAAAATTTTTATTATTCATTTTCAATTCTGGTAATGACTGCGTCACCCCAAAGTTCTTCTATGTCGTAGTACTCACGTACCTGTTTCTGGAATATATGAACCACCACTGAAACGTAATCCACCAATACCCACATCGCATTTTCAGTCCCTTCTACGTGCCAAGGTCTGTCCTGCAGTTCGTTTCTTACTTTCTTCTCTACACTTCCTGCCAATGCAGCCACCTGTGTATTTGAGTTTCCGCTACATATCACGAACGTCTCTGCTACTGAGTTTTCGATGTTGGAAAGATCAAAGATCATAATGTCTTCTCCTTTTACATCCTGGATAGCTTCAACGATTTTATCTATTAACGCTTGTTTTTCTGCTGTTTTATTCATTAAAAAAATACTATAATCTGCAAATTTATTGTTTTTTCTTTACTTTAACCTTACTTTTACCTTCTTAATCTCTTAAAGTTTTCTTAAATGAGCCAACTCTTTTACCTGAAAGAATGTTCTTCTACTAATGACGAAATATCAAAGTTTTTACTTTACGGAGATTCAAATTTTATAGGGCTTCATACTTTTAATCAAACTAAAGGCCGTGGTCAGTATGGAAATATCTGGACTCAGACCGCCGGAAAAAATCTGGCTTATACGCTGGCAGTGAATACTCAGAACATCCTGTGCTCCGACTTTATGTTCAATTATTATACCGCAATGGTGATCCGGGATTTCCTTGCCAAATTGTCTGACTCTGAGGTAAAAATCAAATGGCCGAATGATATTATCCTTAAAGGTAAAAAAATCGTTGGAATTTTAATAGAAAAGAAAAAAATTAATCAAAATAATTATTTCATCATCGGAGCCGGAATCAATATTCTGCAGGAAAATTTTGATGAAATATCCAATGCAGGATCACTTCTGACGCAGACGGGGATGCAATTTGACCTGGAAGAACTTGCCTTAAACCTTCATGAATATTTGTGTGAAAAGCTTAAAAACATACCTTCAGATCAGGAAATCCTGGATGGATTTAATAAAAACCTTTTCAGAAAAGATCAGATATCGGTCTTTGAAATTGAAAAAGCGCGACAAAATGGCATTATCCGGCGTGCAGACGAAAAGGGTGAACTATGGATCGAACTGGAAGACGGAATGCATTCCTTTTATCACAAAGAAGTAAAGCTCCTTTACTGATTGGCTCTCTTGATATACAAATAAAGGGTAAGCGGCAAAAACACCATATTAGGCAGCCACATGGCTACAGCCGGAGACAAACTTTTATTTTCCGAAACCACTTTTAAGGCTTCGAATGAAAACACGAAAATAAAGGCCAATGAAATACCGATGGCTAGGTTGACTCCTAATCCTCCTCTTTTCTTCTGTGATGACAGGGAAAGCGCCAGAAATGTCAGAATAATGATTGAAACAGGCATGGAAGTCCTCTGGTGAAGTTCATTCAGGTAAGAATTCAGGTTACTGTTTCCTCTTTCTTTTTCCCTTTCAATAAATTTCAGAAGTTCCGGAGTGGTTTTATTTTGTCCCAAAAGTTCATTCGGGAAAAGTTCTTCCGGAGAATGCCCGTAATTTTTCCTTAATTCTATTCCGTTACCGAGTTTTTCGGTATTGTCTTTATTGATTGTTTTTTCCAGATAGTTATTTAAAACAAACTGTTTTTTAGCTTTATCCCAATACACTTCACTTGCCTTCAGCTCATAGGTCATTTTTCTGTCTTTATCATATTTCTGATAGACAAAACTCGACCCTCTTTTTTCTCTTTTATTCCAGGAATCAACGAAGATATACTCTGTTTTACTCAGCTGTGAAGAAGCAGGTGCCGTTCCTAAAATCTTTTCTTTATTGGCTGCATTATACGTATACGCTTCCAATTCATTTTTCTTGATATTGGCCCACGGCAGCACCATATGATAGACTACAAGAGCAATCAATCCAATAAAAATGGAAGTAACCAGATAAGGCTTGGAAAATCTGTGAAAACTGGCTCCACTACTGATAATAGCAACAATTTCTGTATTATTTGCCATTCTGGAAGTAAAATAAATCACCGAAATAAAAACCAGAATGGAAAGGAAAGTCACCACAAGATTGATGATCCAGAAAGGATAAAAATGGATAAGAAAATAGGTCAGATCCAGTTTCGGATCAATGGCCTTGGCATTTTCTATCCTTGGAATCTTCTGCTGAACATCGATTACCAATACGACTATAGACAATAATACCAACATGAAACTGAAAGTTCCAAGGTATTTTTTAATGATATATCTGTCTACAATTTTAAGCATATTTTTTTACAGTCTTTGTCTGAGAACCGGTACTACAGAGTTTTTCCATTCATAGAAATCACCTGCAATAATATGTTCTCGGGCTACTTTTACCAAATCGAGATAGAATGCAAGGTTATGAATCGAAGCAATCTGTTTTGCCAGATATTCTTTAGATACAAACAGGTGGCGAAGATACGCTTTTGAATATTCACGATCTACAAAACTGGTTCCAAATTCATCCAAAGGCGAAAAATCGCGTTTCCATTTTTCATTTTTAAGGTTCATCACCCCTTGCCATGTGAAAAGCATTGCATTTCTTGCATTTCTTGTTGGCATTACGCAATCCATCATATCAATTCCCAGCCCGATCGATTCAAGGATATTCCACGGAGTTCCTACTCCCATCAGGTATCTTGGTTTCTCTTTTGGAAGGATATCTGTCACTTCGTCAGTGATTCTGTACATTTCTTCTTCAGGCTCTCCAACAGAAAGTCCTCCGATCGCGTTCCCTTCTGCCCCTGCTTCGGAAATCACTTCTGCAGAGATTTTTCTAAGATCAGAATAGGTAGATCCCTGAACAATCGGAAAAAGCCTTTGCTTGTGTCCGTATAATTCAGGATTATCATTCGTCCAATCAATACATCTCTTCAGCCAGCGGTGGGTAAGCTCCATCGATGATTTTGCCTGGTTGTAATCACAAGGGTAAGGTGTACATTCGTCAAAAGCCATGAAAATATCGGCTCCGATCTGTCTTTGAATTTCCATTGATCTTTCCGGAGAGAACATGTGGTAACTTCCGTCGATGTGAGATTTGAATCTCGCACCTTCTTCTGTCATCTTTCTGTTGCTTGCCAATGAAAATACCTGAAAACCTCCAGAATCAGTAAGGATAGGAAGATCCCAGTTCATGAATTTGTGTAAACCACCTGCATCCTGCATCGTTTCCATGCCCGGACGAAGGTAAAGGTGATAAGTATTTCCCAGAATAATCTGAGCTTTAATGTCTTCTTTTAATTCTCTCTGATGAACTGTTTTCACACTTGCTACAGTTCCCACAGGCATAAAAATAGGAGTTTGAATCTTCCCGTGATCTGTGGTAATTTCCCCTGCTCTTGCTTTTCCTTCAGAGGTCTTTTCTATATTAAAAAATTTCATCTCTATACTTTTTTACATACACTGTTTTGCCAGTGATTTTTGTAAAACAGAAACTTCGAGGTTATTTTTACCTTACTACAGGCATTACAGCACCGTTCTGTTTCAGTTTTTCCTTTACATATTTATCTGCTTTGGGATCTTTTTTCAGCAATATTTCCTGTGCATCATTAGCGATCCCGTCCATTTCTTCTTTAATTACATAGTATTTGAAACTATCTACAAAATCATCCGGTTTTATCTTATATGATTTCAAAACAGCCCTTGTCCCTGCTTCCATATTTTTGTCAGGATAGATAAAGATAGCCTGATCGTTGATCGCAAGATCGGCAATGATTTCTGCCATCAAACCTTTATCGACCAGATTTTTGGGCTTATCAATATAATCGCCGCACGAAAACAGGCCCAGCAAAACGAAAATAAAGATTAACTTTTTCATCAGTATCATAATCTGTTGATGATTGATTTCCATTTTAAGTTCAATACTCCAAAAACTGCTTCATGGATAATTCCGCCGTTCATTTTACTTTCTCCTAAAATCCTGTTGGTAAATATAATAGGAACTTCTACAATTCTGAAACCTTTTTTAAAAGCTCTGAATTTCATTTCAATCTGGAATCCATATCCTTTCAGTTTTACGTTATCCAATCCTATCTCTTCCAGTACTTTTCTTGAAAAGCAGACAAATCCTGCTGTGGTATCATGAATGGGAAGGCCTAGTACAAACCGTACATATTTTGAGGCGAAGTAAGAAAGCAATACTCTTCCCATGGGCCAGTTCACTACATTTACTCCCTTTGAATAACGGGATCCGATGGCCACATCTGCATTTCTGCAGGCTTCAAAAAGTTTCGGCAGATCGTTAGGATTGTGTGAAAAATCGGCATCCATCTCAAAAATATAATCATATTTATTTTCGATGGCCCATTTAAATCCATGAATATAAGCCTTCCCCAGTCCATCTTTCACATGTCTTACTGACAAGTGGAGATAATGCGGATATTTCTTCTGCAATTCTTTTACAACTTCTGCTGTTCCGTCGGGAGAAGAATCATCTACTACTAAGATATGAAAGTCGTCCTCCAATGCAAAAACCGCGGAAATAATATTTTCAATATTTTCCTTTTCGTTATAGGTTGGGATGATGACGAGTTTTTTCATTTCAGTTTGCAAAGATAGTTTATTTAACCTTTTTATTTTATACAAAATAATCTATAATTTTGCAAAAATATTTCTCGGGGATTAAGCGGATGAAACAGATCCTTTTATTCAACAGATCTGAACAATACGTAAAATCGACGAGAGCAAATATTTTAACTGCAGATTCATGGATCCTGTGACAGGAAAATCTGTGCCGGGCTGTGTTATCTGAAGTTAAATAATAAATAAAAAAATTAAATTTTGCCATCATCACAACACTTCATCAATCACGTAAGAATACCTGAAAATAATGATTGGGTAATCTTTATCCTTGTGGGCTGTATATTTTTATACGTTTTTATGATGAACGTCATAGAAAGAGATGCCAGTCTCAGAGATTTTCTGCTTCAGAAATATTTTGATGCAAGCAACAACCTTCCCAGCTGGATCATCACCTCCTGTGTGACTACACTTACTCTGTCTGTATTAATTTCACAGTATGTTCCTGTAGTACCGAAATATATTGCGGATCTTCAGCTTTTGGGATATCAGCTTAATAAATTGGGTTATACTTTGCTGGCAGTGCTGCTTTTTTATGTAATAAAATCAACATTAGGCTTTTTATTTTACCAAAGTATAGGGGATGGAAAAAAATGGACTATTTTTTATTTTACCTCCACAAAGTTTTATTTCATTCTTTCATTTTTGCTAATAATTCTTTGTGTAGCCCATTATTACTTCCCGATAGACAGAAATAAAATGTTTTTATATTATTTCTGCTTCTTCGCTTTTGTATTCATTTTCAAAGTTTTTTTCTATTTATTTCACAAGAACAAGATTCTTCCTGAAAAATGGTATTATAAATTTTTGTATATTTGCACCCTCCAAATCGCACCATTATTATTGCTTTGGAAGTTGTTATTTTTTTAATAAAAGTCAATGATGAGAATAAAGTCTATATTGGTTTCTCAACCAGCGCCTAGTGAGTCTTCTCCATATCTGGATATAGCGAAGAAGGAAAAAATAAAGATTGATTTCCGTCCATTTATCCACGTCGAAGGGGTTGACAATAAAGAGCTCAGAACACAGAAAATAGATCTGACGCAGTATACCGGTATTATTTTTACCAGTAAAAATGCGATTGACCATTACTTCAGGCTAGCAGAGGAATTGCGTTTTGCCGTTCCGGATACGATGAGATACATCTGCCAGTCGGAAGCAATTGCCAACTATCTTCAAAAGCATATCGTGTACAGAAAAAGAAAAATCAGCTTTGGGGAGAAGAACTTCTCAGACCTGCTTCCTCTTTTCAAAAAATTCCCGACTGAAAAATATCTGCTGCCATCTTCAGATGTTTTGAGCCCGGATATTGTAAAAACCATGGATGCATCTAATGTAGACTGGACAAGAGCGATTATGTACCGTACCGTATGCAGTGATCTTACGGATATCAATGTCAAAGATTATGACATGCTGATCTTCTTCAGCCCGCAGGGAATCAAATCGCTACAGCAAAATTTCCCTGATTTCAAGCAGGATGAAACAAAGATCGGAGTTTTCGGAAACACGACTTTGGCAGCTGCGGAAGAAGCAGGATTAAAAGTAGATTTAATGGCACCAACGAAGGAAACTCCTTCTATGACAATGGCCCTTGAAAAGTATATTAAAGCACTTCACAAATAGTCTTTAATTATAAAAATACAATGAACCATCTTTTCAATAAAGGAAAGATGGTTTTTTTTTACCTAAATTTGAACAAAAATTAATATTGAAAGGATTTCTGCTTAAATTACTTACTTTCAGAAGAAAAAGTATAAGAACATCCTATGCAATAAAAAAATAAAAATACCCCGGATGAAAGCTCCACAGGCAAAAAAAATTGAAAAAATATTAGAAAAACACGGCGATAGAAGAACTGATAATTACTTTTGGCTGAATGAAAGGGAAAACCCCGAAGTGATCCAATACATTGAGGAGGAAAATGCCTACGAAGAATTCATCATGAAAGATACGGAAGCTCTTCAGGAAGAGCTTTTCGAAGAGATGAAAGCCCGCTATAAAAAGGACGATGAGTCTCTGCCTTATTTCTTTAATGAGTACTGGTATATTGTGCGTTATGAAGAGGGCAAAGAATATCCTATCTTCTGCAGAAAGTATAAAAACCTTGAGAATGATGAGGAAATTGTACTTGACGTTAATATTCTGGCAGACGGCAAAGAGTTTTTTGAAGTAGGAAGTGTAGCAGTAAGCCCCAATAACGAACTGGCCTCTTTTTCTTCAGATGATGTAGGAAGAAGAATTTATACGCTTAATTTTAAAAATTTAAAGACAGGGGAAATTTTGCCGGATACGATCCCTAATACTACAGGGAAAGCCGTTTGGGCGAATGATAACCAGCATATTTTTTACATCAGAAAAGACAAAAGCCTTCGTGCATTTCAGGTATACAGACATCGGCTGGGAACAGATTCAGCGGAAGATGTTCTGATCTTCCATGAAGAAGATGAGACTTTTGATGTTAATGTATTTAAGACAAAATCATTAGAGTACATTTTCATTGCAAGCTCAAGCACTATTTCGGATGAACATCGTTTTATTCCTTCAGACAATGTATTTGCAGAATGGACGGTGATCCAGCCAAGGATAGATGATCTTGAATATTCAGTAGAGCATTATGAAGACGAATTTTATATCATTACCAATGCGGATGATGCGATCAATTTCAAGATTGTAAAGGCAAAGATTGATAACTGCAGCATGGAAAACTGGGTTGATGTGATTCCGCACCGTGCAGAAGTTTTACTGGAAGGTTTTGAGATCTTTAAAGATTATCTGGTTCTTGAGGAAAGAGAAAGAGGATTGCTTCAGATCAAAATCATTGACGAGAAAACACAGGAGTCTTACTACTTACCTTTCTCCGATCCTACTTATACAGCTTATATCGGGATCAATCTGGAATTTGATACGGAAATTTTACGCTATGGATATACTTCCCTTACACAGCCTAGTTCCACGTATGAGTATAACATGAAGGAAAAGACGACAAAACTTCTGAAACAACAGGAAGTTTTGGGTGGAAAGTTTGCTCCTGAAAATTATATTTCAGAGAGAATCTGGGCAGATTCAAGAGATGGAAAGACAAAAGTTCCTATTTCCCTGGTTTATCATAAAGACACTAAGAAATCACCTGACACTCCGCTTCTTTTATATGGATATGGAAGCTACGGACATACTGTTGATGCCAGCTTTTCCAATGTAAGATTGTCTTTGCTGGATAGAGGATTTATTTATGCTATTGCTCACATCCGTGGTGGAGAATATCTGGGAAGAGAATGGTATGAAGACGGGAAGATGCTGTTTAAGAAAAATACATTTTTTGATTTTATTGATGCCGGAAAATACCTGATCAGAGAAAATTATACTTCATCAAAACACATGTATGCCATGGGAGGAAGTGCCGGCGGATTGCTGGTAGGTGCTGTGGTAAATTATGAACCTCAGTTATTCAACGGAATTGTGGCACAGGTACCTTTTGTAGATGTTGTTACAACCATGCTGGATGATACGATTCCTTTGACAACCGGAGAATATGATGAGTGGGGAAATCCTAATGATAAGGAATACTATCATTACATGAAAGACTACTCTCCTTATGATAATGTAGAAGCGAAAGATTATCCTCATATGCTGATCACGACAGGATTCCATGATTCTCAGGTACAATACTGGGAGCCTGCAAAATGGACCGCCAAATTAAGAGAATTAAAAACGGACAATAACATTTTAATCTTCAAAACTGATATGAGCTCCGGACATGGAGGAGCAAGCGGAAGATTTGAATCTCTGAAAGAAGATGCACTGGAGTATGCGTTTCTGTTGAAAATAGATGATCATTGATAGATCTGTTTCATCAACAACCAGTAACTATAGAGCAATGTGCAGAGCCAGATCTATCAAAGATCAGATGTTCTTATTAACGAAGCTACTGAAATTTTAAAAGTAACTTCTGCTTATAAAGGAAATTAGGTGAAGAATTAAAACGTTAAAACATCAATTATTAATCATCATTTATCAATTATATGAACGAAACTGAATACTGGAAAAAAATAGAACAATTCTTTGAAGACAATTTCCAGACAGAGAAGAACCCGCCCATTGAAACCCTCTTATTTCTGATAGGGTTGCAGGAACTGGGAAGCGGCCAGCAAAAATATACAAAAGAAGACAAAGTAAACCTGATCCATATTGCAGTCTGCAGATTGCTTGAGCCATTTGGATATTATAAATTTACCCACTATGAAGACGGATGGCCCCACTTTGAAATTGTGGAAGAACTTCCGGAACTCAAACCTAATGAGCAGACTTTGCTTATGAAAAAGGCGATTATCCAGTATTTTCAGGAAGAAGAGCTTTTGTAAAGCCTGGAAGTTTGAAGATGGAAGCAGGAAGTTAATTCCTGGTGATAAATAAAAGAGGGTTTTCTAATGGAAAATCCTCTTTTTTATAAATAAGTGCTTTTTACATTTTCAAAATCATCCAATCAATTCTTCCAATTGATTCAGTCCTATTTTAAAGCCTTCTTCAAATCCCATATCCATAAGCTTTTTCATCACTTCAGGAGAATGGTAATAGATATTGATGGTTACTTTAGTTCCTTCTTCCAATCCAGTAAAGCCAATCAGCCATTTTGACCTTGGGAAGTCTTCATTGATATTCCCTTTTTCATCACAGAAAGCACTCATCCAGTCAAGACTTCTGTGTTCTGTAATTTCTCCATATTGAGTTTGAGCATACATAGGTCCTTTTTCCCCGTTCGGACCTACCATTGTATACATCCAGGTGCCTCCTTCCTTGAAATCCTGACTTACCGTTTCACATTTCCACGGTTTAGGTCCCCACCATTGATCCAATAATCTTGCTTGTGTAAAATAGTTCCATACGGTTGAAACATCAGCCTTAAAAATCTTCATAACATAAGCACTTGATGCATCAAAATCTTTGTTGAAAATGATAGTAGATTCCATATATATTTATTTTTATTAAAGTTAGCATTTTATTTATTGAAAGGACTTTTCATATGACAAGTAAAAGATAATTCATAAATAATTGTTAAAAAACACTCTTTTAAGAAAAAAAAAACAATTTTTTGGCTCGTTTTTTGTTTATGTACTCTTAAAAAAATTAATTTTAACATTCATTTTTCCAAAACATATATATTTTAAATAATGAATAACAAATTCATCCCAATAATTTCAGTGTTTATGACGATCTCACTGATTGTCTTTGTAACGCTCCAATTTTATTGGTTGAAAGGCTATTACGGCGTACTGGAACAGGATTTTTCAAATAAAGTGTATGCGGTTTTGGAAAGTACTTCAAAAAGTATTGAAGAGATTGAAGCTGACAAATACCTGAATCAGGATTATAAAGATTTCAGAAAAAACATTCTTGCGAACAGCAAACAGCCGTCTTTAACTACTATTCAGCAAGTAGAAGACTCCGGGACTCAAAGACAGATTATTTATTCCAAAAATATCATTGAAAAAACGCAGCTGCCTATTTCTCAAAAAGGAGATTCTATCAAGCTGACGACTTTGTATACAGACGAAGCTGCTTATAAAATAAAAAGAGACACCACCAATCGCGAACTTTTAACGCAAGATATCAATCAGGAGATTGAGACGGGAGATTACTCCATGAAAGAGTTTGTGAAAGTATATGGAAACAACCTTCCTATCACCAAAAGAGTGGATCCTAAAACACTGGACTCCGTTATTGCCAAAGAGCTTAAAATAAGAGGGATCACTGCCAAGTTCGGATATGGAGTTCTGGATCGTAATAATAAGCTTACAAGCATTGCGAATAAGGCTTATAAAGAAAAGAAAGACAGTAATACCTACAGCTTTCCTCTGTTTGCCGATAAGAAAAATACATTATACAGCCTTGCTCTGGTATTTCCTAAAAAAGAATATTCCCTGGCGATGAATAACTGGCCGATGCTTTTGGGAACATTTCTTTCTCTCCTTACCATTCTTGGGATTTATATTATTTCCATCAATTATATGATGAGGCAGAAAAAACTTGCTGAAGTGAAAACAGACTTCATCAACAACATGTCTCACGAGTTTAAGACACCATTGGCAACCATTTCTGTTGCAACGGATTCGTTGGCTAATGATAAAATTGCCACCAATCCGGATAAAGTAAAATACTATTCCGAACTGATCAAGCAGGAGAATTTAAGGATGAAAAAACAGGTGGAAAATGTACTTAACATGTCCAAGCTTGAACGAAATGAAGTGGAATTATTTTTAAAAGAGACCAACGTAAGAGAGCTGATCAAAAAAACGACAGAATCTTTCAACCTGATTGTACAACAAAGAAACGGAACGCTTACACAGAAGTTCACGGCCACTCAGTATAATTTTAAAATAGATGAATTCCACATCTCCAATATGCTGGTCAACTTACTGGATAATGCCAATAAATATTCTCCTGAAGCACCGGAAATACATGTGGAAACAAGAAATGAAGGACACTGGTATGTGATTGAAATTTCCGATAAAGGAATGGGAATGGATACACAGAATAAAACCAAAATTTTCGAAAAATTCTTCAGGGAAGAAACCGGAAATATTCACAACGTAAAAGGCCAGGGATTAGGTCTTTCTTACGTGAAGAAAATTGTAGAACTGCACAAAGGACAGATTATTGTAGACTCTCATAAAGGAAAAGGAAGTACGTTTACGATAAAACTGCCAATGAGCTAGAAAAATAAATGATAGATGATAAGCGATAAATGATACAGATCTTTTTCACATCAGTTATCAATGATCATTCATCAATTATAAAGTTAAACCAAATATCAAAATATAGAAGATAGAGTGAGGAAGTTCATTCTTAATTGTTAATTTTTAATTATTAAAATTATGAGCAACAGAATATTATTAGTAGAGGACGATCAGAGTTTCGGGGCGGTGCTTAAAGATTATTTGACCATCAATAATTTTGAAGTGACTCTTGCCACTGACGGGGAGCAGGGACTTAAAGAATTTACAGAAAATGAATTCGATATCTGTATATTTGACGTAATGATGCCTAAAAAAGACGGATTTTCATTAGCGGAAGATGTAAAAAAGATTGATAAAAATACACCTATCATTTTCCTTACTGCAAGAAACATGAGAGAAGATATCTTGAAAGGATATCAGTTAGGTGCTGATGATTATATTACAAAACCATTTGATACCGAGCTACTTTTATACAAAATAAAAGCAATTCTTCAGAGAAGTTCTACCTTGGAAAATGAAGAACAGGAGCAGTTTAAAATCAGTAATATTTTCTTTGATTCTATGCTGAGACAGCTGAAAGTAGGTGATAAAGAATATAAACTATCTCCTAAAGAAAACGAATTATTAAAACTTCTTTGCATCCACAGAAATGATTTCATGCCGAGAGACCTTGCTTTAAGAAAGATCTGGAAAAAGGAAAATTATTTTACAGCAAGAAGTATGGACGTTTATATTGCCAAGCTTCGTAAGTTGTTAAAAGACGACGAAGGATTGGAAATTATCAACGTTCACGGGGAAGGATTTAGACTTTTGGTAAAAAATTAATCCAAAAATCAAATTATAAGTATAAAATTAGCAAAACAATTGAAAATGTTTTGCTAATTTTGTTTCATACCCATGGATATGAAGAATACATTTATAGGTTTGATCGCCGTATCACTCTTAGCTGCATCCTGTAAAAAGGATGAAAGAGCTACTTACTTAAAAGAAGAAGCCAACGCTGGCCAGCCCAACGTAGCTCTAAATACCACCTCAAAAACCGCTCTGATGGAACAGGCAGGCATCCAGTCCAACGCTGCTCCTATGGCTACAGCTCCGGGAATGAATCCTCCTCACGGGCAACCGGGACACCGATGTGATATTCCCGTAGGACAGCCTTTGAATGGGCAACCTGCTGCAGCTACTCCTGCAACACAAAATGTAAATGTGAGCGGAGGCAATACCATCCAGATTGATCCGAATGCTGTATCATCAGGAAAAATCACACTTGATAATAACGGGAAGCAGGTAAAAACCGCACCAGGAATGAATCCTCCACACGGACAGCCTGGACACCGATGTGATATTCCCGTGGGACAGCCCTTAAACAGTAAGCCAGCTCCTGCGCCACAGGCAGTGCAAAATGCAGTTCAAGCAACTCCAGGTCCGGCTCCTGCACCCGCAGCACAGAACCTGGCAATGGGAGAAAAACCGAAACTGAACCCCGCTCATGGTGAGCCATGGCATAGCTGTTCTCTAAAAGTTGGTGATCCTTTACCATAAATTTTGTATTTTTGCAGAGATGAAGCTGTTTCACATACTTGCCATAGTTTTTTGTCTGGGAGTTTTTCTGATTCCCAAGGACTATTTCTATGCGCAGGAAATGCAGGAAACATGCTGTAAAGCAGAATCTTCCAAGAAAATGGACTGCTGTAAAAATCATTCTTCAAAAAAAGACAGCAAACATGATAACACAAAATCATGTAATGACGACTGCTGCTCATCATGCATTGCCTGCTATACTTTTATTGAAACCCCTTTTTCAAAAAATCTACGTCTGGAACTGTCTTATTACAAAGCGAATAAGAATCTTCAGTTTCAATATGCAGATCCTTATCTTTCAGACCGTTTGAAGGAAATCTGGCAACCGCCCAAGATAGGTTAATTAAATAGCATGGGTTCATTATGCCTTATAATGAACTGTTTTTTAATTAATTAAAACTTTAAACAAAATGAAATTATATATTTCCAGGTTCATACTTGGTGCATTATTCCTATTTACACAATTTATATCTGCTCAGACACTTTCAAAAAATCAGTTCAAGGTAAAAGGGAACTGTGAAATGTGCAAAACAAGAATTGAAAGTGCCGCAAAAAAAGCGGGTTCCAAAACAGCCGTTTACTCTGTTGATCTTCAGACACTAACCTTAGAAACAGATAAGGTATCTTCTGATGATATTCTGAAAAAGGTAGCAGAAGCAGGACATGACAATGAGAAATTCAAAGCTTCTGATACAACCTATGAAGGACTTCCGGGATGTTGTCATTACGACAGAGATCTGCAGCCTTCCCAGACAGAAACCAACCATGAGCACCATGCGGATGCTACTATTTCCCCTAAAAAAGAAAATGAATTCTACGTAAGAGGAAACTGTGCTTCATGTAAAGCCAGAATTGAAAAAGCATCCAAAGATGCCGGTGCCAATACTGCAGAATGGAATGCTGAAAAGCAAACGGTTACTTTACATTTTGACCCTTCAAAAACCTCATCAGATAAGATTTTAAAGGCTATTGCTGATGCAGGACATGATAATGAAAAATACAAAGCTTCAGATGCTGTTTACAATGGCCTTCCGGGATGCTGTCTTTATGACAGAGAGTTTACTTTCGGGCAGCCTAATCCAAAGGTTCATTACGAAGAAGCAACAAAGCATGACGACCATAAAGACAATGAGACTTCACCAGCTAAAGAGGATCATTCTCAACATGAAAAAAGTATTGATGGTGTTGTGGTAACGGGTTCTAAGGCAGCAACAGCTTTAAGTAAGAAAGAAGCCGGACTTGTTTTTAATATTGATAAAAAAGAGCTGTTAAAGGCAGCTTGCTGTAATCTGTCTGAAAGCTTCGAAACCAATGCAACGGTAGATGTTTCTTTCAGCAATGCAGTTACCGGAACAAAACAGTTGAAAATGCTTGGGTTGGATCAGAAATACACGAGTTTGACAAAAGAACAGTTACCTGAGATCAGAGGTCTGGCTTCTGCCTATGGCTTAAATTTTATCCCGGGAAGATGGATTGAAAGTATTCAGCTTACCAAAGGAGGAAGTACCGTAACCAACGGCTACGAAAGTATCACGGGACAAATCAACACTGAACTTCTGAAGAATGCAAAGGCTCCTGAAACATCATTAAATCTTTTTTCTGATTTTAATGGAAGAGCTGAAGTGAATATTACCAATGTTTCTCCTATCAACGATAAATGGTCGCAAACTTTCCTTCTTCACGGCAACGGAACGTTTGGAAATACGGATATGAACCATGATGGTTTTCTGGATAGACCGAAAGGAACACAGATTAATGCAGCATATTTGCTTAATTATAATGATCTTGAAAAGTCGGGGTTCGGGTCTCATTTTGGAATTAATTTTATCAGAGATGAAAGAACGGCAGGACAGATTGGTTTTGATAAAAAACTGGGTCAGGACAAACAGCCTTTTTATGGGGTTGGAATCGATATTTCAAGATTCCAGGTCTGGAATAAAACTGGGTATGTTTTTAAAGGAAAACCTTACCAGAGTATCGGATGGATGAACCAGTATGTTTACCATCAGCAGGACAGCTTCTTTGGATTAAGAAATTATGCGGGACAGCAGCATACATACTATTCCAATTTAATTTTTGAAAGCATCATCGGAAATACCAACCACAAATATAAGGCTGGAGCAAGTTTCTTATATGACGGATACAAAGAAACGTATTTGCTGGATGATATGAGAAGAAATGAAATTGTACCGGGCATTTTTGCTGAATATACTTTAACTGGTTTAAAATATACTTTAGTAGCAGGTTCAAGAGTAGATTTTCACAATCTGGCAGGAACACAGTTTACGCCAAGATTGAACTTTAAATATGACTTCACGCCTCAAACTATTTTAAGACTTTCTGCCGGAAGAGGATTCAGAACAGCGAATGTATTTGCAGAGAGCCAGCAGTATTTTGCATCAAACAGAGCGATTAATATTTTACCTAACGGAGGAAATATTTATGGATTAAGACCTGAAATCGCATGGAATTATGGAGCGAGTTTACAACAGGAATTTAAGTTATTCGGAAGGAAATCGAGCATTGTTGCAGACTTCTTCAGAACAGATTTCCAGGATCAGGTATTGGTAGATCTGGACAGATCTCCTCAACAGCTGACATTCTATAATCTGGATGGAAAATCTTTTGCCAATTCATTCCAGACCCAATGGGATTTCATGCCTGTCAAAAACCTTGAAGTAAGACTGGCTTATAAATACTATGACGTACAGGCAGATTATATCGGTGGAAGAAGAGAAGTTCCTTTTATGGCGAAGCACAGAGGGTTTGTGAATCTGGCCTATTCAACCAATAAAAATGATAATGGCGGATTCTGGAGTTTTGATACGACTTTAAACTGGGTTGGAAAGCAAAGACTTCCTGATACTTCAACGAATCCGGCAGAGTTTCAGTTACCGACGTATTCAGAATCCTATGCAGTTCTTAATGCTCAGATCTCAAGAAATTTCAATAAAAAAATCAGGGCTTATTTAGGAGGAGAAAACCTTACTTCTTACTATCAGAAAAATGCGATTGTAGATTTTAAAAATCCTTTCGGAAGCTATTTTGACGGAGGAATGGTATATGCTCCGATTATGAAGGCCAACTTCTATGTGGGACTGGATGTGACGTTTTAAGGCGGGAAGATGGAAGAATGATGCTGGAAGTGCTAGCCGGTAGAATTCTTATTTAGGAATAAATTACTGATTTATACTTTTCTGAATAAACAAAACCTTATAGGTTTCAGAAACCTATAAGGTTTGATTATTACCATACGCAGGTAAAATTGCCTCTAATAACGAAGGAAATCCAAGAGTTATGAAAACTTACAGAAACTCCCCTCTTCCAGCCTCAAGCTTCCTTACCAATAAAAAATCCGCTTCAATTTTTGAAGCGGATTTTTTATTTATCTTCCAAAGTCGTCCTGTACTCTTACGATATCATCTTCATCTGAAGGATTGGAGGCATCGGTATGCTGCCAGATTTCAGCTACGATTCCCCAGCCTGCAAGACCAATTAATCTGTGTCTTTCTCCCTGCTGAAGCTTCACCTGATCTTTCGGGCCATATTCTTTCAATTCTCCCTCTTCATCGGTATTGCTTCTTTTGATACCTACCGTTCCTTCCACTACCTGCCAGATTTCGGCTCTTCTGTGGTGATACTGCCAGCTTAATCTTGCTTCCGGAGCCACGATAAGAATTTTAGGGCTTAGCTTCCCTCCTATTCTCAGGCTGTCTACATCAATCCCATCGAAATATTGGTTGGCAAAATCCTGTGCCTGTGTTTCATCAATCACAAAAAATCCTCCCCATGGTCTTGTATCGTCTTTTGCTGCGATGTTAAAACCTTGTCCTTGCAGCATGCTTTCTACTCTATCGAATATTTCTTTTTTCTCTGTACTCATACAGCTATATTTTTAATTTAAAATTTATTTATTTGACTCTTCTTTTGACATTGAATATGGGAAATCTTTTTCCTGTGTACCTCTTTCTTTATTAGGTTTGCTATCCATTTTAAAGTCTAACACAGCACCTTTCATCAATTCCTTGTGGCTCAGCCAGTTTTTGGAATAAGGCTGTTGGTTTACATTCAGTGATTTTACATATAGATTTTCTGCGTTGTTTTCCGGAGCCTTTATTTCAATTTTCTTACCATTCTCCAAATGGATGGTAGCTTCTTTAAATAATGGCGCTCCCAATACGTATTGATCTGTCGCCGGTGTTACCGGATAAAATCCAAGGGCTGAGAAAATATACCATGCAGACGTTTGTCCGTTATCTTCATCACCGCAATATCCGTCCGGAGTGGCATGATACAATTTATTCATCACCTGTCTCGCCCAATATTGAGTTTTGTAAGGTGCACCTGCATAGTTGTACAGATAAATCATGTGCTGAATAGGCTGATTTCCGTGGGCATACTGACCCATATTCATGATCTGCATTTCTCTGATCTCGTGGATCACGCCTCCATAATAACTGTCATCAAAAACCGGAGGCAATGAAAATACTTCATCTAATTTGGCTTCAAATTTCTTTTTCCCACCCATCAGTTCTGCCAAACCATCAATGTCCTGGAAAACCGACCATGTGTAATGCCAGCTGTTTCCTTCTGTGAAAGCATCTCCCCATTTGAAAGGATTGAAAGGTTTCTGGAAGTTACCATCTTTATTTTTACCACGCATAAGGCCCGTCTCCTTGTCGAATACATTTTTGTAATTATAAGCTCTTTTCTTATAAATATCAATTTCTGAAGCAGGTTTTCCTAGTGCTTTTCCTAATTGATAGATTGAAAAATCATCATAAGCATACTCCAATGTTCTTGCTGCATTTTCATTGATCTTTACATCGTAAGGAACATAGCCCAATTCATTATAATACTTTACTCCTGCGCGGCCTACAGCTTCTATAGGACCTTCATTGTTTGCTCCGTGTTTTACAGCCTGCCACAGCGCTTCTGTATCATATCCGCGAAGTCCTTTGATGTAAGCATCTGCTACTACGGATGCGGAATTGTTTCCAATCATAATATCAGAATATCCCGGACTGCTCCACTCTGGTAAGAAACCACCTTCTTTATAAGCGTTGGCCAGTCCCTCCTGCATTTCCACATTAATGCTTGGATACACCAGATTCAGGAAAGGATATAGAGCACGGAAAGTATCCCAAAAACCGGTTCCTGCAAACATTCTTCCGTCTACAATTTTGCCATTGTATGGACTCCAATGTTTTATTTTATTTTGAGCATCAATCTCATATAACTTTTGCGGGAAGAATAAAGTTCTGTATAAAGAGGAATAAAAGGTTCTCATCTGCTGATCTGTTCCTCCTTTTACTTCTATTTTTCCTAATGTCTTATTCCAGATATTTTTAGCGTCGGTCTTGACCTGTTCAAAATTTCTGTTTCCGATTTCTCTTTTAAGATTCAGTTCTGCCTGTTCAAAGCTGATGAATGAAGAAGCTACTTTTGCATACACCGTTTCTTTATTTTTAAGCTTAAATCCTACCACAGCTCCGGTGTGATCACTGGTAATTTCTAACTGATCATTCACCAGTTTATCATCTTTCCAGGTTTTTGTGAGTTCAAAATCTTTATCAAACTGAATAACAAAGTAGTTTTTAAAGTTTTCGTATTTCCCGGTAGAATATCTTGTAGTATATCCGAGGATTTTTCTTTCTTTTGGTAAAATTTTGATATAAGATCCTTTGTTCAAAGCATCAACCACTACGTAAGCGCTGTCTGTCTTTGGAAAATCAAATTTAAAATAAGAGGCTCTTTCAGTAGGTGTAAATTCTGTTGTGACATTGATATCAGCAAGATAAACGCTATAGAAATAAGGTGTGGTAACCTCAGCTTTATGGCTGAACCAGCTTGCTCTTTCGTCTTCTTTAAACTTCACTTTTCCAACTCCAGGCATGATGGCAAATGCGCCATAATCGTTCATCCAGGGAGACGGCTGGTGGGTTTGTTTAAATCCTTTTATTTTATCTGCATCGTAGGTATATGCCCATCCATCGCCCATTTTACCGGTCTGGGGTGTCCAGATATTCATTCCCCATGGAAGTCCGACTGCCGGATAGGTATTTCCATTGGATAATGAAGGTTTGGATTGGGTTCCCATCACAGGATTCACATAGTCTACGGGAGATACATTCTGACCTAAAGCCCAGGCCTGTAATAACAGTAAGCAAGTAGAAAATATAAACTTCATTGTATCTTTTCGTTTGTTAATTTATATACGCTTTTTTAATGCATAGCTGGCAGCTCCAAGAATGGCCGCATCTTCAAATATGGCAGAAATTTTAACCTGCAAGTTAATATTATTCTTGGTTAAGTTCTGAATAAATCTTTGCTCAAAATGAGGATAAGCCTTGGCAATATTTCCTCCTATAACTAAAACTTCCGGTTTGTAATGATCTACATATCTGACAATAAACTCAGAAAAGGAGTCTGCATAATCGTTAAACATTTGAGTCTGTATCTCTGTAGGTTTATCCAGAAGATCTTTCGTTCCTGAGATTTCTTCTCCGGTCAGTTCTTTATAATGATTCACAAACCAGCGTGTCGCCAGATAGTCTTCACTGATGGAATCTCTGAAGGGAGCATCCCATAAATCTTCATCGGCAGCAAATTTTCCATTGAAGAAAGTAGTTCCCAATCCTGTTCCAAGAGTCACTCCAAAAGCACTGTTGAAACCTTGGGCACATCCTCCGAATACTTCTCCTTCCATAAACGCAGCCGCATCATTTACAAAATGAATCTGCTTCTGAGAAATGGCCAGCCTTTTTGCCAGTTCTTCTTTAATATTGACCTGATAGATATCAATAAATTTTCCCTGCCGCATAAGAGATATTCCATTTTCATAATCGAAAGGTCCCGGCATTGCGATACCGATTAAAAGATCTTCTTTTACCAGATCATGAGCCACCTTATTAATGGCTGAAACCCAGGCGTTGAAAATAACTTCTTTGTTTTCGAAAGCATCTACATGTTCTCTTACATAGGTGGATGAAATGATTTCACGTTTTTCCGGATCTACCTGAGCCAGCGTGATGTGCGACCCTCCAATATCGATTCCTACTATATTCTGCATTATTTTTTATTTTAAATTCAAGTCTTCCTGTGACTGAAAAAACAGACAAACAGAAGTACACCTCTGTCTGCCTGCTTTGTATTTCAGACTCTATTTCATTAGTCCCGGTTACTATTTTATTATCAAAATCTTACTTCACAATAATTTTACCGGTTGATATTACTTTACTGTTTGCGGGTGTAATTTTGTAAATATAAGTACCACTGATTAAATCCTGCGTATTCACTGCGTTATTATTTTGATTAATATTCTGTTTTTTGAATAATTTTCCTGACGCATCGTACAATGCCACTTCACTTGCAGAGTTGTCACTGATAGCAAAGTGAATATCATTTCCTCGTTTCACAGGATTTGGGTACACTGCGCTGTTGTCTTTCACAGATTCAACATCTTTCACTGCAAGATTAGAAGCGCAGGCAACATCTGTTCTCCAGTTGGCATCTGTCATATTGATCAGGGTTGCAAAATGGGTATTGGCTGTAGCATCCAAAGCTCCCATTCCACTGCCTTCATCCATTTTCCAGTTGGCTTCAAGACCTGTAGAATTGGCAGGAACATTACAGCTGTTATTCATGATTTCCTGTGGTGTCAGTGCTCTTTTCCAAACTCTGAATTCATCAAGGAAACCATTGATTGTACGTGAATTGTCATAGTTTCTTCCCAGATAAAGGATTCCGTTTGCCGTAAAGTTACCCGTCACCGCAAACGTTGCATCAAGATTACCGTTGACATAAATTTTCATGGCTGCACCATCATAAGTGGCTGCTATATGATACCATGTATTAGTGTTGAATGAAGTATTCGTATTCAATTTCACCTGTGACGAACCAAAACTTAATATAAACTGCAGCTTATTATTCGCAAGGTTTCCGTCTCCGAAACGAAGCATCGCCGAGTTGTTATCTCCTACTTCAATACCCATTACCGATGAAATATACGGAAAGCCTGTTTTGAAAGCATTTACTTTTACCCAACCTTCAAAGGTCACCGCGTTTCCACTCAGGTTAAATTGTCCTGCGTTAAGATAATGCGTGCTTCCGTTGAAAGCAAGAGATCTTGCACCCGGACTTGTAACCGGAGCAAAACCACTGTTGAATGATCCTTCTCCTGAATAAGTACTTGTCGTTCCTCCTGTACATGAAGCCTGTACTTTCCATACATAACTTGTATTAGGTGTCAGGTTTTGTAATGAATAGGAATTGGTTGTAATATTTGGAATTTCAGTCCAGGTTGTGGCAGCAGCAGTTTTATACTGTAACGTATATGAAGTTGCATTTCCGGCATCCCATGATAACTGAGTGGTATTGCCAAGGAAACTTCCGGAAGTCAATCCTGATGGCGTAGTGCAGCCACTTCCGGAGTTAAACCTTGGTGCAAAAATATAAGTACTTGTTAATGTCGGTGAGCAGTTAGACTGGATTCTCCAATCGTAATTGGTATTCAGAGTAAGATTGTTGATGACAATATTATTTCCTGAATAATTGCTGGCAACGTTCGTCCATACCGTTGAATTAGCTGGTTTATAGTCAATATTGTAAGACTGGGAAGCATTGGAAGTCCAGTTCAGTTGAGCTGAAGTTCCTGTCACGTTGGAAACATCCAGTCCCAATGGCGGATCACAAGCCTGTCCCTGTGACCATGGATACAACTGACCGCTTAAGAGTGTATTTTCATTATAAAGAATATTGGATCCTGTACTCAGGTAGCTGGCTACATTGGTTCCCGGCAGATCGTACCACATAAATACACCATATTGATCATTCTTTGTGCTGGTTGCTAAGCTTGCCAATGTAATGGAAGAAGTTGAACTTGGATTCGAGTTTTGTATCCAGGTTGCCGCTGCAGAGATTTTAGATTTATCAAGAGGCGGAACAACAGGCGCATTGTACGTACTGTACATGGCATTCCAGGTGTAATTGATATAATTTCCGGCTAAATCTCCATTATACGTTTGTCTGGTTGTAGCCGGACCATAGTAATAAAACGTAATCAGCTTATCCGGCATTGCGGCTTTCAGTTCCTGTAAAAGCATGACAAAAGAACTGTTATTAGGCTGTCCTGTTCCGTTATTTCCGTATCCTGCGTATTCATCATCAAGGTCTACTCCATCGAGTCCGTAGGTGTAAACAGTGTGAGCCACCTGTAAGGCGAAATCTTTAGCCGCTTCACGGTTAGGGAAATTGGAAATTCCCGCTCCCTGGTGGTTTCCTAAAAGATCAAGCAATACTTTTATTCCTTTTTGCTGTAAAGGTTTTACGTAGGTATTGACATCATTCAGAACTTTGGTAACGTTGTTATTGTTTGAAATGTAAGCACGGTTTTTGGAAACATCATAGTTGATATTGGCTGCAAAAATAATGGCTACATCAAAAAGCTGTTTGTTGGTATTCTGTAAAGTATAGGAACCTGCATTCAGCATATTGTTGTTGTTCACTTCCACATAGCAGACTCCCAAAGGATCAAGCTGCTGTGCTTTGAGTGCCGGAGCTGACTGAAGCATCAGGGCCATTAAGGGAATAAAAAAGGATTTTTTTCTCATAGTATATCAATTTTGTAGTAGAAAAAATCATTGGGCCGAAACCCAATGACTGGGTTTGTTATTTTACAATTAGTTTTTCGGATTGTTTCAGGCTTCCATCATGAGATTCAAACTGAACGATATAGTTTCCTGCGGAAATTCTGCTCAATTCATATTGGTTATCTCCTAAGTTCAGTGATTTTGTATCTACGATTCTTCCGTTAAAATCATAAATTGTCAATTTTCCTTTGCTGTATTCATCCGGAACAGAAACTGTCAGTGATGAAGATTTGCTTGCCGGATTAGGATATAATTTGATTTGATTTTTAATGCTTGTCTCTCCGACATTGACCGCCTTTTGCCCTGCAGTTCTTGCTAATGCTGAACTTCCTGTTGTACATGGTACATCTGTTCCCCAGTTAGAAGAATCAACTCCCGTTAACGTTAAAGTCACACCATTTCCTGAAGTATCCTGAACTGTAGAACCACTTCCTTCGTTAAACTTCCAATAAGCAGCCAGTGAAGTTGCCGGAACGGATACATTACACATATTCTGACTGATTTCTGTCTGGCTTAATGCGCGTTTCCAAACTCTTACCTCATCTATTTTCCCATTGAAGTTTCTGGAAGTATTATATAAATATCCTACATTGAATGCCCCTGTTGAATTCACACTTCCGGTTTGTGCTTTGGTGGCATCCAGAACACCATTGATATAAATTTTCATATTGGATCCATCGTAAGTAGCTGCTACGTGATACCAGGTATTGGCATTCAGAGCTGTTGCAGAAGCCAGTTTTTGCTGTACATTATTAATACTTACCACAAACTGAAGTTTATTATTCGCCAGACTTGCATCTCCTAATCGTAAGAATGCAGAATTGCTGTCGCTTACCTCTGTTCCCATGATAGAAGAAATATATGGCGACGCAGATTTGAACGATGACGGTTTGATCCACCCTTCAAAAGACAATGCTGAGCCACTTAGATTCATACTTCCGGCCGCTCCTGATTCAGTACTTCCATCCAAAGACAGAGCATAGGATCCTGTAGGAGTTGTTCCTGAAGTGCTTCTAAATCTTGGAGCAAACATATAGGCGCTTTTCACACTGCAGTTGGTTCTAATTCTCCAGTCATATTCGGTATTGGCTGTTAATCCGGAAATGGTTACAGAAGTGGAGCTCGTTGCTGTTACTGCATTCGTCCATGTTGTTGAAGAAGCTGGTTTATAATCAACATCATAGGTATTGCTTCCTACGGCTGACCAGTTTAATTTAGCGCTTGTTCCTGTAAGATTGCTTGTGTACAATCCGATAGGGGCATCACAATTGGTTCCTTGTGTCCAGGATTGTAAAGTACCGCTTAAAACAGTTGGTTCTCCATATAATGTCTGAGTTCCTGCTGAAAGCTGTGCCGTTTCATTCGTTCCATGTAAATCATACCACATGAATACGCCATAGCCGCCATTTTTCGTTTGGGTTGCCAGGCTGGTGGTGGTAGAATTGGAAGTATTTCCCATCCATACGGCTGCAGGAGAGATTTGTGCTTTGGTAAGAGGTGGTACATTGGGAGCAGAGAATGTTCCGTACATGGCATTCCAGCTGTAGTTGACATTATCTCCTACTCTGGCTCCGTTCCAGGAAAGTCTTGAAGCTGCGGGACCATAATAGTAGAATGAAATAATTTTATTCGGTAATAAAGCTCTGAGCTCCTGAACAAGCATTACAAATGAGCTGTCATTAGGCTGTCCTGTTCCGTTATTTCCGTATTCAGAATATTCATCATCAAAATCAATTCCATCAAGACCGTAGGTATTCACTGTATTGGCAAGCTGCAGAGCAAAGTCTTTTGCGGCTTCACGGGTAGGAAAATTACAGATCCCGGCCCCTTGGTGATTCCCTAAAATAGTCAGTACTACTTTCATTCCCTTTTGCTGAAGTGGCTTTATGTAAGTATCTGCATTAGTAAGAACCTTGGTTACGTTATTATTGGAATACAGATATGCTCTACCACGGCTGGTATCATAATTAATATTAGCCGCAAAAATATTCACCACATTAAACAGGTAGCTGTTCGATGTCTGCAGTTTGTACGCTCCCGCATTCAGGAGGTTGTTGTTATTCACTTCCACATAGCATATTCCTGTAGGGCTAAGCTGCTGTGCGTTAATCAGAGAACCAGACTGAAGCATCATGGCAATCAGTGCGGTAAAGATGGATTTTTTTTTCATTGTATAATTTTTTTAAGGTGTTTTGGTGTCTGAATTTTATATAGCAATCCCCTGACACCTTCTTTTTCGGGAAGGAATCTCAGATGAAAAAGCCATATAAAAGGGTGTGCTATGTCAGTAGCTCCGGGTTTTCGTTAAAGGTTTTCCATAATAATTCTCCAAATAAGGTATTGGCCCATGCAAACCATTCTCTGGTGAACTTTTTGGAGTCGTCTTTATGGAAGGATTCATGCATAAAGCCTGTTCCTCCGTGCGTTTTCTGCAAGGTATCTATACACCATCTGATCTCACTTTTGTCTTTGGTAGTGAGTGCCTTCATGATGATACTCATTGGCCAGATCATATCCAATCCTATATGTGGACCTCCTATTCCTTCTGCCAGCTTACCTTTGAAGAAGAACGGGTTGTTTTCTGACCACACAAATTTTCTTGTATTCAAATACACAGGGTCATCAGCTTTCACCGCATCCAGATAAGGCAGTCCCAGCAGGCTTGGACAGTTTGCATCATCCATCAGGTTGTAACTTCCAAAGCCATTTACTTCAAAAGCATATATTTTTCCAAATTCAGGATGATTGTAAATTCCGTATTTTTTGATGGCTGCTTCTACCTCATCAGCAAGGCTGTTCAGTTGCTGAGCCAACGTTTTTTCATTTTTAATCTGAGCAACCATTTCCGCAGCCTGACGTAAGCTTACCACCGCAAATAAGTTGGAAGGGATCAGGAATCCGTAAATGGTAGCATCATCACTTGGACGGAACATAGAGCTTATCAATCCTACAGGTTTCGTTGGGTAACCATATCCTCCCATAGGAACTCCATCTGTTGCCCAAGCCGTTGTACGCTCGAATTTGTAAGGACCCAGATCATTTTTTCTCTGCTGTTCTGTGAAAGTCTGCATGGTAAGTTTGATTCCTTTCAGCCAGTTCACATCAAAAGGTTTTGTATCTCCTGTAGTTTTCCAAAAGTGGTAGGCCAGACGGATAGGATAGCAAAGCGAGTCGATTTCCCATTTTCTTTCATGGGTGCCCGGCTTCATATCGGTATGGTCATATTCTTTCCACTTACTGATCTTCTGATCATCGTTATAGAAAGCATTCGCATAAGGATCTTTCAGGATGAATGTCGTTTGTTTATGGATTACTCCTGAGATAAGCTTATGCAGTTTTTCATCTTTTTTCGAGAACTGCAGATAAGGAAAAACCTGTGCGGAACTGTCACGAAGCCACATGGCGTCAATATCTCCGGTGATCACATAGGTATCCGGTGTTCCTCCGGTTTCCGTATAGTAAACAGTAGTATCCAATGTATTCGGGAAGCAGTTTTCAAAAAGCCAGCTCAGCTCTTTGTTTTTTACTTTCTTTTTAAACGCTGCAATAGCACTTTCTACGGATTCGCTGGTAAAATGTCTTTTATCTTTAGGAACACGGACAACAGGAAAATCGTCCAGTACTAAATTTTTAGCAAAAACATTTTGGGTAAACAGCAATCCGGCTCCCGCCAGTGCACTTGTTTTAATAAAATTTCTCCTTTCCATTGATACTTTTTATTTCGTTTATTTTTATGAGTCTTATTTTACTGGTTTGCTTCCCATTACGAATCTCAATTCGCCACCGTTCATGATATCGCTGTGGTTCAGCTCCCAGCTTTTGTATTCTTTTCCGTTCAGGAACATTTTCTGTACGTAGATATTCTTGTCAGATATTTTGTCTGCAATCACGGTGAAAGTTTTCCCATTTTCAAGCTTTAAAGAAGCCTTCGGGAATTGTGGTGCTCCGATGGCATATACAGGTTTCCCAGGTGTCACAGGATAGAATCCTAATGATGAGAAAATATACCATGCTGACATTTGACCACAGTCTTCATTGTTAACGATTCCATCAGGTTTTGCTGCATACATATTGTCACGGATATATTTTACCATTTTCTGAGTCTTATAAGAACTTCCTGCATAGTTGTACAGGTATGGAACATGATGACCCGGTTCGTCCCCGAATCCTAAAGATCCGATGAATCCTGAGATATCTACGTGCTGCTCTCCTTCCATATGAAGCGCTTCTGTAAAGGTTTTATCCAGTTTTTCTTCAAATCCTTTTTTTCCTCCATACAGATTCATCATTTCGTCAATCTGATGAGGAACAAAAAAATCATACGCCCAGATGTTTCCGGAAACCCAGTGTGGCTGAAGTTTTTTCCAATCGTTAAGGGTGAAATCTGCTAAGAATTTCCCATCTTTTTGTCTTGGCCAGAAGTGATTATTTTCTTTATTGAAGGTATTCAGGAAGTTCATAGAACGTTTTTTATAGACTTCCGATTCTTCTTTTTTACCTAATTTTTCTGCAAGCTGCTGAATACACCAGTCATCATATGAATATTCTAATGTCGCAGAAACTGAAGCTCCGTTTTCTGATGGAGTATAGCCTAATTTGATATAATCATTAAGACCGCCACCACCATCGCTGCTGCTCATTTTATCTGTTAAAGAAGCATCTTTCATCGCGGCAAATGCTTTTTCTGCATCAATACCCGGAACTCCTTTTGAAATGGCATCCCAGATTACCGAAGCACTGTGATAGCCTAGCATACAGAAATTATCATATCCGCAAAGCTCCCAGATTGGCATGTGATCTTTACGATCCGTATATCTGCTGATCAGAGAGTTGGCAAATTCTTTCGTATGTTTTTGATCCATAATAGTCAATAATGGATGTGTTGCTCTGAATCCGTCCCAGTAAGAATACGTACTGTAGTTGGTGAACCATTTGGTATTCATGTTTTCCTGAGCGGCCACATAATCTCCATTCACGTCCATGTATAAATTTGGGGCAATGAAGGTATGGTAAACTCCCGTGTAGAAAATTTTTCTCTGGCTCTCTGTACCTCCTGTCACCTGGAATCTTCCTATCAGGTCTCTCCAGGTCTTTTGAGCGGTTTCTTTTGCTTTGGCAAAATCAATATTTGTTGCTTCTGTATCAAAATTTTCCTGTGCATTTTCTGTACTCACCGGAGATAATGATACTTTTACTTCAATGCTTTCCTGATCTTCGGTTGAAAATCTTACAAAAGCTTTGGCATCTTTGGCAAGGGCAATTTTTTCATCATTTTTGATTTTTCCGTCAGCATAAACACCGTAAGACTTAAACGGTTTGGAAAACTCCATCACGAAGTAAGCAAACCGTTTACCTCCCCAGCCATTGCTGTAGCAGTATCCTTTGATTTTATTATTGCCTTCTACACTCACTAAAGTATGGTAGATATTTCCGAAGATTTTGTTGGTAGGATCAATAATGATATTGGCTTCACTACTTTTCGGGAAAGTATATTTATGAAATCCTACTCTTGGAGAAGCAGTAAGCTCTGCTTTAATCCCATAGCTGTCCAGCATTACGGAATAATATCCCGGAGATGCAATTTCTTTATCATGGGTAAATTTTGAACGGTAACCCGTTTCCGGCTTGTCTTCAGATCCTGGAACCATTTTAACCTGTCCTACGGTAGGCATTACCAGAATATCTCCAAGGTCTGCCCATCCCGTTCCGCTCAAATGGTTATGGCTGAATCCCATGATGGTTTTGCTGCTGTAGTGGTATCCTGAGCACCAGTCCCAGTCGCCACTTTTTGTATTCTGATCCGGACTCAGCTGTATCATCCCGAATGGCGTAGTTGCTCCCGGAAATGTATGTCCATGACCACCAGTCCCTATGAAAGGATCTACCCAGGATAAAACATCGTTTTTATTTTGCTGGGCACTGGCTACAGACATCAGGGTGGTAAAAAAGCAGATTAACAGTTCTTTTTTCATGATAAGAGAGGTATCGGAGATTGTTTTGTTTAAAAGTTGGTTTAAAAATAGGAAAACCATTATAAAATTCCCAGCAAACGGAAAAATTAAGATGATTAACCTATTTTCCTAAACTTTATATTACTGTATTAAATTGAATTCTTTTTCATAAAATCAATGATTTCTGAGATATATCCAAAGGCAATCGCAACCACGGTATCGGCAGCACCGTAATATACTGTTACTTTGTCTCCTTCAGTCAATGCTGCACAAGGGAAAACCACATTCGGTACATCTCCTGTCAGTTCATACAATTCAGCCGGAGCCAATAAATAAGGCTTCGTTCTGTACAACACTTTTGTAGGATCTTCAAGATCCAGCAAAGCTGCTCCCATTGAATATCTGAATCCTCTGCAGGTATTGATCACACCATGATAGAAAAGCAGCCATCCTTCTTCTGTTTTGATAGGAACCGGCCCTCCTCCGATTTTGGTACACTGCCAGGCACTGTCTTCGAAAGGCGTTACTTTCATCACGCAACGATGTTCCCCCCAGTATTTCATATCAGGGCTATAGCTGATATAAATATCTCCGAAAGGCGTATGTCCGTTATCACTCGGACGGCTCAACATGGCATATTTACCATTGATTTTCTCAGGGAACAAAACACCATTTCTGTTGAATGGAAGAAAGGCATTTTCACACTGAAAAAACTCTTTAAAATCAAAAGTATATCCGATTCCGATGGTAGGACCATTGTATCCGTTGCACCAGGTGATCCAATAACGGTCTTCAATAAAAGTTACGCGGGGATCGTATTTGTAATCGGATTCAATCATATCCGTATTTCCTGCCTGCATTTCAATAGGGTCATGATTGATATCCCAATTGATTCCGTCTTTACTGAAACCGGCAAAAATATTCATCTGTACTGCCTTGTTATCACAACGGAACACTCCGGCAAATCCGTCCTCAAAGGGAATTACGGCACTATTGAATATACTGTTGGATGTTGGTATCGCGTATCTGTTAATGATCGGGTTTTCGGAAAACCTCCACATGATATCATTACAACCTTCCGGGCGATCCTGCCAGGGGATCATTACTGATTGAGCTGTCATAAAGTATTTTTTACTTTTTATTTTTTTATTATTATGAATTGATTTGTTGTTCTTTCTGATTTTCAGGGTAAGGGAAAGGAACGAATACAGTGGCCAAAAATGCAGGAATGGTAGCAATCAGTACCCAGATAAAGAACATTTTGTATCCGATCCAGTCACTGATCATTCCACTGAACATTCCGGGAATCATTACGCCAAGATTCATAATCCCTGTTGCAAATGCGTAATGTGCCGTTTTGTGTTTTCCGGGTGCAATCTGCTGCATCATGTAAAGCATTAGTCCCACAAAACCAAATCCGTAACCGAAATACTCCACGACCACAGCAATTCCTACCGGAAGAAGATCTGACGGCTGGTAATGTGCAAGTAGTGCATACACCACAAACGGAATATTGAATGCACAGCATAACCATATCAGAGATCTTTTCAATCCGCGGGCTGAGATAAAATATCCTGCCAGTACGGATCCTAAGATAAATGCTGCCGAACCGTATGTTCCGTAAATAAGTCCGATATCTGAAGTAGATAACCCTAATCCTCCCGACGTTCTTGGAGCTTTAAAAAATAAAGGCGCAATTTTGATGGCAAATCCTTCTGCAAAACGATATAGTATAATGAAGAGGATACACCACAGAATTTTCTTTTTGGTGAAGAAAGAAGTAATCACTTCCAATAGTTCCTGACGAACGTTTCCAGCCGTTTTCTCTTCTTTATTTTCTTCCTTGTTTTCTTTCGGCAGAATGAAATAGTGATAAACTCCCAATACAAAAAACAACAATGCATAGATCACCATAATGATCATCCAGGCATGGGTTACGCCTTTTGTCTTTTCTAAAATACCTGCAAAATAAACGAGAGCACCACTACTGATAATCTTCGCCAGATTGTAAAAAGCACCCTGCCAGCCGATATATTTTGCCTGTTCCTTATTGGTCAAAAAGCCAATATAGGTCCCGTCCGCTACCACATCATGGGTAGCCCCACAAAATGCTACTACCGCAAAAAGAGCAATACTGTATTTAAAAAAATCATGTAAAGGCAGACTTAATGCAATGAGAGCAAACAGAATTCCTATCGCAAACTCAGTAAAAACAACAAAGAATTTTTTGGTTTTATAAATTTCCAGGAACGGACTCCACAGTGGCTTCAGGGTCCAGGAAAAAAGGATAAGAGCTGTCCAGAACGTGATCTGCGAATCCGAGACACCCATATCTTTATACATGATTCCCGAAACCGCATTAATGGTTACAAAGGGAACACCCATTGCAAAATATAATGTGGAAATCCAGAGAATTGGCTGGATCCTACGGGTTCCGGAGTTGTTTTTTCCCATATTTAAAATAAGGTTCTAAATAAAAGAGAACATCTCAAAAATACATTCAGGCTAAAAAAACGAAACTATAAATTTTTTGGAGATTCTACTCTATTCTCCCGCCTTAATGAATACATCAAATAAAAATCTGATGTTGAGATGTCTCTTTACTAATGAGTGATTCTGAATATTTTTATTTCTTATCCCACCAAAGTTTTGTTCCTCCGGTATCAGGACCGTTAAGCATTTGAGCGGCCTGCTGGTAATTATATAATGATGTTTTGGTATCAATAGTGAAAGGAATTCTTCTGATCATTGCTTCTGTACTGATGGCTCCGCCGCTGTCATTCTTTCTTACCTTGAAAAGAACCGGATATCCTGTTCTTCTCTGCTCAGCCCATGCTTCTGGTCCGTTGGGATAAAGTGAAAGCCATTTTTGGGTAATGATTCTTTCTAATTTTCTTTCGTTGGTATCACCGTTATTCCATGCAATGGTGATGGTACTTAACTGTGGATTTCCAACAGGTACGTTATTGTCTGGATTTTTCGGATCAATATAAGGAGCTTCTGTAGAGGTTGTATCAGCAAGGTAAGTGGCAACACTTGCACTTTTCCCCCATTCCCCGAAAGACTGCTGAACACCGGTAGTATAGTTGGTTTGAATGTCACCTGCTCCGGCATATCCTCTTAAAGCTGCTTCGGCCTTCAGGAACCACGTTTCTGCAGCGGTGAACAATTTCATTTTACCGTCGGTACCGGAAAAATAATCTCCGCTGGCAGATTTTGCCTGTGGCTGCGAGAACCCTCCGTATGTTGATTTACCATTTAATAAATCAATTCCCTGGCGGATTCCTATATATTTTCCCTGCAAGCTTGGGTCAGATGCCGGAATAGCATATGCTGGAAGTCTTGGGTCATTATATCCGTTCATATATGCCATCAAAGGGGCTCCGATTAAACAGTCTCCCCATGAGTAAATGATAAAACTCAATTCTGACTGTCCTACGCTGATCAATGCATTGTCCGCGTTATCCGTAATCAATCCTGCTGTTGAAGCCAGTGCCTCTTCTGCATATTGTTTAGATTTCGCAGGATCAGCGTAGCTCATTCTCATGGCTAACCTCAGCTTTAATGAATTGGCAAATTTTGCCCATTGCGCCATATTTCCGCCGTATACTAAATCTGCTTTTTTCAATGCCGATTTATCTTCTACGTTCTGTGTCGCTGGCATGGCAATTACTTTCTGCAAATCGTTAATAGCTGCGCTAAGATCAGCAATAAAATAATTGTAAGCTTCCTGTTGAGAATCAAAATCTGTAACTCCATTCGGATTGGGCTTTTCATATTTGCTGTAGACTACCGGGCCGTGACTGTCTGAAACTCTTGCTGCCGTAATAACTTTCAGAATTTTTTTAACAGCAAATGTTCCTGTAAAATCTACACCTTTATAGATTTCCTTAGCCGTATTATCGATGATAAGGGAGTAATTGAAAATATCCTGTTGTCTGGCAATGATTCTGTTATTCCATCCGTCCATCATCGAATAAGTAAGATTATTTACCCCTCCATTAAATGGTGTTGCTGTACTGAACATTCCACTGTACATATCTGCACTAAGGTTAGGGTACAGCTGATAATCTGACTGTAATCCTCTCTGCATGGATTTCATCGGATCAACAACAGCGATGAAATCAGCGTAAAAATTTTCAGGACCTCCTGCTTTTTCCTGATTATACTGTTCAAAGTCATTTGTACATCCTGAAGCAGAAAATAACAGTACAGCTCCGAATGCCAATATTTTAATATGATTGATTTTCATTTTCTTAATTGTAAAAGTTAGAAGTTAGCTTTTAATGATAATCCAATAGATCGGGTAACCGGTAATCCGAATGAATCTACCCCTACTCCACCAGGTGTATTTCCTGATACCTGCTCAGGATCAAATGGTGCTTTTTTGTAGAAGAAAAATAAGTTGGTTCCTACTAAGCTTACGGTTGCGTTTCTCATATATTTAGATTGAATATCGAAAGTATATGAAATGGAAGCCTGGCGTAAACGTATTGTTGTAGCACTGTACAGATAGGCTTCATCAATACCTTTTCCAAACCCTTCTGTTGTTCCTACTGCTTTATAGTAATCTTTTGCATTGGTTAAACCCGTGTAAGCCTGTCCCGCATTTGGTGTTCCCGGTGCATATACTGCATTTGGAATAGATACACCTCCAGCATCTCTTGCATCAGCTGTAGACTGACTAACTCCATAGATATCGTTTGCTTTTTCTGTAAGGGAAAGTACCTTCCCTCCAAATTTACCATCAATAAGGAAAGAGATTCCCAGCTTACCAATATTAAAGGAGTTATTGAATCCCATAATAAACTTAGGATTCGGATTGCCAAGATAAGAAGGAGTACCTTCTGCTAATGGGATTCCTTTTTCATTCACTAAAATACGTCCCTGATCGTCTCTTTTGAACTTGATTCCGTAAAGATCACCGAAAGATCCTCCCAATTTCAGTTTGGTGTATTCCCCTCCACCTGTTAATGAGAAAAGTTGGTTTTCTGATATAGGTAAGCTTGGTGGAAATAATTCAACAATAGTATTTTTGTTAGCCGATGCATTTAATGTAGTTGTCCATCCAAATTTTTCTGAACTGAAGACCTTATATGACAATGAAGATTCAAAACCTGTATTTCGGATTTTTCCTGCGTTGATATAATATGATCCAGGAGCTATTCCTCCGAAATAAGAATCTATTTTTGTTTCTAACAATTGATTACTCGTATTGGAGTTGTAGTAAGTAATATCAAAACTTAATTTATTACTAAACATCCTTAGCTCTGTTCCAACTTCAAAAGTTTTATTAAATTCAGGTTTCGGAAACAGGTCTTTATACTTAGGATCAGTAATGAATGAACTCTTTGGAAACACAAGTGTTCCCGCATCTACACCAACAGTATATCCTTTATTATATTCAATCATAGCATTGGAAATATTGGTAGGCAACCCTAATCCTACCGTTGCATAAGATCCTCTTACTTTCCAGAAACTAATGACTTCCGGAAGTTTGAAAACAGAAGATAACACAGCATTAGCTCCTACAGATTCATAGTCAAATCCCGTTCTCCCTGTTAAGGCCAGACTGGAATCCCAGTCATTTCTAAAAGTCATGTCCACATAAAACATATTTTTATACCCTACTGTAGCACTTGCAAATACAGATTGTACCTGCTTCTTCATATTGGTATAGATATTATGATATCCATCACCAGGGGATCTTTTTTTACCCCATTCAAGATTACTCACAGTGAAAAGGTTAGGGTTTGTCAGATATGCGTTATCAATTTGTCCTATTTTATTTCTTGTTGTATTGATACTTCCTCCTAACGTAAAATCTAAAGAGAAAGACTCACTAATTTTAGGACTACCGATAAGCAACACGTCCCCATATGTTGAAGAGTTTTCATAGGTATTCTTAAGAATTCTTCCATTAATTCCTTCCTTAACAGCCAGTAAAGTAGGTGCTGAAAAAGCAGCAATATCACGCTGACTGTCTGAAATATTCCAGCTATAATTTCCTCTCACTCTTGCCGTTAACCAAGGATTGATCTGGTAAGATAATGAAAGCGCTCCATAGGTATTTTTATTGCTTACAGTAACAGGATTACGGTTTAAAATCCAATAAGGGTTCTGTGTTGGTGGGTTTCCTTTAAAACTTCCATCCGGATTAACCTCCCACCAGTTTTGAGCAGGTAAAAATCTTTCTTTATTTAAATAAGTGTAATTATCTGGACCATACTGATCAAAATCTACTCCTCTTGGCAACCAGTACAAACTCGTCAAAGGAGAAAAAGATGCTCCGGGAGTCTGTCTGTTCTTACTTTCCTGTAATGAACCGATGAAGTTGGCATCTAATGTTAACTTATCATCCAGAAACTTACTTGAATTTCTGAAAGAAACGTTATACTGATCAAAATAAGACATGGGAACCACTCCTTTGTTGGTGGTATTTCCGATTGAGAAATAACTTGTTGATCTCTCATTTCCTGACTGGAAAGAAAGGCTATTTACCCAAGTTGTTCCTGTCTGAAGGAAGTCTTTAAGATAATCTTTAGAAGATCCTTTTGCGCCCCAGCTTTCTACTGACTGTCCCGGCTGTGATCCCGATACAGAAGGGTCATAAGACAGATAACTGTGCTGTAGTTTTGGAAGACTATAAGCCCTGTCCACTGTAAGGCTGGAGCTGTAAGTAATTGAACTTTTCCCTGCACGTCCTTTTTTAGTTGTAATCAGGATAGCCCCATTACCTCCGGCAGAACCGTACAATGCAGAAGCAGAAGCTCCTTTCAGGAAGTTGATGCTTTCAATATCATCAGGATTGATGGAGCTCAATACATCCCCCGGATCCGGCATATTGGAATACTGTCCGATATCTGCTGATTTTCCTGTTCCGTTGATAATGGGAATACCATCAATCACATACAGTGGCTGTGCACTGTTGACAGACTTATCTCCTCTCATGACCACCCTTACGGAGCTACCTACACCATTGGTTCTGTTGATCTGCACATTGGAAACTTTTCCGTTGATCGAATTTAATAGATTGGGAGTTTTCACTTCTGTAAGCTCATCCCCGCCAATCTGCTGACTGGAATACGTCAAAGAGCGGGCCTGCCTTTTTATCCCCAAAGAGGTGACCACGACCTCCTCAATACTGGTTGTCTTCGTAGTATCGGCTGTTTTTTTCTCCTGTGCATTCGCAGTGAGTGAAAAAACAAACAGAACGGGTATAACTGCTTTTCTCATAAGGTATAGATTCGTTAGATTTAATTGAGAATCAATGACATTACTTTATTTTTTAATACAAAAAAAATTATTGTTCTTTCAGCAAAATTTTGCCGTTTATGTATTAAATTATTTAAAGTTTTGTTAAGATTTAATTCACATTCACAAATCTAAATTTTGTAACCAGTCTGATATAATACTATTTTATCATAAAACGATATTATTTTTTCAGCAATTAATTTTAAAAGACATTAAAACCCTATATATCAACATAATACAACACTCTCCAAACATTAAAAAAAAGAGGATTTATTCTGATATTCTGACAAAATAAAAGAAGATTTTTGCACAGAATTTTAGTGCAAAAAATAGTATGTTAAAAAGAAAAAATAAATTTTTAAAACGTATTATTCAATCTTTTTAACTCCTTTGAACTGTTCTCTAAATTCGGTTGGAGTTGTCTTTTTGATCGACTTAAATACTTTATTAAAGTTGGCGATATTATTAAAGCCAGCCTCAAAAGCAATTTCAAAAACAGTCAGATTCTTTTCCATCAACCAGCGTGCAGCATAGCTGATTCTTATCTCGTTAAGATAATTGATAAAGGTTTTTCCTGTTCTTTTTTTAATAAACCTATTGAACGTCACATTGCTCATATTCACCAATGATGCTGCATTATCCAGTGTAATTTTGTTTTCAAAATTTTTATGGACAAAATCATGAACCACTTTCATTTTGTCATTATCTGCGAAAGTTTCAAGTTCAATACTATACGAAGATAAAAGTGTTTTATCCTCTGCCACAGCCAGTTCATTCAGAATCTTCATAATTTCTATGAAAGATTCAAAGCTGTTCATCTTTGAAAGATTGAGAAACGAATCTTTTAGTTTCTCGGCAGTTTCTGTAGAAAAAAGAATTCCCCGGATGGAATCTTTCATAAGATTATTGATAGGTTTCAGGATATTTTTCTCCATCAGTGACTGATTAAAGAAATCCTGATTGAATTGTATGGTAATTTCGTGGGTCTTTCTGTTCTTACATCTGTAATTAGCCCAGCAATGCGGTAAATTTGGACCTACCAACACCAATTCTATATTTCCGATCTCTCCGGTATGATCTCCCACCATTCTTTTGTAGCCCTTCCCTTTATAAATAAAATTGATTTCTATTTCCGGGTGGTAATGATATGGAAAGTCAAATGAGGCCTTAATCCTGTCAAACACGAGAAAACTATCCTCAGGAGATAGTGGAGTTATTTCTCTCAGAATATTTTCTAATTCGCTCATACAGGCAGTTATGAAAAAAAGTTAATACTTTTAGGTTACAATACAAATCTTTGTAAAAATGATAAAATAATATCAATGTAAAAACATATTTCCAATTTATTTTTATTTCAATTTTATATATCAAACATAAGAAATCATAGGTTGGATAATTTAATACGGATCAAATCATGCTTTTTTGTATCTTTAAACTAAAGTTAAAGGATGCCGCAACAGCTTATTTTTGAAGACCACTATAAAAGACTCGGACTGGAAGTATTTTCAGAAGAAAATCTGGAGAATTTCAACGGAAGTCGGTTCTCTTCAGATATTAAAGTATTTTTTATTCCTTCAGGATATGAACTTACAGTAGATTTTAATCATTATAAAACAAAGAAACCTTCACTTTTCTTCCTCACCAACCAACATTTGAGTATCCAAAAAGGCAAAGATGAATCTATTCTTCTTTTCTACAACCGCGATTTCTACTGTATCCAGATCCATGATAAGGAAGTGGCTTGTGACGGGCTTCTCTTTCATAATGTATTTGAAATTCCTTATGTGGAACTTGACAACTCAGAAGCCACACTTATAAAATCCCTGTTCCAGAATATTCAGGATGAACTTGAAGGGAAGGATTCTTCCGCAGAAGAAATGATCAGAACCTATGTAAAACAAATCATCATTAGGGCTACCCGCAAGTGGAAGAAACAAAATCTGGATAATGATACGCTCAGAATACCAGGCAGTGAGCTTGATATTTTCAGAGATTTCAGCAGACATCTGGAAATTCATTTCAGAGAAAAACATAATGTCGCTGATTATGCAGAGCTTCTTCACATCGCTCCGAAAACTTTAACTCATAAATTTAAAAACTTAAAGCTGGAGTCTCCCAACCAGTTTATCATTAACAGAATTTTATTAGAAGCAAAAAGGTTACTTTTTTATACGGATAAACCTGTCAAAGAAATTGCTTATGATCTGGGTTATGAAGATCCGGCTTATTTCAACCGCCTTTTCACCAATAAAACAGGAAGCACTCCCGCAAATTTCAAAAAAAAACTATAACACGGGAAAAAAGTACAATATTTAAGTCTTTTTATCTATTGAAAACTCCTTATCACAGACATACCTTTGTAACATCAAAATCAAACAACAATACTAAATACAAAAAAACAAACATTATGAGACGTAACGCAACAGCCGTTTGGAACGGTACCATTAAAGAAGGAAAAGGACATTTAACAACTCAGAGTACAACTTTAAACCAGACTCAATATTCTTTCAACAGCCGTTTTGCGGATGGTGTAGGTACCAACCCCGAAGAATTACTGGCAGCAGCCCATGCAGGATGCTTCACGATGAAACTGGATGCAGAATTATCTCAGGCAGGTTATAATCCTGAAGAATTAAAGACGACTTCTGTCATTACCCTTGATCCCAATATTGGTAAGATTACAAAATCTGAATTGACATTAACCGCTAAAGTGCCGGGAATCTCAGAAGAGGAATTCCAGAAATTTGCGAAAATTGCAGAAGAAGGATGCCCTGTAAGCGCCGCATTCAACTTTGAAATTACTTTGAATGCTACTTTGGAAAACTAATTTAAGTATTCATTCAATATCAATAGAAACGGGCTAAAAGTCCGTTTTTTTAATTTAAAAAAAATCCATTGGCTTCAGCCAAAACTTAAATCCAAAACATTCAAATTAATTATTCGTCCTCAATAAAATATACCGAGTGGTATATTTTTGTATATTTGCATCATATTTAAACATTTATAATGTCAAAGGCAGAAAAAACAAAACAGCATATCATTGAGAAAACAGCAACTCTTTTTAATACCAAGGGTTATATTTCCACATCGCTGTCAGACATTACCCAAGCAACCGGATTGACGAAAGGCAGCATTTATGGAAATTTTGAAAACAAGGATGAAGTAGCCATTGAGGTTTATAAATACAATGCCGCCGTGTTGAGTAAAACCCTCAGCCGCTCCTTTGGCAATGAATTCCCTACGTCATTGGATAAGCTCCATGCATTTATAGATTTTTACCGAAAAAACTGGACGTTTGTCTTTGCCAACGGCGGATGTCCGCTGATGAATGCTGCTACGGAAGCTGATGATTCATTTCCTGCTTTAAAAACTCAGGTGAAAAGGTCTTTTACACAATGGATGACCAAAATATCAACTACTATCGCTGAGGGCCAAAATAAAGGTGAAATTGATCAAAAAATCAATGCTGAGCAATATGCTTCCCTGTTCATCATGCTTATTGAAGGTGGAATTCTGCTTTCAAAAACAATGGGAGATCAAAGTTATCTCAACCATGCCTTGGATAAGGTTGCCCAAATGATTGATCATGAACTCAATATTCTTCCATCATAAATTACACCATATGGAAACAAAAAAAGTGGCTATTGTAGGATACAACAGAATTCCTTTTGCCAGAATGAATACCGCTTATTCAGAGCAGGGAAATCAGGATCTTCTGCTTGCTTCTCTGAACGGATTAATAGACCGTTATCACTTAAAAGGAAAACGACTCGGAGAGGTTGCCGGCGGCGCAGTCATTAAACATATTTCCGAAAGCAACCTCATCAGGGAAACGGTGATGAATACAACGCTGGATCCCGCTACTCCTGCCTGTGATCTTCAGCAGGCATGTGATACAGGAATTGAAGCAGCTGTTTATATTGGGAATAAAATTGCCCTGGGTCAGATAGATTGTGGCATTGCCTGCGGTGTGGAAGCCATGAGCAATATTCCATTTGAGTCTTCACCAAGGTTAAGAAAAGCCATGCTCAAAGCCAATAAAGAGAAATCAGCGTTTGGAAAAATAAAACAACTGCTAAGCCCGAAGTTGAAAGACTGGATGCCCATTCCTTATAAAGGGCAGGAACCCAAAACAGGTCTTGTGATGGGTGAACATACAGAAATTACTGCCCAATATTACAATATACCAAGAGAAGAACAAGATCAACTGGCATTAAAAAGCCATCAGAACATGGCAAAAGCTTATGATGAGGGATTTTTTGATGATATGATCACTCCAGCTTTTGGGCTGGATAAAGATAATAATCTGAGACGTGACAGCAGTATTGAAAAATTATCGCAGCTGAAACCTGCTTTTGATAAGCAAAACGGAACCTTAACGGCAGGAAATTCAACTCCATTTACAGATGGTGCTTCTGCAGTTTTGCTGGCCAGCGAAGAATGGGCGATAGCCAATAATCTTCCCGTCTTAGCTTATATCACTTTTTCAGAGCTGGCAGGAATAGAATATGTTGAAAATAAACAGGATTTACTTCTAGCTCCTGTTTTTGCAGCAGAGAGAATGCTTAAAAAAGCAGGTATGAATTTGTCAGACTTTGATTACTACGAAATTCATGAAGCATTTGCAGCACAGGTCCTGGCTACCATAAAAATCTGGGAAAATGATGAGCTGGCCAAAAAGTTCGGATTGGAAAAAGCGCTGGGAACAATAGACAGAAATAAACTGAATGTAAAAGGAGGAAGCCTTGCAGCCGCCCATCCTTTTGCAGCCACCGGAGGAAGAATTATCGCAACACTGGCAAAATTACTTCATGAAAAAGGCAGTGGGAAAGGATTTATATCCATTTGTGCAGCCCGTGGACAGGGAGTAACGATGATTTTGGAAAAGTAATAAAAGCCTCATCCTATATTCAAAAGAGCAGATTCTTTTATTATGCAGTAAATAATATGATTGATTATTCGTCTGCAGAGAAAGAAAATTGATAATATTGCAGTGCAAAAATTAGCTGATAAAAGAAGTAATTAAAATAAAACATGGGATAAACAGGGTTTATCTTATGAAAGTCTAATCTATTAAAAAATAGTAACTACATATGAAGAGAGTTGTCATTACAGGATTAGGTGCTGTGACACCTTTGGGAAATAATGTTGAAGATTTTTGGCAAAACAGTATTAAAGGAGTCAGCGGAGCAGGACTCATTACCCATTTCGATACGGAAAAATTTAAAGTACATTTTGCCTGTGAGGTAAAAGGCTTTGATCCAAAAGTATATCTGAATCATAACGAAATCAAGAGAAGTGACCTGTTTACACAATATGCCATGTATGCTTCTGCGGAAGCGATTCAGGATTCAGGTCTGGAGCTTGAAAAAATGGATCCCTTCGACACAGGAGTCATCTGGGGAACAGGACAGGGCGGAATGTGGACTTTTGAAAAAGAAGTAATGGATTTCGCTGCTGGAGATGGAACGCCACGTTTCAATCCTTTCTTTGTACCGAAGTTTATCGCCAATATGGCTTCGGGAATGATTTCTATGAAATATGGTCTTCAGGGAATCAATTATACAACAGTTTCTGCCTGTGCTACAGGAAATACGGCATTGATGGATGCCTTCAATTATATCCGTTTGGGAAAAGCCAAAGTAATCATCAGCGGTGGTTCTGAAGCAGCTATCACTCCGGCTTCTATCGGAGGGTTCTCTATTATGAAGGCCATGTCGACAAGAAATGATGATTTTACAACGGCCAGCCGACCTTACGATGCAGACAGAGACGGATTTGTAATGGGTGAAGGTGCAGGAGCCCTGGTGCTTGAAGAATATGAACATGCTGTTGCCAGAGGAGCAAAAATTTATGCAGAATTAGCAGGAGCCGCCATGACTGCAGACGCTTACCACATGACAGCACCTCATCCTGATGGCGTTGGAGCTATAAAAGCAATGCAGCTGGCAGTGAAAGAAGCAGGAGCCAATATGGAAGATATTGATTATATTAACCCTCATGCTACTTCCACTCCATTAGGAGATATGGTTGAATTAACAGCCATCAATAAAGCATTTAAGGGAAGTAAAAACCTTGATATCAGTGCCACAAAATCCATGACCGGCCACTTATTGGGTGCTGCAGGAGCGGTGGAAGCCATTCTTTCAATCAAAGCGATTCAGAATGGAATTATTCCTCCAACGATTAATCTTCACAATATTGATGAAAGTATTCCTAAGGATATCAATATCGTTTTCGGAGAAGCGAAAGAAAAGAACATCAATTTTGCGTTGAGTAATGCCTTTGGATTCGGAGGACATAATGCCACTGTAGTATTTAAGAAATTCAGCTAATCAGATTAAATAATTGAAAATCCCTGTATGAGAACCATGCAGGGATTTTTTATTTATTTTAAAATTTAAAAAGCAGCCAAAACTGACTGCTTCAAACATAACGAATTATATACCCCTTATAAAGAGATTGACTTGTAACTATTGAGCATCCGGGATAAAAAAATCATCGGCATTTTCAGCAATCGGAATATAGAGTCTCTCCCATTCTTTGCTTTTCACCATATCCCAGCTGTGGCCGGTTCCTTTAAGGTCTTCTGCAAGAAGAACTACTCCCGGTTTAATCATAAAAGTAGAACCATCTGTTACTTTAAATCGTATATTGCCCTTGATGGTAATCACATATTGTCTTCTGGGAGCCGGATGTGCATTTTTTTCCCACTCCTCCGTTTTATTGCTCATCCAGAATGTTGTGGTATTCATATGTTTAAGAGTAGGTATTTTCCCTTTCTCAAAAGAGCATGAGCCGTCAGGATTATTAATTAATCTTATGGCAGGAATAAACTCAGTGGAGCTCTCCGCAGTAACGCTCACATGGTTGTGTTTTTTATGTTGTGCATTCATAAATCCTACAGTACTTACTACTAAAACAAGGCTTAAGCCCTTAATGATGTTTTTCATTATAAATTTAAATTTTTATTTTTAATTATAAACAGTATCGTAAACCAGCATTCTGTCAAAGAATGGTTTATATTTCTGAACCAAAGCAAGATGTTCAGGAAGTTTCCCATACGCTTCAAGCTCTTCCAGACTATCGAATTCCATAGAAGCATTATAAGTAAATGTGCTGTCTAAAACGCTTCTCGGGCTGGAAGCTGCCGGCTTTCCGTAACGGAGATTCTTCTGATAAGGAAGCTTTTTAAGGCCTTCAAAAAAATTTTCAAACTCTTTTACTTCAGGCCCGGAAAGGTCTTTTCTAAGCCAGAACAACAAATAATGGAAGTACACTTTTTTCTTTTTTTTAGGATTAAACATGGGTAAAGCAGAGGCAAACATATTTCCTGAGATCAGCAGCAAAGCAGAAGCCTGGACTGAGCCAAATAAAAATTTTCTTCTTTCCATTGTCATTTATTTTAATTAAAATCTATTCTGTATTTAAGGACAAACTGCCATTTCCGATCAGAAACTACGGCATTGTTTGAAGGGTCATTGGTGTAAACAGGTCTGTTCTGAGCGTCAAAGGTTAAACGGGAAGACATTCCGTTCATCAGCAGAGATATTCCTGCATCATAGATCACAGCATTATCATGAAGTCCTTTCAGATCTGACAGCTGCATTCCTACGGCAGGCTGAAGCTGAAGACTTTTCTTTTCTTTGTCCAGATAAGGCAGGGTTCCTCCCAGTTGTACATAATATGTATTTCCGGTTCCGATAACAGGCATTGCATTTCCTGCTCCATTCAGACTCGCTTGTGTAACATCTACAGAAGTCGCAGGATTATTGGTACCTACATACCGGATATAATTGGGTCCGTAGTCGTTATGCATCGCCATCCCATAAGCGCTTATTGACGTTCCTTTTTCTTTATTCAGTGGTGCATCATAAAATAAATCTACTGCAAAGCTTTTCATATCATCATTCACTGTATTTTTACCGGAATCCAGATGCCATAATGCATTGTGAATATAATCAAACCCCGCTCCCAGACTCAGTACATTCTTCTTCCCTACATAAGTTCCTGCATTAAAGGGAGTGGAAATATTTTCCTTGTCCAAAAAAGCATATCTGAAATATCCTGAGAAGTCTTTTCCGGGGGAGTTTTTACTAAAGGAAGCTACATTCAGTTTCGGATCAGAAGTTGCCATGGTATAAGGATCAGCCAGTACCAGACGATAATCAAATCTTCCGAGCTGTCCTTTAATATAGGCACTCAATTCCCTTACGGTATAATCTGTTGCTCCCGTATTGGAGGTTGCATAAGCTGGCAGGTCGTATAACAGCGTATTCAAAGGTCCTGTAGTAAATCTTGAAAGGCCGCGCCATGTAGAACGTCCTGCCCCAAAAGCAATTTTATCATTAAAAGCGTATTCAGCATAAGCATCCAAAAGGTCAAAATAGTTACTTCCTTTTGCATTGACATTCACGTTGGTAGTTCCACCCTGCAATACAAACATCAGCTTTTCTGTTGGTTTATAAGTCATTTTTACACGAACTCTTCTAAGCGAAAGGTCAGACAGGTCTGATTTTGCTTCGTTATTGACAAGGCTTCCAGGGTTAAGCTGGGTATATCTGGCCCACAATTCTGCATATCCGCTAAAGGAAATATATCTTGAGTGATCTTCATTGAAATAATGAGTCAATCCGGGATTATTAAAATCATTTTTTTTCTGGGCTTCTAATTTCCCCATAAGTCCTAATAAGGAAAACAACGCAATTGCTGTTTTGAAAGAGGTAGTCTTCATATTTTTCTATTCTTATCTTTTGTTGATTTCAACGGGACAAAATTAGATTGCTAAAAGGCCGACAGGTATTAGAAATCTATTAGAAACCTTATAGAAAACTATTAAAAGGGGGAATGTTTTCTGATAAAAGAAAAATATAAAATACCTTTGTACAGTGCTTTGGGAATAAATGAAAGTCAGGCTTTTAAAATCAAAAAAACGCTTGAAAACCAACACCCTTATTCATCGTATTTCTTTATGAAAATTTTAATTGTAGAAGATAATTCACGCGTTTCAAGCCTTTTGAAAAGAGGGCTGGAAAGCCAGCAATATCAGGTTTATATTTCGGAAGATGCAGAAGATGCGATTGTCCTGCTGAATAAAATAACATTTGATCTGGCCATTACGGATATTATGCTCCCGAAAATGAGTGGTATTGATCTGTGCAAACTGATCAAACAGCAATATCCTGACCTCCCCATCATCATGCTTACCGCTCTTGGAACGATTGATGAAAAAATTGAAGGATTTGACGCCGGGGCAGATGACTATATGGTGAAACCTTTTGAGATTAGGGAGCTCTATGTGAGAATCAAAGCCATTCTGCAGAGAAGATCAATTAAAAATAAAGAAGCCTATCTGAACGATCTGGAATATTATGACCTGAAAATTGATAAGAAATTTAACAGGGTTTTCAGAAACGGAGTGGAAATAGAACTCACTCCCAAAGAATTTAAACTCCTGGTATTTCTGGTAAGCAATGCCGAAAGAATTCTTACCCGTGAAGAAATTGCCGAAAATGTGTGGGGAAATCATTTCGACACAGGAACCAATTATATTGATGTCTATATTGCTTATTTACGAAAAAAGATTGATAAAAATTTTGATCATAAACTGATTCATACCAAACCCGGAGTAGGATTCATTTTTGCTTCACAATTATGAAAATAGCAACCCGAACAGCACTCATTTATTCCATCCTTACGGCAGGCATCCTATTTTTGTTTGCCTACGTTCTTTATTTTGTTTCTGAAAAAAACAGAGAAGATGAATTCAATGACCGGCTGGGATACAAAGTGATCTGGCGTTCAGAATTTATATTTGATGCCAGAATCAGTGATGAAAAAATCCGTGAACTTCACCAGCGTAACCAAAAACTTCTGAATGAAGCAGACATCAGTGTTTATAACAGCAAAAAAGAGCTTACCTTCACAGATGTTCCTCCTCTCAAAAGCAATGAAAAATACCTGAACAAAATTACCCGGTCCCATAAAAACAGAATATTCTGGCAGCAGGGTGACCGTCAGTATATTGCCATGCAGTTTCCATCCAACGGAGAAAAATATTATATCATCGGAAGCGCAGTTGATGTTACGGGAAAAGCCCATATTTCTGAGTTTAAAAAAGATATTATCATCATCTACATCAGCTCCATTGTTATCATCTTTATTATAGGATTTCTTTTTTCCTATTATACGCTTAAGCCTTTAAAGGATATCATTCTCCAGATCCGTGATATTTCAGAGCACAACCTTAATAAACGGCTGGATATTCCCAAAGCAAAAGATGAGATTTATGAACTAACGGAAACTTTTAATTCTACCTTCAACAGACTTGAAAAATCCTTCAACAATCATAAGCAATTCGTCACCACTATTTCCCATGAGTTCCGGACACCTCTTTCTACCTTAATTGCTGAGCTTGAGCTTGCCAAGGAACTTAACGTGACCCTGGATGACTATAAGCTTTCTATTGACAATGCCCTGCAGGATGCCAATGATGCTTCGGAACTATCTTCTGCTCTTTTGGATTTTGCCAGAGCCAGCTATGATGTATCACAAATCAGTTTTACCAATCTACGTCTGGATGAGATTTTGGCAGAAGCCAAGCTTGCATTGCTGCAGAAAAATGCCAGTTACAAAATCGGGATCAATTATATGAGCAATGCCTCAGATGATGATGAAAACAATTATGATTTTTATGGCAATCCTTACCTGCTGCAGGTTGCTTTTTCCAACTTAATAGAGAATGCCTGTAAATATTCGGCAGACAAAAGCTGTCATATTGAGATAGAAACCCAACAGGAACATATCAAAATCCATTTTATTGATCATGGGATCGGTATTTCAGAAAAGGATCTTTCAAAAATTTTTGATCTTTTTTACCGCGGTTCCAATAAGAGTTTCGAAAAAGGAAACGGAATCGGTCTTTCCATTGTAAAAAGAATTGTAGAAATACACGAAGGAAAATTGACTATCAATTCTGAAGTATCCAAAGGAAGTGTATTTACTGTGGAATTTCCTTCCAAAAATTAAAAAGCAGTCAAAAATGACTGCTTTTTTAATCTTACGCTTTCAACCATTCTGAGGAAGAAAGATAATTCTGATCAGGATAATAGATGAACAGACAGTTTTTGCCTTTAATCGTATTGATTATAGATTGTGTCAGTTCTCTTGGGACGGCAGGGCATCCCCAGCTTCTTCCGATTCTTTTGTGCATCGCAGCAAATGCATCACTCACATAATCCGCACCATGCATTACAATTGCTCTTCTGTATGCAGCATCATTAAAGCCCTTATCCATTCCCAATAATTTCAGAGAGTATCCGTTATCACCCTGATAGGTTGCATCCGTGATATAAAATCCCAGGCTGCTCTGCAGCGAACTTTCCTTGTTAGAAAAATTCGTCGCAAATTCTTCGCCGGTATTTTTTCCGTGTGCTACCAATGAGTTGAACAGAACTTTTTTGTCTTCGAGGTCAATGATCCAAAGTCTTTTTGTGTTAGAAGACATAGAAAAATCGCAGATAGTCAATAAATGCGAGTCCTGGGTAAGCAATCCTGCTTTTTTTAAATTTTCATAGCCAGTCAATGCTTTTGAGAACACTTCATAATTCAGTTCATGCCCCGGCTCAAATGCAATAGATTGGTACAGTGCTTCTGATGAAGACACTGCTGCAGTGTTCTTCTCAGATTTCGTTTCAGCTACTTTTTCAGTTTTCGTTGTTTTCACATTCTCACTTTTCGCCACCACTTTTGGGGAAATGTAGAATGAAGTCGTCACCATGTAAACAAGGCCTAATACGCTATAAAATCCTTTCATTCAATACTATATAAATCCAAATTAGTGGGGCAAAATTATAAAAACATAACTACCAAGGGGTTATAACTCTACAAAGTTTAACGCTATTTAAGAAACTTTAACGTCCTGATTTTGTGAATTAAAGCATTTATTTTTGAGAATCCGGAACGAATTCCAGGCTTACAGAATTCATACAATATCTTAATCCTGTAGGTTTCGGACCGTCATCAAAAACATGTCCCAGATGGGAATCGCATCTTTTGCAAAGTACCTCTACTCTATCCATACCGTACGACTGATCTCTTACATAATAGACTCCTTCTTTATCAGCTTCAAAGAAACTCGGCCAGCCGCAGCTGCTGGAAAATTTTGATGTCGAACGGAACAGATGATTTCCACATACCGCACAATAATATTCTCCTACCTCATCAAATTCGTAATATTTTCCTGTAAAAGCTCTTTCTGTTGCCGCTTCTCTGGCTATTGCGTATAGATCCGGAGCAAGGATTTTTTTCCATTCTTCATTGGAAACATTGAGTTTTGAAGTATCTGTTCTGGAGTAATATGGATTGCTTTTTGCTTGTGTATTTTCCATAGGAGTTTTTTTAATAGGTTCATATTTCTGCGTACATGCCTGCAGAATAATTAATTGGGTTATTGAAATTAAAAATTTCATAGTAAATTTTAATTCTTTAACCACGAATGGTTTCATAACCAAATTTAGTAAATTTGAGAATATGAATGACGAAGCAAAAAGAAAACAACTTAGAAAATATAAAGCATTTGCCACCGGATTATTTGTCCTGATGGCTGTTATTTTCATTGTTACCACTATTTTACAGAAGTCTGATAACTCTCACTGGATTGGCTATGTCCGGGCCTTTTCCGAAGCGGCAATGGTGGGTGCGCTTGCGGACTGGTTTGCGGTCACTGCATTATTCCGGCATCCTCTTGGCCTTCCCATTCCCCACACCAATCTGATTGAAAACAGTAAGCAGAGACTGGGAGACAACCTTGGAAATTTTGTAGTGGGGAACTTCCTTTCACCTCAGAATATTCGCCCTTACATCCAAAAGCTTAAAGTTTCCAATTTTGCCGGAGAATGGCTGGCAAAGGAAAAAAGCCAGGACATTTTGATTAAAAACCTTTCGGATATTGTTCTTGATATTCTCAATAAACTGGATGATTCTACAGTAAGCCAGTTTATCAGCAAAAAGGTGTCTGAAATGACGGATGATATCAAGCTTAACAAAGTGGTTGGAAACGGAATCGGTTATATACTGGAAAAAAATGATCACCAGAGAATCATCACCAATCTTTCAAAACAGATCAAAGAATACATCATTGAAAACGATGAAATGATCCAGGAGAGAGTAAAAAAAGGCAGTTATTCGTTCATTCCATCTTTTGTAGATAACAAAATTGCTGATAAAATTGCCGACGGACTTTCTGATTTTTTCAAAGAAATAGAAGAAGATCCCCAGCATGAAGTAAGAGCATTGATCACTCAGAAAATTCATGAATTTTCCGTTGATCTGAAAGAAGATCCGAAATGGGATGAGGAATTTAAAACGATTAAAAACGGTCTTCTCAAAAATGATAAACTGGATGAATATTCCAATGATATCTGGGTTTCCATTAAAAGGACATTGATGAAAGAACTTCAGGAGGAGGATTCCGCTTTGAAAAATTACCTTTCAAAAAATCTGAATGAGTTTGCCCGGAATTTAAAAACAGATGAAAACCTTCAGAATAAAATTGACCATTGGGTTCGCGTAACGGCTTATAAATACATTCTGAAAAACACTCATCAATTCGGAAACCTCATCAGTACTACCGTTGGGAACTGGCAAGGAAAAGAGCTCAGTGAAAAACTGGAACTGGAAGTAGGGAAAGACCTGCAGTTTATCCGGGTCAACGGAACGCTGGTAGGAGGTTTGGTAGGACTGATTATCTATACCATCGCACACTTCTTCATTTAAAAAAACTAAAATCCACGACAACTCAACCATGAAAAAAATTTTCAGTGTCTTCTTTTTTTGTTTCCTCACGTTTGCTCTGTGTCAAAAAGTTGAATTAAAGAAAGTAACGGATTCTTCCCAGACCTTTACGGGAGAAATCGGAGGAATTCCGATTACCATAGAACTCAACTATACAGGAATAGTAGATTGTGACCAGTATCAGCATTATGTTGATGGATGGTATTATTATAACAAGTACAAAAAGAAAATCCCTCTTACCGGAATATATGATTACTATGGAAATTTGTCGCTATATAATTTTGGAGCGAAACAAAAACAGAATTCAAAGCTTTTGAAAGAACAGATCACCTCTCTTCAGAAGGTAGAAAAGACTGATGAAATAGCCCATAAATTAGCCCCAAAGGAATCTATTGTATTTGAAAATAGCAGCCAGAATACCAACCCTGTTCCCGGACATTTTTATCTGAATGGAAAAGCTCAGCCTGCAAAATTGTTTACAGGCAATACGATGCTCTACCGTCTCAACAATTATCTGTACTTACCGAATAACAAGAAAATCAACACCTATGATTTCATCAATAAAGCAGGTGGAAACGAGCTAATATCTTATTCCTCAGGAGAAAACGGGAACAGGATTTTACTGTATTTTGAGGAAATATCAAATTTTAATGCCTGCGGGCAATGCGGGGCAAGCAATGGAGAGAAAGGCTACCGGGTTCTTTACTTCACAAAAGACTGGAATTATAAAAGCTATGAAGAATTCCTGACTGAGAGCTGCCGCGAAAATATATATGACGTTAGCAAAACGAAATCCAAAGATAAACAAACGATTATCTATAAAATCGGTAAATCCGAAAGCACTCCACCCCATACGCTTACAGTAAATATTAAAAACGCATCTGTTGTAAAGTCAAAATAAAAAAGAGAGTCATATCAACTCTATTTTATTTTATCTCGGTAACCTGGTGGCTCTTTTTAGTAATTCCTGATTGATGTCGTTAATCAGTTCCGGGCCTTCATAAATAAATCCAGTATATAGCTGAACCAGTGTAGCCCCTGCATCCAGCTTCTCCATCGCATCCTTAGCAGAGTGAATTCCTCCTACTCCAATGATTGGAAATGCCCTGTTACTTTTATCAGCAAGGTATTTGATCATTTTTGTACTTCTCTCACGGATGGGTTTTCCACTTAATCCACCATTTCCTATATGTGCTAAAACTTCCGGAGACGTTTTCAGCCCTTCTCTGTTCACGGATGTATTGGAAACTACAATACCATCTATTTTTGTTTCTGCGATCAGATCAATAATTTCATCTAACTGATTGTTATTCAAATCCGGTGCAATTTTAAGCAGTATAGGTTTCTGTACAGATTTTGACTTGTTTATTTTTTTCACTTCCGTAATCAGCTCTCTCAGATAGTCTACATCTTCCAGTTTGGCGTGGCTTCCAACATTCGGGCAGCTTACATTCAGGACAAAGTAATCTACATGAGGATGAAGACCTTCAAAACAGTCTAAGTAATCCTGGGTATAGTTTTCCGGGCTTGTATCTGTATTTTTTCCGATGTTTCCACCGATAATTATTTTTCCTTTATTGGATTTCAGTTTTTCAATAGCTGCTTCAAGACCATCATTATTGAATCCCATTCTGTTGATGATTCCGCCATCTTCAATCAAACGGAACAATCTTTTTTTAGGATTTCCGGCTTGCGCTCTTGGAGTTACCGTCCCGATTTCTACAAATCCGAAACCAAGATCTCCCAATTCGTTAAATAACACTGCATTTTTATCGAAACCAGCAGCCAGTCCTACAGGATTTTTAAATTTCAATCCAAAGACTTCTCTTTCCAGACGTTTGTCTTCAATAGGTTTGGGTAAAAACAGTTTGGTAAGAAATCCAAAATTTTTAAGCATTGAAAATGTAAAATGATGAACTTCTTCAGGATCAAATTTGAAAAGGATCGGACGAATGAGCGATTTGTACATTGAAAAAAAGTTTTACAAAATTACTCATTTTAAAATTAATGTTGGATTGATGTATGATATTTTATCGAAATATCTCATATATAGCATCTATAACATATACATATTGGTAAGATAATTTTTTTAAACGCTACGATTGCAAAGAAATAGGACAATCATGAAAACATTTGGTTCGCAAGGGCGTTTCACTAAGCGAAGTACACATTATCAGTCTTTGCTGAACGAAGTGCACTCCCGATCGGAAATAAAAGCTATTTATCAATAACTTTGCGAGCATTGCGTTAAAACAATAGAAACAGAGAAATACCTTCACCATCCTTGTCAAGGTTTAAAACCTTGACAAGGATATTTAAAATCTTAAGGTTTTAATGAAGAGTACGCACTCAGATCGAATTTCAGGATATCTCCTACTCTTTTGAACTCTTCATCTATAGTGGCATTTATTGTAATTCTCTCATTAGAAACAGGATGGTTAAAAATCAACTGATGGGCATGAAGCGTCATTTTGTTGATGTCAAATGTTTGAAGCCACAATTTATTTTGTTTGTTACAGCCATGTTTGCGACAGCCCAGGATCGGATGGAGAATATGTTTAAAATGTTTTCTCAGCTGATGAAATCTTCCCGTTTCAGGAATGGCTTCTACCAAAGAATATCTCGAAGTCTGATGTTTTAAAAAAGGTAAATCTATTTCCGAAGTCTGCAACCGACGATAGTTTGTAACGGCGTTTTGTTTAACTTCATTTTCATTAACTAAATCATAATCAATCGTTTCTTCTTCTTTTGTCCAACCCCGAAGAATGGCCAGATATTTCTTCTCCACATCGCGTGATGCAAACTGCTCGCTCATGATTCTAAGAGTATCTTTATCCAGAGTAAAAAGCAGAACCCCCGAAGTTTTCCGGTCTAACCGATGTACGGGATACACTTTTTGCCCGATCTGTTTCTTCAACTCCTGAATAGCATATGTATCAGCTTCTCCGGCATAAAAAGATTTATGAACCAGTAATCCGCTGGGTTTGTTGATGGCAATAAGATGCTCGTCACGATAAAGAATTTCTAACATCCGGCAAAAGTAAAGATTTTTCGATTGATATTATATGCTGCCATCTTTGTAAACCTAACAGGTTTTAGACATTCCTTTATCAATAGCCCCGATCTGAGAGAAAATCCCGCAGTGAGGCGGCGGCGCGAAGCAGAGCCGCCGAGCGAGGAATTGCAACGGAGAGCGGGTTCCCGGCTCCTTAAAAATTAAATTGTCAATATTTGTCTGTTTATTAACTGCTTTTTTTATTGAATCTCATGATTTTGGATCCAAATTGCTATTTTTGCATTTCAGACGTAAAAAAATTATGGCAAAGCAAGAAGATGTTTTCAAGAAAGTGATTTCTCACGCTAAAGAATATGGTTTTATTTTCCCATCGAGTGAGATCTATGATGGTTTATCCGCTGTTTATGATTATGGACAGAACGGTGCCGAACTAAAAAATAATATCAAACAATATTGGTGGAAAGCTATGGTACAGCTTAACGAAAATATTGTCGGCATTGATTCGGCGATCCTTATGCATCCAACAACCTGGAAGGCATCGGGCCACGTAGACGCTTTCAACGATCCATTGATTGATAATAAAGATTCCAAGAAACGTTTCAGAGCAGACGTTTTGGTGGAAGATTATTGTGCTAAAATTGAAGATAAAGAGAATAAGGAAATCGAAAAGGCAGCGAAAAGATTCGGTGAGGCTTTCGATAAAGATCAGTTTGTTGCTACCAATCCAAAAATTATTGAATACAGAGCAAAAAGAGAGGCTATTCTTTCAAGACTGGCAAAATCTCTTGAAAATGAAGACCTTGCTGATGTAAAAGCTTTAATTGAGGAGCTTGAAATTGCAGATCCTGATACAGGTTCTAAAAACTGGACGGAAGTAAGACAGTTCAACCTGATGTTCGGTACAAAGCTTGGTGCTTCTGCTGACAGTGCTATGGATCTTTATCTGAGACCTGAAACGGCTCAGGGTATTTTCGTTAACTTCTTAAACGTACAGAAAACTTCACGTCACAAGCTTCCTTTCGGTATTGCACAAATCGGTAAAGCATTCAGAAATGAGATTGTTGCGAGACAGTTCATTTTCAGAATGCGTGAATTCGAACAGATGGAAATGCAGTTTTTCGTAGCTCCGGGAACAGAACTTGAATTCTACGAACAGTGGAAGCAGAAACGTCTGAACTGGCACAGAGCTTTAGGCTTGGGAGATGAGAACTACAGATTCCACGATCACGAAAAGCTTGCTCACTATGCGAATGCGGCGGCTGATATTGAGTTTAACTTCCCATTCGGATTTAAAGAGCTGGAAGGTATTCACTCAAGAACGGATTTCGACTTAAAAGCGCATGAAGAATTCTCAGGAAGAAAACTTCAGTTCTTTGATCCTGAGAGAAACGAAAACTATGTTCCTTATGTAGTGGAAACTTCAGTAGGTTTAGACAGATTATTCCTTTCCATATTCTCTCATTGTTTAAGAGACGAAGTGTTGGAAGACGGTTCAGAAAGAACGGTTTTATCGTTACCTCCGGCATTGGCACCCATTAAAGCAGCTATTCTTCCATTGATGAAGAAAGATGGCTTAGCAGAATATGCAGAAAAGATCTTCAATGATCTGAAATATGATTTCAACCTGTTCTACGAAGAGAAAGACGCTATCGGAAAACGTTACAGAAGACAGGATGCGATTGGTACTCCATACTGTATCACTGTGGATCACGATTCTCTTACAGATCACACTGTAACCATCAGAGACAGAGATACAATGCAGCAGGAAAGAGTTCCTGTTTCAGAGTTGAGAAGAATCATTGATGAAAAAACGAACTTCAGAAATTTACTTTCTCAATTATAGTTACAAAGCCCTGGTTTCAGGGCTTTTTTATTTTTCGCAACATATGGGTTAATTTATTACTTTTATACCTCAAATTCTAACCATGAAAAAAATAACTCTAATGATGTTTGGCCTGATCCAGACATTTGTTTTTTCCCAAACTCAGGACCTTACAACATTAGCTGCAGGCGATCACGTAGGAATGAATGCGCTATTCGATGATAAAGATAATTTGTACGGTTACGTTTCTCTCTATTCTTATGGTAAATCCGGTGACAAGACCAAGAAATTTGAGTATGTAATTCTTGATAAAAACCTCAACCCTGTTGCCAATAAGGAGTTTGAAGGAGATATCACGGCAGCCTCTTATCTGGGATATGTTGATTTTAAAGGCCAGATTATCTTAAAGCCTTCCATGATGGATTATTCTCTTGTGAAAAGTAAAGAAGTATTTACTCCGGTTTCTATGGTAATAGATCCGAAAACCAACTCCATTACCCGGAAAATATATTACGACTATCTGGAAAACGGTACTTTCAAAGAGATCAACGAACCGAAGAGCTGGAAAGAACAGCGTAAGGAAAACCGTGATGAGAAAAAAGAGAAAGGCTATAACTACGTTTCTGCGGTAGGAGAACTGAAAGAAGGCGGTTATTTTGCTGTTGAATACAAAGATTACGGCAAGTATGAAAACAGCAACAGCCTCATGAGGTTTGATGAAAACAAAAAGGAAATCTGGAGGTATCAATACAACACAGACGGCAGCAAAAAACTGTACACTACCCTTTCTGTTCTGGAAAGGGATGAGAACAATATGTACTGCATTATGAAAAAAGTGAATGACAAGCAGAAAACATTCAGCCTCATGGTTCTTGATATGAAAACCGGAAAAGAGAAATCCAGCAAACCCATTACCGGATTATCTGATGATACCATAGACAATATTGAATCTTTCTACTCCAATTACAGAAAGCTTGATAATGATAAAACCTTTGATGATAAAGTAGTTTTGCTGGGAAGAAACTATGATAACTCAGAATCAGTAGGGTTTGCGAGAATGCTCCTCAACAAATCCGATTTCTCTGTAGATACGAAAACAATTAATTATGAGCCCAACATCTCTGCTTTTCTCCCGAAGCTCAATAAAAATGGTATGGTAGAAAGCGGATACATGCTTCAGACTAAAGACATGTACTTTATGAATGATGGAAGTGTGGGTATTTTATCAGAAAAGTATAAGCCGGCCGGTCAGTATAACGCACCAAAGACGACTGATCTTGTGTACATCTACACGGATAAGGATTTTAAAGTGAAAAATGTTCAGGTTTTTGAAAAGGAAAAATCAAAATGGGTGAACAGCGATTATCTGTTTTCACAGTACCTTAACGGAGGAAAAGATGTGGTGTTTTTCTATCGTGACTATCAAAAAGATGAAGTCACCAAACAGAAAAGATGGAATCTGTTTATCAATACCATTATTGATGGAAAATTCAAACAGGAGATTATTCCGATCTCTGAAAAGGACAATTATGCCGTTACGCCGTATGTAGGAAAAGAAGGTTATATCCTGCTCCGGGAGTATAACGAGAAAGAGAAATTCAATAAAATCCGTTTGGAGAAATTAAATTACTAAAATAATAAGAACCCTGACGAAACATCAGGGTTCTTTCTTCATGTTTTGACCTAAGCCAGCGGGATTTTTATTATTTCAAAAACGGGTTCCCTTCCACTAAGCTCAGGACAATAGCCCGTTCCTATCTTGATATTTCAATCATTATAATTAAAATCAGTTTGCTTTTGCCAGCGTCTCATTCGTCTGATAAAAGTCTGCTATATTCTTTATTTCATCAAGGCTTAAGTTCCACATAAAGTTCAGAAACTGCTGGTAGCTTTCACTTTGATTTTTAGGTTCTATTCTATCCAGATACCGGTTCAGATTATAATTTTTTCTCGCCTCATATATTTTAGAGAAACATCTTCCCAGCCAGCTTTTATAATATTTTTCTTCCTCTTCATCCTGCAGAAACTGCATGGCAGCATAGATTCCCAGTCCGTAATCTTCCGAATGGAAATAATTGGGTAAAATCTCCATCCTTGCAGTTTTTCTTAATGTTAAAAAAAGATCTGAAGGTTTTTCCGGACTCACAGAAGTACCAAGCTCTGTAAAAGTCCTTTTAAGCGCTTCTATTCTTCTGGAAACTTCAGGATGCGATGCCAGAGAATCTTTGTTCAGCTTTTCTTTATAAAAGTTATAATTGTACAGGGAAAAATCTTCCTTTTTCATCCATTTCTCATTGAATGCCTGCCTGGGAAGATTAAACAGTTTTTTATAGGTTTCCACCTTTAATTCCCGGGGAGAGATCGTATCAAAATCCTGTAACCTCTGAAGAGCATTGACGAATTCTGTTTTCCTGAAATCACTGTTTTTAAAAATAACATACCCTAAAGAATCTGCCTGTATTTCATTTTGTCTTCTTTCCACGCTTTTCTTGTAGACTCTGTTTTTAAAAATATCGAAAGCCTTCTGGTTCTGGCTCTGGCTTCTGCTTGTCGTAGTGGATTTGATATTCTCAACCACCAGTTTGTCCTGTTTATCCTGTTCTATAATTTTCAAAAAAGTCTTCAGAGAGTGTTCCTCTATTTTATGTCCAAGTTCATGGGAAATCACTGCAGCAATCTGTTCCTCATTATTCAGCCAGCTGTAAAGCCCCATATTGATGACAAAAGTTCCGTCAGCAAGGCAATAGGCATTGGGAGTGTTGTCTTTGGCAATCAGAATTTTCAGATCGTGAGGAATTGTGGGATTATTCTTTTTAAGACGTTGAATCATAGACTGTATGCTGGTTTCAAATTCAGATTTAAAAATAAAATCCTTATTCTTCACCTGCTTTTCGAAATCAGTTCCGAATTCTTTATAAATTTTGGATAATTCAGAGCCTGTTTTCCCGGAATATTGGGACTTTAATCTCTTTACAGTTGCTTCATTATTCCCTTCAAAACTCTTTAAAAATGCTTTTCTCTGTATATAATCTGCAGTATCTATCGGTTTATACATCTGGGCTGTTCCCAGGATTGAAAACAGGAAGTACCCCAATACAAAAATTTTTCTGGTCATAGTTTTCATCAATAAGAACAAAAATAACTTATTTGCTGATTCATTTTAAATTTTATAACCAAATTATTTTAAATTTGTTAAAGACCCATTCATAAAAAATGAGAATACTAAAATATATGATAGGCGGGGCTGTAGCCGGTGCGGCAGCAGCTTATTTTCTGGGATATGATTATTTATTCAATGGCATTTCCAAAACCTATCTGAAAGGAAAATCAAGCGCCCATATTGATGATGGAAATCTTTTCCCGAGCAATCCTGTTGCAACAGAAGAACCCAAACTCTGGGAGGAAGATCCGGACTACAATAAAACAGAATTACCTAAACATTTAGTTGAAAACTTAAAACACTCCCGAACAGCAGCTTTGGTAGTGATAAGGAATGGAAAAATTCTTCATGAACAATACTGGGAAGGCTACAACCAGCTATCACAAACCAATTCTTTTTCTATGGCAAAAGCAGTGACGGTGATGCTTCTGGGAAAGGCACTGGAAGAAGGAATTATTCCAACTCTAGATGAAAAGTTCTCAGATTTTTATCCCGAATTTAAAAACAAACCCTTTGGAAATCAGGTTACCCTTAAGAATTTGGCCCAAATGGAAGCCGGACTGGACTGGAATGAAGATTACAACAATCCTTTTCTGCCCAATGCTAAAGCCTATTATGGAAAAAGCCTTGTAAAAGCTGTATTTTCCCGGAGATTTAAAGAAGAACCCGGAGTCAGATTTGAGTATCAAAGCGGCTCGACACAGCTTCTTGGTTTTGCACTCCGAAAAGCGTTGAATCAATCACTGGCCACCTATTTATCCGAAAAATTCTGGATTCCTCTGGGAATGGAACAGAATGCCAAGTGGAGTACAGATGATCACGGTATGGAAAAAGCCTATTGCTGTATTCATTCCAATGCAAGAGATTTTGCCAAACTTGGACAGCTTTTTCTGGATGATGGGAAAGCGGGAGATCATCAGATTCTCAATGCAGACTTCATTGAAGAGATGAGAACTCCTACTGAAAAGTCTCAAAACATTTATGGAATGGGACTTTGGATTAATCATGACAACCCCATCAAACATTATTATTTCCTGGGATTACAGGGACAATATATTATCATGGTTCCGGAGCATAATATGGTTATTGTAAAAACCGGGAGCTATTCCAGTAATCCTAAGAATGACAGAGGAAGACCTGACCAGGTAAAATTCCTTGTGAATGAAATTGTAGAACTATTCCGATAAACAGTATGGAAAAACATAGCGTAAAAGTTGATGAATACATTGAAAAATCTCCTGATTTTGCAAAACCTATCTTAAATTATCTTCGTGAAATCATTCATGAAGCCTGCCCTGATGCGGAAGAAGCCATCAAATGGAAGTTTCCCACTTTCATGTATAAAGGGAAGATTTTATGTTCCATCACCGCTTTCAAGCAGTATTGCAGCCTGGGATTCTGGCTGCATCAGGAAATGAAAACTTTAAAGGAAATAGAAACAAATACTGAAAAAAGTTCAATGTTCAGTTTGGGAAAAATAACCCGTCTTGAAGATCTTCCATCCCAACCTCAGCTGAAAAGAGCAATTAAAGAAGCCATGGAGCTTACAGATATGGGCGTAACGATGAAAAAAGCACCCCCATCCAGGATAGAAATGGAAATTCCTGATTATTTTCAATCTGCTCTGGATACTCAGCCGAAAGCAAAAGAAATTTTTGAAAAAGCTTCACCATCTTTCAGAAAAGAGTATATTGCATGGCTTACAGAAGCCAAAACAGAAGCTACCAGAAATAAAAGATTGGAACAGTCTTTGGAATGGATAGCCGAAGGTAAAGGCCGCAACTGGAAGTACCAGAAAAAATAAAAAACACACACAATGAAGAAAAAAATTATTCTCTTTTTCTTCCTGATTATTTCAATTTTTACATTCGCTCAGGAATTTGATTTTGAGGGACAATATAAGTATGCCCGTATACTATCGTCCAAAAATCCGGACAGCTCAGAAATTGTTCTGAATAAGATTATAGATTCTGCATGGAAAAGAAATCTCCCGGAATTTTTAGCAAAAGCTTATTATTTAAAGTCTTTCAACAGCTATCTGAGATCTGATGCTGAGAAAAGTCTTGATTTTGCAGATAAGGCGCTTACAATAGCTATACAAAGCGATTACAGCATCGGAAAGGCGCTCGCATACAGAATGCAGGGAACCCAGTACGCAAAGCTCGGTCTTCTTAAAGAGTCTTCTGCCAGCCTCCGAAATGCACTCGCTGAAGTAAAAAATAATAATACCGAGGAAGGACATGAGCTGAAAGGAATGATCTATAATTCTTTTTTGATCCTTCTTAACAAGGAACAGTATAAAGAGAAAGCGTATTATTCCAAAAGTGCCATCCAGGAATTTCAGAAGCTTAAAAATGTCAGCAGAAGAAATGAACTGTTGATTTCCGCTTATACCAATATGGGATATAATTTATCTGAGGTAAAAAAATTCAGGGAGGCCAAACCTTATTTTGTAAAAGCCCTTTCGCTGGTAGGGGAAAACAATTATTATCTTCGGGCAAACATCCTGAATGATATCGGATTTTCTTTTTCAAAACAGAATAAACCGGACAGTGCGGTGCTTTATTATCAGAAATCGCTGGCCATTGTAGATCGGTATGGATTCAATGAAAAAAAGATTGAGGTAACTAAAAATCTTGAAGAAGCCTATGCCCAGCTTCACGACGATACCAATACCAAAAAATATAAAATTGAAAATCTTAAATTAAAAGACAGTATTGCTTACAATAAGGCCATGGCCGTCAACAAAACACTTTCTAAAAAAGAAGAAAGTTTTAATCAGCAGCTCAATGAAAGCCATTCTGTCTCAAAAGGGCTTATTATTGCGTGTCTTGCTTTGATAATTATTTTAGGAGCTGTGATTTTCAAGACCCTCCGTCTCCGTAAAAAACATAAAGAAGCTGTTTCCAGAATTTACAGAGAAGGCATTTCACCCGTTATTTATGAGGAAGATCCACAGGAAATTTCTGAGGATATTCAGGCAAAAAATACCTCTACTCCAACAGAAATAAAAATTTCGCCGGAAGTAGAGGAAAACATATTACAGGGATTAAAAATATTTGAAGAAAACCTTGAGTTTAACAACAAAAACATTTCGCGTTACAATCTTGCCAACACATTGAATATCAACACAAAATATCTTTCAACGGTTATTAAGAAACATAAGAAATTCAATTTCAACCAATACATTAATCATCTGAGGATCAATTATATTATTAACCAGTTGAAAAATGAACCTCAATACAGAAAGTATAAGATCAATCACCTTGCAGAAATTACGGGATATTCCTCCCACAGTGCTTTTTCTCTTGAGTTCAAAAAGATTACGGGACTTCACCCGTCTGCTTTTATCAAAACCCTTGATGAAATCTCCTGATTACTGTTCTGCTATGGTAAGATTATTATAGCCACCCGTATTGTTGAGCGAAAAATTAGCGAGGTTTGAATTATTTAAATTAAACCAGATGTAAGGCATCAGCCTCTGCCCTGCTGTCATGTAGAATGAAGCAGTACAGTTACTTCCTGCATCAATATTTCCTACGCTGTTTGAGGACATGGTATTGGCACATTTTACGGTGTTGATAATATTGGTGACAGCCAGTCCGGCCGTGTTATCATAAAGCTGCCAGATGGCTTCTATCTGAATAGGATTTAAAGGATCTGTTGTATAATTAATGGCCAGCGGAGCCAGATCTGTAGTGAAAGTGGCTACATAAATTCCATTTCTGGGAGCTGTAAAAATACCTGTCGCAGCATTAAAGCTCGTCCCGGAATTGCTTTCAAAAGTTTTACTCCAGTCTACAAGATAATTGCTCGCTCTGTTCTGTAAACCCGCAGTTATAGTGGGAGCAGCAGGAGTTGCCAGTTTTACATTATTTGTCGTTTTGGCTGCAATAACGATTACTTTATTACTGGCAGGCTGTGCTGTGAGCAAAGGAAGCCATTCATTTCCATTGGAATATTCCACACCGTTGTTATACCGTACGGCACCCTCATCTGCGGCTGCAGCTGTAAGGGCAGATGTTCCAAAACCAATGGCTCCGTTTCCGGAATTTCTGGCATCCACTTTTACGGCTGGAACCAAAGTTCCAACTCCTATTTTCCCTGCACTGTTCACAAGGATATCATTACTCTGCTGGGCTGGAGTAAATACAGACCCTGAAGCAGGATTATCTTTTTGTCCGTCAATATGCAAAATGCCCTGCGGATTTGGGGTATTGATTCCAATTTGTGAAAATGCACACTGGAAGCTTAACGTCATTAAAATCAGTAAACAATTTTTTTTCATCATGTATGTTTTTATAATCCGAAAATACTTAAAGAGGTAAGCGTAGAATCGGTATCCAGGGTTTTTGAACTTCCCAGTTTCTGATTCAGGCTTACGGTAATATTATCACCCTGGTTCAGGTTGAAAATACCTGAGCAGTTTCCTGCGACGCGGTTTCCAATGGTATTGTTTCCGGGATAACTTCCTACACATTTGAAAACTTTACCGGTTGCGGAAGAGGTGGAATTGGTCTGGATCAAGGTTTCATATCTTGAATCGTCTGCAATACTTCCGGAAGCCAGTGAAAAGGTAAAGGATACAATATATACCCCAGCTTTTGAAGCTGTAAAAGTTCCTGTACCGGCATTGAAACTGCTGTTCACATCTGTTTTTTTAGTCCAGCCCGTAACGGCAGTCTGTACTCCATTGCTGAAACTTTGTATGGAAGCATTTTCGGCATCCACAAAATCATTGGGAGCCTTATGAGCCAGTGCTACCCAAGCTGTTCCGTTGGAATAGCTCAGATCCTGAGTTCCGGAATTATACCTCATCGCTCCTGCCTTTGCTGCAGATGCAGATTGTGAAGTTCCTCCGATTCCAATAGCATTCAGGCGTTCCCCTGATCTCAGATCCAGTCTTGTTTTGGGAGTTTTTTTTCCTACTCCTACATTTCCGGAAGAAGTAATGACTACGTCATCATAATAACTGGAAGGTATTGAAGTATTTGTATTTTTCTGTCCGTCAATGTGTACCGTTCCTTCCGGAGAAGACATATTGATTCCTATCTGAGCCTTCATCACTATGCTGCTGCAAATGACCAGGGCCAGTCCTAATTTTTTTATCATATTCAATGTGTTATTGTTCCAGAATAGAAAGATTTACAAAGCCATATTCATTGCTTGCAGAAGAAGTATCGGTTCTCAGACTCAGGTTGCCATTATAGACAGACTGATAGATATACGGCTGAAGCGTGTCTCCCTTATTGAGCTGAACGCCTGCAACGCAAGATCCTGCCACCTGTGCCTGTTTTGAGATATTGGAGTAAGATTTCACGCATTTTTTTACCGTACTGCTTCCGTTTACAACATATCTTGCTTCTGAAAAATAGCCTGAAACAATAGGAATTCTTACAAAGTCATACGTAAAAGAAATAAGATATACTCCTGTTCTGGGCGCTGTAAAAATACCTGTTCCGGGAGTAAAGTTTCCTGTCGGGTCGGAAACTTCTGTCCAGCCTGTAATACCTGTAGCAGTCTGATAGGGAATTTTAACAGCAAAGTTCGCTGCCTGAAGGTTGGCTACCACTACTGCCTTTGTTGGGGAAGAAATAAGATCCTGCCATACAATACCATCCGAATACTGCATCTTTCCACCATTCAGCGGATTATACCGTACAGCACCTCCGCCTGCAGCTGATGCTGTCTGACTGGTTTCTCCTATTCCGATTGCATTATCAGTATTGGTGGCTGAGCGCGTATCGATTCTGGTGGCCGGTGTTAAAGTTCCGATTCCGATTTCTCCGGTAGAAGTGATGGCAACATCATTGGAAATTTGGGTAGAGGATGGAGCTCCGGATGAGGGATTATCTTTGGCCCCTTCCACATGGAAAATAGTTTGAGGGCTTGAAGTATTAATACCTACTTGAGCTTTTGAATAGCTTATGGTAAAGCATAAGGGAACCAGAATTCCCTTCATCAAAATACTTAGATTTTTCATTTAATTTGTGGTTTTAAAACGAGTACATTTCTTGGTCAAAGATAAATGTAAAAGCACGTCCCACACAATAGCCCCGCTTAAGACACAAACACTTAAAACATTGATAACAAGTAAAATATGGCATTATTTTACATTATCAAAATACGGAATTTTATTATTTTACCATAAAACTGAACCTTATTTCGTAAGAAATTTTTAAAGAATTTATGCTTTTGGATGGAAAAGATTATTTCAGAAAAGATTGAATGTCATTAAGAAGTTCATTATATGATCTCCCATACTCCGATCTCAATATTGTTCCTGTTTCAGACTCCTCAATAATGACATCATAGCCATTGGTCTTAAAATAGTCGTATGCTGAAATATAAATGAGAACATTCCCCTTCTTCAGTCCTAAAGCTGTAGTATCTGCGTCCCAGTAATCTACAAATTCATATCCGGAAAAGTCTTCCAGTTCAAGTTTATGTATGAAATTATTGATTTCAGGTATTTTATTTTCCATTCAATAAGAAATAATAAAAGGGAAAAATAAACAGAATTTTTGAATTAAAAATAATGTCAATGAAAATTTAAAGTTAATATAAGAGAAACTATTTAACTATTCTATGTCTTGGCAGCCCAATCTCATGTGCCTGTGGATAAGGTTTTCGAAAAGTCATACTTACATCTTCCTTAATCTGTCTGTGGATATCATATTGTTTTTCTTTATCATAAGCGTATCTGGGGTCTGGGATCATTGGCATTTTGGCCATCTTATGAATCGTTACAGTCGGAAAATGAAAATCTACTTCTACTGTTCCCAGTAATAAATAGCAGCCGCCACCCTGAAAGTCATAATTTTTCAGGCTATCCGGAAAATGGGCTGTATCAAAGTAATCTCCATTTGCATCAGTCCAGGTTCCGAAATACATCGTTCCTTTTTTGGTTGGAACATGCTTCCTTGAGATAAGATAGGCGAGCATTTTTACCTGTTTTTTATGATACTGCAGTAAATCTTTTACGAAAACAGATCCTCTGTATCGTGTTTGCAGTAAATCAAAAGGGCTGCATGAAACCGGAAAACCAATCAGTTCGATTTCGTCGAAAGCATCTTCAAACTGTTCTCTTTTTAACTTCGGAAGTTTAAACTCCTGAACGGGTTCTTCAATCAGCATAAGCCCTCTCTGTTCTGGTTTAAAATTGACCAATAGTAATCGGGCTTCCACCAACAGTTCATTTTTAGGTTTACCTGTGAATCTGAACGCGCCAATAAAAATAAGAATCTGTATTGTTTCAATACCAATGGGAATTCGTCTGATAAAATCTTCCAGCGATTTGTATGCTCCATTTTTTTCGCGTTCTTCAACAATACCATGTGCTACTCTTGTTTCGAGCCCTTCCAAAAGCATCAGCCCCAGGTAAATATCTGTTCCTTTAAGCGTTGTCTTATATTCACTGGTATTCACACAAGGAACCTGAACATTTCCACCTGACATTTTTGCTTCATGGATATAGACTTCGGTGCGGTAAAATCCACCTTGATTGTTAATCACAGAAACCATAAACTCCAACGGATAATATACTTTCAGATAAAGACTTTGGTAACTTTCCACGGCATAGGAAGCGGAGTGAGCTTTGCAGAAAGAATATCCGGCAAAAGACTCAATCTGTCTGTAAGCTTCAGCAGTAAGTATTTCCGAATGCCCCTTTTCTCTACATTTTTCAAAAAAATTAGCTTTTACCTCCTGAAGCTTTTTGATTGATCTTCCTTTTCCGCTCATTGCCCTACGTAAAATATCACCGTCTGCAAGAGACAGCCCTCCAAAATACTGGGCAATCTTCAGCACATCTTCCTGATAGACCATAATGCCATAAGTTTCTTTTAAGTGCTCTTCAAATATGGGATGAAAATATTCAAACTGCTCAGGATGATTATGTCTGAATATATACTCCCGCATCATACCGCTTTGTGCTACTCCAGGTCTGATAATAGAGGACGCGGCAACCAATATTCTGTAATTATCACATTTTAATCTTCTTAAGAGTCCTCTCATGGCCGGAGATTCAATATAGAAGCATCCGATAGTTCTTCCTATTGCCAAATATTCGTTAGCTTTCTGTTCATCTTTGGAAATCGTTGTATCCCAGATATTAATATCAATTCCTCTTGTTTTTTTTACAAGGTCTACCGTGTCTTTAATAGTACCCAGCCCACGTTGTGAGAGAATATCCAGTTTTTCCATTTTTATATCTTCTGCCACGTTCATATCAAACTGGGCAATCGGAAAACCTTTGGGGGGCATTTCTAATGCTGTGTAATGGGTAATGGGCTCTTCCGAAATAAGGATTCCACAGGCGTGCATACTTCTTTGATTAGGAAACTTTTCCAATAACTTACCATATTTCTGCACCTGTTCCACTACTGAATTCCGGTCATGAACTTCCATTGATTTACCTGCCAGATCATCCAACTCTTCCTTGGGCAGACCAAATACCTTTCCAACTTCCCTGAAAATTGATTTGTATTTGAATTCAACATTAGTTCCGCAAAAGGCGACATGGTCTTTTCCATACCTGTTGAAGATATACTCCAATATAGCATCTCTGTTCTGCCAGCTCCAGTCGATATCGAAATCGGGTGGTACCTGGCGGTTAAGATTGAGGAATCTTTCAAAATAAAGGTCAAGTTCCAGAGGGCAAATGTCTGTAATTCCAAGGCAGTAGCTTACAATGGAATTCGCGCCGCTTCCCCTGCCAACATGCATAAACCCCATACTGTTGCTGTAGCGGATAATATCCCAGGTGATCAGAAAATGGGCGCAGAAGTTCAGTTCATCAATAACTTTCAGCTCTTTTTCAACTCTTTCTTTTGCCGTCTCATGATCTTTTCCGTACCGTTTTTTCAATCCTAAATAGGCTAATCTTCTGAGAAGTTTTACATCAGACTCTTTAGATTTTTTATAGTGTTGCTTATTCTTTACTTTTCCAAAATCAAATTCAAATTTACATTGTTCGAGGAGGCTTTTCGTATTTTCAATAATCCGGGGATATCTTTCAAATGCCTTTATCATCTCCTGTTCGGAAATAAAATACTCAGATCTGCGGCAAACTTCTCTTTTGGTCAGCTTAGACAATAAGGTGTTGTGGTCAATAGCCCGCAGAATTTTATGCAATTCGTATTTTTCATCAGAACTAAAGGTAACAGGATGAAAAACAACCATTTTAGCGATGTATTTTTCATATTCGGGACGTATCAGAAAATTTAATTCTTCTATTCTTACTCCTATAAATTCATTGTCTTTCAATTCCCGAGGAATATTACTCATGGGATAAACAATAAATACATCTTTGAATTCAGGGGCAATTTCAGTCAGTTCTTTACCATTACAATTATGATCTGTAATCATTTTGTTGATCTCACCAATTCCTGAGAATTTTCTGGCTATGCCTACATAAAGAAGTTTCCCCCCGTTTCTGACCTCAACACCGGGAATAGGTTTTATTCCCAGCTCTTCACATGTTTTTTTAAAATCATAAATTCCCGTCACGGTATTGATATCAGTAAGCACCAGCTCTTTGATCCCTAAAGCCTTGGCTTGTTCTGCTAATTCCTGTATGGATAATGTTCCATAACGAAGGCTGTGAAAAGAATGACAATTAATAAACATGTTGAAAGATTTAAAATTATTTTCCGAAGTCAAAACCGGAGGCACGCCCTACCGCATCAGACCCAAAGCGGTTTTTGATATCATCCATTGTCTGATATAAACTCATTTGTTCCTCGGTGTCTTCAAATAGATTCATCTGATGGTTTCCGTGTACTAATCCTGTAAATCTCAGCCCTACCAAACGAAGCCTCATTCTCCTTGTATAGGCTTTATTAAAAAGGTCTAATGCTACCCTGGATAAAGTATGATCAGCAGAGGTATAAGACACTTTACACTGCCTGGTCTCGGTATCGAAATTGGCATATCTTATTTTTACCACCACTGTAGATGTCAGCCATTTTTCCTGTCTCAACTGATAGGCCAGCTGCTCTGCCATTCCCGATATCATCCGTTTTAACTCGATAATATCCATAGTATCATTGGTAAAAGTTCTTTCAGTTGAGACAGACTTTCTTTCGGAATAGGGAACAACAGGATTTTCATCAATTCCGTTGGCCTTTTTCCAGAGTTCCTTTCCGTTAACGCCGATCATCTGCTGCAGAACCAGTACCGGCATTTCAGATAAGGTATGAATCGTCCGGATTCCGATTCTTGATAATAACTGAAAGGTCTTATCACCCACCATTGGAATTTTTTTAATGGATAAAGGGTTTAAAAATGGCTTCACTTCCATTTCTCTGATTTCCAGCCTTCCAACAGGCTTTGCTTCTCCGGTACCAATTTTTGAAACGGTCTTATTGGTTGACAGCGCAAAACTGATCGGAAGTCCTGTTTCTTTGGTAATTGCCTCAGCAATTTCTTTGGTCCATTGGTAGCAGCCAAAAAACTTATCCATTCCTGATAAATCCAGATAAAATTCATCAATACTTGCTTTCTCCATCAGCGGAACTTTTTCCTGAATAATTTCGGTTACAGTATGTGATAAATTGGAATACATTTCATGATCGCCTTTAATAACTTTTGCATCAGGGCAAAGCCTAAGTGCCATACGAATTGGCATGGCTGAACGAACCCCAAACTTTCTTGCTTCATAGGAACACGATGCCACGACTCCACGGTCTCCACCTCCTATGATGAGAGGAATACCCTGAAGCTGCGAGTTATTACGCCTCTCGCAGGATACGAAAAATGTATCAAGGTCCATATGTACAATTGCACGATTCACGTTACAAATTTAGTTACGTTTTTAAACAAAATTTGTATTTTTGTTGTTACAATTTGTAACAATGTCAATTTTTTCAGATAACATACGCTTTTTAAGAGGTAAGAAAGAAAAAACTCAACAAGAGTTAGCGGATACTTTGAAACTTACCCGTTCCAGATACGTATCTTATGAAGATGGCAGATCCGAGCCACCTATCGAAATATTAATCAAAATTTCCAAGTTTTTCAATCTCAGTATTGACCTTCTTGTATCTGTTGACATCAGAAAGTACCCGTTGGAAGATATTTTAAAACTTCCTGACAATCGAATTGTCTTACCCGTTGTTGTAGATCAATTGGGAAATAACAGTATCGAAATCGTTCCGCAGAAAGCATCAATGGGATATTTATCAGGTTATAGTGATCCGGAATATATTGAAAGTCTGCAAAGGATTTCACTTCCTTTTTTAACCAACGGAAAATATAGAGCTTTTCCGGCTCAGGGAGACTCAATGCCTCCTTTTAAAGATGGTTCCTATATTATCGGGAAATATGTTGAAAATATTGATGACCTGAAACCGAATAAAAGTTATGTTTTTGTGACTTTGAATGATGGTATTTCTTACAAGAGATTGAAGACTAAAAAGAAAAAATCAATCACAGTGGTTTCTGACAATGCATTTTATAAGCCTTATGATATCCCTTTGGGAGAAATTATAGAGATATGGCAGTATGCATCAGGTATATTTCCTGAAGATTTTGATTCAACCAGTTTTGAAAATTATAATTTTAAAGATATATTTTCAGAACTAAAAAATAATATTACGGAATTAGAAAATAAGGTTCTTGCTATAAAAGATCAAACCATGTAACTAATTATAGATTAAATCATCCTCAGCCGTTCTTCCTCAAGGTCGAGCTGGTACAGCTGATGGCGGATAATTTCTTCATTAACGGAAATATCTTTATTCAGTTCTGAAAGAAACTGTCTCTGGCTTTCCAGCATTTCAAAAAAGATATCTTTGGTCTTTTCATTCATCCATTCGGTATTATTGGTCTGTATTTTTTCTTCCCATTGTTTCAGCATTCTTTCCAATCCTGCATGGCTGTTCAGTTCAGTTTCATGCTTGGTTTTAAGAAAATGGTAGACATGCTGCTTTAGTTTATATTTTATTTCTTCCCGTGTCTTTTTATCTTTTTCTTCATCTGTGAAATCATCAAATACATGTCCATATTTTATAAAGTAAGGCAAAGTAAGTCCCTGTACGAGTAAGGTAAGCAAGATTACCACGAAAGTAATGAACAGGATAAGGTTTCTGTTGGGAAAAGGGAGTCCGTTTTCAAGGGTAATCGGAATGGCCAGGGCAGCGGCCAGTGAGACAACGCCTCTCATTCCTGTCCATCCAAGCATCAAAGGCATCAGGAGACGTCTTCTTGCGGAAGAAGCACGGGGAGCGACACTTGGCCGGAAAATCAATGTAGCCAGCATGGCGGCATAAGAACTTATGATTCTGGCAGCAATCAGAATACCGGTCACCAACACTCCATATTGGATAGCAATTCTCAAAGGAATTCCCTCTGACCGCAGCCCTCCGACAATTTCAGGAAGCTCGAGCCCTATTATTAAGAATACGATGCCATTCAGAATAAATACGAAGCTTTCCCATACGCTATACCCCATGATACGGCTGGTACTGTTTAGAAATATCATTCGTTTTCCAGACATATACAACCCACCACAAACTACAGCTAAAACTCCGGAACAGTGAAACTGCTCTGCGACCCAATACATCAGATACGGTTCAATAAGGGTCAGGGCAATATCAGAAGAAGCTTCTGTAGGAAGCCGCTTGTGAGCCTGTACAAAAATCCATGCCAGTACTAACCCAATTCCTGCACCTCCGATTACCATCCATAAAAAATCCAGAGAAGCTTCCTGCCATACGAACTGTCCGGTTCCTACAGCAATCAGAGCAAACCGGAATATAATAAGAGAGGAAGCGTCATTCAACAGACTTTCTCCTTCCAGAATCGCAGATGTAGTGGATGGTATTTTTACAAATTTCATAATGGCTCCTGTACTCACAGCATCCGGTGGAGACACAATGCCTCCCAGCAAAAACCCGAGAGCAAGTGTAAATCCGGGAATAAAATAATTCGCTGTCACCGCTACTGCCAGCGCTGTAAAAAAGACCACTAAAAAAGCAAAGCTTCCGATAATACGCCACCATCTTTTCATTTCTTTAAAGGAAATTGACCATGCAGCCTCAAACAAAAGAGGAGGCAAAAAGATAAAAAAGATAAGATCCGGATTGATCTTTACCACCGGAAGACCTGGGACAAAACTAACAAGCAGTCCGAATACAACGAGTAAAACAGGATAAGCAATTTTTAATTTTGTAGCCCACATGTTGAGCAGCACAATAGCCACAATCATGGCCAATAAAAAAGGTAGGATGGTATGCATTGATATTGTGTTTTATCCGTCATATTTACTACTTCTATTTGATTTTTAAAAATTTAAAAACAATTTTTTCTTATTTTTTTGTGTATGGATGAATTTATCTCCTTCTAAATCTTTTTACTTTATGTTTTTCACCTCAGGTTGAATATTTATAGAATTTTAAATAAAACACGTCAAGTTTCGTCGCATCCGCGCTATACTTTTGTTCTACAAGAAAATAAGAAATATGGACAAAGTAACCTTAGAACGGATTCAGAAACTTCACCCGTTGGTAAGAGATGAAGTGAAGCAAATTATACAGGAATGTGATGAAGCACTTACCGGAAGAGCCAAAGTGCGGATCACTCAGGGATTAAGATCTTTTGAAGAGCAGGAAAAGCTTTATGCAATCGGAAGAATTACTTCAGGAAAAAAAGTAACCAATGCCAAGGCAGGGCAAAGCATTCACAACTATGGCCTTGCAGTAGATATCTGTCTTATGATTGACGGAAAAACAGCAAGCTGGGATACGGCAAAAGACTGGGATAATGACAACGTTGCAGACTGGTACGAATGTGTAAAAATCTTTGCCCGCCACGGCTGGGATTGGGGCGGAAACTGGAAAACATTTAAAGACCTTCCCCACTTTGAAAAAAAGACAATTCCCTCTAAAAAAGGACCTGTAAAAACCAGCTGGAGAACGCTTTTGAAGATGCCAAAAGACCAGCAGAATTACGTTATTTTTTAGTCTCATTTATTTGAAATTAAATATAATACGACACGTTCTGTCGCTTCCCCAGACTACCTTTGCTTTATAAGAAAACAACAAAAAAAGCAATGAAATCTAAGTATGGAATCTCCACAATTTTTAAAATATTAAACAGATTCTGTAGATGTAAGATTGCATGTGTCCTTTTAACAAACCATTAAAAATATCACATGAAAAAGACAACCATTCTTTCTTTGGACGGAGGTGGAATAAGGGGAATTGTAACCTGCATTATTCTGCGTTACATAGAAGAACAGCTCCAGTATTATGATAAGCCTTCCGCCAAGCTGGGAGATTATTTTGATCTGGTAGCTGGCAGCAGCACCGGAGGTCTGATTGCTTCTATTATTCTCTCTCCTGATGAAACCCGAAAAGCAAAATATTCTATTCAGAAAGGATTAGAATTATATGCTGAAAAGGGCGGCGACATCTTCCAGGTTTCCTTTTGGGAAAAACTGGTTAATCCATTCGGATTATTGAATGAAAAAATTTCCCAGGAAGCTCTGGAAAAAAATTTACATGATTTCTTTGGAAATTTAGAATTAAAAGAATTAATAAAACCCTGTTTGATAACAAGTTATGATATAGAAAACAGAAGAGCAAAGCTTTTCAACTCCTGGAAAGCCAACCTCAGCACAGACAATTTCTATGTAAGAGATATCTGCAGAGCGACTTCAGCAGCTCCTACGTATTTCAGTCCTGTTCAGATTAAATCAATGTATGGCCAGATTTTCAGTCTGATTGATGGCGGTATGTTTGCCAATAATCCCGCATTGTGTGCTTATGCAGAGGCCAGAAAGATTCCTTTTGCAGAAGTTTTAAAAAATCATCAGAAAGCTAACCGTCCCACGGTAAACGATATGATAATAGTTTCCATCGGAACAGGGATCGAAGCAAGGCCCTACTCTTTTAAAAGACTGGAAAAAGCAGGAAAAATTGGCTGGGTAAGCCCTATTGTTGACATTTTGATGTCTGCCAATGCGGAAACAGTAGATTACCAGCTGGAACAGATGTTTCAGACTCTGGGACTTAGAAATCAAAAAAATTATTATCGTCTGAATCCTTCACTGAAAAATGCTTCTCCCGCCATGGATAATGTAAGAAGATCCAATATTGAGAATCTGATACAGGCCGGACTGAGCTATATTGATGATAACCGAGAAACTTTGAACCAGATTGTTCAGAAACTCATCAAAAATAAAATATAAGCTTTTTGCCTTATAACTACCTTATATAAGTTATTAAGATTATATTTAAAAATTAAAAAATCTTTTTTAAACACGTCAAGTTTTGTCGTTTCGCTCCACTACCTTTGGAGTATCAAAAAAGACACAGAACAACAATCTAAAAAACTTTAAGAAGCCTTTGAATTCAACATTTCCCTATGCTGAACAGCCTGAAATATGTTCAAAAAAATATAACCAACACCTTATCACACAAAACATGGAAACACCAGATCACAATACAGATATACTCATCGATGAAGATCTCTATACGATAGAATGGAGTGATATCGAAAATGCTGAGATGGATTATGAAAACTATCTCAATGACATTGAAAACTTCTTCAGAGAAGATTTTGAAAAAGGAATACCTGAAGAAGATATTTTTTAAATAAAATTAAAAAAACACGACAAGTTCTGACGCTGTCCGCCATTACCTTTAAATCTCTGTAATATACGCACAGCAATCTCATTAAACAACCCCGAACCCCTTTGAATTCACCATTCACAAAATGCTGGACAGCCAGAACTATGTCTTAAAATATAGCAATCATAAGCCTGTTATACCAAAATACAGGACATATAATCAATTTATTAACCAACAAATCACACAACGTTTTATGAAAACAAAAGAAGAACTCAGGCTCTATTTTGAAAATGGAGATATTCCAAAACAGGAAGACTTTTGGGAATGGCAGGACTCTTACTGGCATAAGGATGAAAAAATTGACATGCAGAAAGTTGCAGGTCTGGAGAATGGTACTTTCAACATACTCTATGCTGAAATCGATGCTGATAAAAATGCTTCACTGGCTTTCTTTTCAAAAAGAAAAATTGTGATAAAAGAAGGAACACTCACTATTCCCAAAAATTTCACCGCAGGTCTGCAGGTAACTGACGTAGAAATCCCTGACTCTGTAACAACTATCCAGGAAAGCGCATTTAGTAACGGCGGCTTAACGACCTTTACAATTCCTCCAAAGGTAACCGAAATCCCCAATTGGGCTTTTTACAATAACAGATTGACGTCTTTATTTATTCCGGACAGCGTTATCAATATTGGAATACAGGCATTTACAGCCAATCAACTGAAAGAAGTTCGCCTTCCCAAAGGAATAACGATTATCTCACAAGGAGCCTTCTCTGCCAATAAGCTGACATCTGTTGAGATTCCCGATGGAGTAACAGAAATTCACTCGGATGCTTTTGTCAGCAATCAACTCACCTCAGTAACCATTCCGGCCAGTGTACTCAAAATTGAAAACAATGCTTTCAGAGTTAACCAGCTTACAAAAGTAACATTAGGCCCTGAAACGACCTATTTACCTTATTCTTTTGACAGCACAGTGGAAATCGTGGGAGGAAAACTCATCAATTAAAATTTTTAAGCAAATGAAAACAAAACAAGAATTAAAAAAATATTTCGAAAACGGAGATATCCCGGTACAGGAAGAATTTTGGGAGTGGCATGATTCATACTGGCACAAAGATGAAAAGATTCCTGCAGCTCAATTAGATTATGATCTGTCACAAAAAGCAGATGCAAATGCATCCAATATAAATCCGCAGAATGCTCAGCTTTGGAAAGAAAAAATTGAAACGCAGACAGCTATTCAGGCTCCGCAATTAAATGGAAATATCTTAACGGTATTTTATACAGGTGAGAATGGTGTCCAGCAAAGTAAATCGGTAGATTTAAGCAGTTTGGTAACCCGTGATATCAGTATTGAGAATGCTTCATATGATGCCTCTCAAAATATTATTACCATTACCCAGAATGATGGCTCTGCCTTTCAGATTAATCTTTCGGAATTCAGTATCACTCCCACCACCAATGCAGATGGAAGTGTTACATTGTCACAGGAAGGACAGGAAAAAGTTATCCTGAAAAAAGTAGCTGTAACAGGCAGTTATAATGACCTTTCTGACAAACCCACTTTTAGCGGGAATGATAATTTACAAAATGTCATCGACAGAGGTAACGGAACAACCAAACCTATTATTTTTCAGCCAAGCCAGGGCAGAGCAGGCGAAATCAATTTCAGTCCTACAACGTATTCCTTCTGGTTTGGAAATTTGAATACGGATCACACCGGAGCCTACGGATTGGGAATTGGTTATAATACATTATCAAAATTAACCACCGGAGCAAATAACGTAGCACTTGGTTCTTATGCTTTAAATGAAACCACTACGGGAAGATGGAATACCGCAACGGGTGTTTCAAGCGGAACTAAACTTACAACAGGTAATTTCAATGCTTTTTTCGGAACACAGGCGGGAACTGAAACAACAACAGGAAATGGAAATACGTATATCGGAGATGAGGCAGGAAACAAAAATATTGCCGGAACTAATAACACTGCGCTTGGGCTTGGAGCCGCTTATTCCTTAACTAATGGAACCCAGAATACCTTTTTAGGTGCTTTTGCGGGAAATATTCATGGAAAAGCGACAACTTCGGGTGCATGGGGATCGAATACTTTTGTTGGATATAATGCCGCCTCCACTACACATGCTATGGGGGTTTGGGGTGACAACAATGTCGTTATCGGCTGTAATGCCCCGTTAGGAGGTTCAACCTTCAACAAACTGGTGATTGAATCCAATCCGGTAGCAAGACGCCATGATTTTGTAACGCCTTTAATTGGTGGAGACTTTGCTGCAAGAACATTGGATTTTGATGCTGTGGTTTCTGCAAAAAGAACACCTTTAGCGGATAACACCTATACAAAAGTAGCGGTTCTGAACGCCGGTAATGTACTTGGATATAAAAACTTATCAGACTTTACTGATTTCATTTCATTAACAGGAACTGGGACGGGAGCTCCAGTGACAGGTAATATCCAGTTTACAGATGAAGACCCGGAAGAGAGAATCATTTACAGAACTAATGAACTTGATGGTGTAAAAAGTGCACTCGGTTTATTTCCTGAATCTGTAATGATGTTTTCAGGCAATTTAGATGGAACAAATGCCTCCAGTGTAGATGTAAGTAAAGAAAATGGTGTTTTCGCTTATGGACAGGGCTCACGTTTGATGCTGAGTGGTGTAGGTGCCGCTTTAAGACAGACAAACGGTGGAGGTGTAAAAGGAATTTTTGCAAGTCCGAACATAGATGAACCTGTGCTTATAGAGCATGAAACAACAGATGCCAGAGGATTAAGTTCTAAAACTTATTTTGGAGACAATGCCCAGGAAAATGATTACATCCAGAAACAATATGCAGACAAACAGCATTCCTACAGTACCAAAGAAGAGCTGACAGGCGGAAAATGGATTAACGGTAAGCCTGTTTATAAAAAGACCCTGTATCTGAATCAGATTCCGAGAACAGGTGAAATCGATTTAACACCTGAATTCCCGGATCTTGAAACCATTATCTCCAACGAAATGTTTACAGAATGGGCTGATCTTAAAGCAGCATTTGCAGGCAACCAATGGAGAACAAAAGCCTATATCACAATCGAAAGAGAAAGAGCCATTATTGAGCTGTTGAATGTAACTGATTACAATTATTCTCTTATCAATTCATTTACCCTAACCCTTGAATACACAAAAAAATAATCAACCATGTCAACAAATAATACATCAACAGTAAAATCAGCATTTACTGTCGGAAAATCCCTAATAGGAGAAGGAATTATTAACTACAAAGAAACAAACCCTATGAATACCAATAACGCATCACAATCACTTTTCAGATTTGTAAGTCTGAGAAACCCGCAATTAACAGAAATTAAAGACAAAAACTTAGGATTTATCCACAGACCTAAAGGAGTAACCGGTGTCTTTGATACAGCAGTCGTTGGAAGACCTGCCAAAACTTTAAAATTTACAGCTATGAAAAGGGCTGCCGGTGAGTTTAACAATTCCGGATTCGAAAGCGAGAAGAAAATCGAAGAAGGAGCATTTAAAGACCTTCTGATGATCGGAAGAAAGCTTTCTAAAAAAGAAACATTAGAAAGCGCTGACTGGACGTTCGTTACGGATTATTACAAAAGCCTTATTAATACCAACAGACAGCTGAACGCAGAAGGAATTGCTATATTTTCCCAGCTTTGGAATAATTATATTTATCAGATTGTTACCCAGGGAGATTTCTATATTAAAGAAGCCATCAGCCACATTTTAATGGCTATTCAGCTTGGCTTTGCCAGCAATCAGGACCTTACTGATCAGGAAATCATCAAAATTAATGGAGAAAAACCATTGGAAAAAGCAATGGATGGAAAAATTATACTTCCTACCATTCTATTTTCAGAGGATACAGAAACGGCATCTTTAGTTTCATCTGCAAACGCTGAAGGTTACGAACCGGCTTTGGCAGCAAGAACGGTTCAAAGATTAGAGTCTGAAGCAAGAGCTTCTTTTGTATCCAGCAAAGCGGTCCACAGAAAAGAATCTCTGAACACACTGAATTCCGAACTGGAAAAACTTCAGAAAAAGTTCCATAAATCCAGATATCAGACTTACCAGGACGAGTATTCCAAATATATGGCAGAAAACAAAGAACGTTTGGAACTGTATGACAGAAAGCTGGCCGAAGTAGACAGTAAAATCACTCCGGACATGTCCGAAGAAGAAAAAGAACGTCTTTACAGCACTTTGAAAGAATATGAAGTTGCTCCTTTCGTATTTACGTACAAAAATGAAATCAATTTGGAAGATTTGCAGGCAAAGCTTTCTCCGGAATCTTTCGACCTTTTTGTGGAACTTTTCGGTGAATCCACAACCAGCCTAACTTCTGTGGCAGAAGATACAGACAGCCTTCAGATCCTTTCGCACGACACCTTAAGAATGGGTGCTCAGACCATTGTTCTTGATGATGAGATTGAAAGCTATGCTGATGCTTTACTTGTTGTAAGAAACAATATCTCTGCTTCCATGGAGACGGCACTTCAAAATAGTCCTCTTCCGGAACAACAGTATGCCAATATCGGCGGAGCTTCAATACCTCTTATTCAGAATACAGCCAGAACACCGATGGCATACAGCTTATATGCTCACAGCGCTTACGTAGTAGCAGGCAGCAGAGGATTTGTTAATTTTTCTTTTGAAGTTGAAGATGTTTCGTGGAGCGTTGCCAATGCTAAAATTACAGCTACAACAGATGCTGCCGGAACTTTCGAAGAAAATTACAGCAATATTTCTGTAGTTGATAATAAAATTACCTTACCTGCGGCTTTGGTAAACAGATTCAGAACCAGCTTCAGTTTCAAAATAGAAATTATTTTTGATAACGGAAGCCAGGCTTATGGAGAGATTGCCACGCAATATCTGAAAGAAGACTTAAACCTTACCGGAATGCTGACTCTGAAGCGTGCAGCAGTTGAAAACCCGGGTACACCTGAACCAGTTACAACCCAAAAACGAAAAAATTTCGGGATCAAAAGATTGGGTGTAGCAGATTATATGAAAGTCGTGCAAAGTGTTCATGCTTATGTTCCGGGAGAAGTGTCCAATATTGAGAACGTTATGGCAAGCGAACTGAGACATAAGTCTTCCGTTTCCAGAGAATACTCTGAAATCACGGATACAACTTCCAAATCTCAGGAAACAGAGAAGATGTCAGACACTTCCAAAACTTCCAGAACGGATATGCAGACCGAAGTTGCGAAAGAAATTGAAAAGCAGCAAAGTATTTCTGCCTACACAAGATTCAGCTATGGAAATGACAGTGCCATGAAGTTTGAAATCGGAGCAGATTATGCCAATAACTCAGCACAGCACGACAGTACAAGACAAGCTGTAATGAAATCTCAGGAAATTACAGAAAGAGCAATGGAAAGAGTTCTTACTAAAATTTCAGAAGAAAGAGTACAGAAAATCATCAAGGAATATACGGAAACCAATGTTCATGAATATGATAACAGAGGAAAGGTAACCAACACTGATAATGCTGAAGCTGCACAGCCTAAACACATTACCGGAGTTTACAGATGGATCGACAAGAAAATGAAAAACCAGATCTACAACTATGGTAAGCGTACAATGTTTGAATTTATGGTTCCTGAACCTTCAAGATTACACCGTCTGGCTCTTACTGTTGCCAAAGCTCAGGTACTTAAAGCTCCTGTAGATCCAAGAAAAGCACCGGAACCATGGTTAATGGCAGATCCAAAATCGGCAACGATTGTACAGATCCAGCATTGGGCTCAGGAATACGGAGTAACTTTAGAGGCATTCCCGGAAGCAACCAAACAAGTAATTCATACAGCTTCCAGCGTTCCTCAGACAAATGATGATTTTGGAATTGACTATACACAGTTTACCATCCCGGACAATTATGCCGGAAAAAATGCAAGCTTTGCCTGCAGATCAACCAGAAACAGAGGTGGTGGATGGTCAGGGTCACGTTATTCTGAAGTGATGTTCTCTAACTTAAAAGGAGATATGATTGGCCGTTCTGAACGTGGTGGAGACCTTAATTTTGACGACGGGTCATCTGGTTTCAATATCACAGGTAATGTATCTTTCCAGGTGAAGGGCCACAACGTAAGAAGTTATACCATCAAAGTTGTTGTGAACTGTGAGCTGAGCGATGCCTTTATCAACAAGTGGAAAACAGACAGTTTTAATGATATTATTAAAGCCTATGAAGCTGCTTATGCCAAATTCCAGGAAGATCAGGCAAGGCTGGATGCAGAGCAAAAAGAAAAAGAAGCTCAGCTTAAAGAAAGACAGGATACTTTCTACCGTTATATGGAACATGATGTCTTAAAGCACAACTGTATCGCTTATTTATTACAGGATTACCTTTATACATTAGGCCAGGAAACAACTAACGGTGCCGATGAGAAAACAACCATGGATAATTTCCAGGTATACCTGAATGAAAATCTGGACAGATATACAGCCCTTGCCAAGTTTATGGAACAGGCATTCGAATGGGAAATCATGGATTACACCTTCTATCCTTACTATTGGGCTAACCGTAAGAGCTGGCAGGAATTCTATATCAGCGAAAGTATGGACCCATTGTTCAGAAGTTTCCTGCAGGCAGGTATGGCAAGGATTATCGTTACCGTAAAACCAGGTTTCGAAGCAGCTGTTCAGTTCTTCCTTGAAACAGGATTGATCTGGAATGGCGGTTCTGTTCCGGTAATCGGCGACCCAATGTACATGAGTATCGTAGACGAAATGAGACAGCCTACCGGAGAACCTCAGGGTAAATACTGGATTACCAGAATCCCTACTACCTTAACGATCCTTCAGGACAAATCCACAGGACTTCCGGTAAATCAGCCATTACCAATTTTCCCGGAAAATGCCCCTGAGAATTGTGAAAACCCATCAGAATTGGAGTTTGAAACAAGCTTCAGATTGGATGAAGATGCACAATTGTCACATAGTGACGGAGCTACAACATTGCCTACCACAATTGTCGGATAGAATTTACCTTAATGGCGGTGTGAAATATCACCGCTATTTTTTTACAATTTTTAATTTCAAAAATCTTAAAAAATGAAAAATATAGATATTAGAAACCTAGCAAAGATTGGTGTGGCAGATGTGGATGTTTATAAAACAGACAGAAGGAAATACTCAAAATATAAGCTTGAAGGTGATGTTACTTTTTATCGTTCAAAAACAAGTATTGAGGATAAATTAGGTAATGAGGATTCACAATATTTCGGAAAATTTGGTTATGACAGATATAGTTTAGTTACTTCACCACAAAAAAGCTTTATTTACTATTTTGATAAAAACGGTAAATCACTAAAAGATGCAAAAGCAATTTCTATAAACGACTATGTTTGCCCATATTTAAGTATTTGGCCTAAGACCGAGGTCTCTTTATATGTAAAAGCAAAAGGTACTTCCGGAGGCGAAGAAATACTAGAATATGAATGTAAAGAATGGGACAAAAATGCTCAAACATTTTCAAAAACCACGTCCAAACTGAATATAACAAAAAAAGATCCTGAAATACTAAATAATATAAAGTATTTCAAAATCAATATTGAATGTAAAGAAAGTTTTGAAAATGACATAAGTATTGTTGCTAAATACAACAACCAAATTGTTGGAAGGTTAATCGTAAAAGCAAACTCCAAACTTTATCGAACGACTATTCAGCCAGTATTAATCAATTTCGGTAAAAAAGCAAGTACAGAGTTAGCATCTCTGCCCAAACATGATGATTTTATTGAGAACAAACTTTTACCATATTTTAATAATAAATCTTTTAACCAGGCATACATTCAGGCTACATTAGCTCCTACAACGAAAACGGTTACCTTTTCTTTAGATGAATTTATGAACAAAAAGCTTTTTTTTACAGATGAAGGTAAACTAAGACTTGATAGGAGTCAAAAACTTGCCTATAATAATTTAATAGAATCAAGATTTGCAGCCTATAATTCTGACGCACAAGAAAAACAAACCATTAATGAAGAGCTAATGACTCTTGCTTATGAAATGATTCAAGGATTTAAGGATAAATTTAATTTTGGAAAAACTTCGGATTTAAAAAAAGCAGCTAAGTTTTACGAAGAAAAAAGAGCAACAAATGCATGGAAAAGTGATAGGGTGAACAAAGCTTATCAAAAATATAAAGAACTGAAAAAAAAATACAAAGGAGACAACACTATAAATAAGAACAATATTACTTACTTGTTTTATAGTAATGATCTCGAATCAGCAAGAACCAAAGGAGAAAAAGATAATGTCCGGGCATTCTCTGCAACTGGCTTTGGTACCGTTCATATTTTCAACCACGCCTTAGAAGCCAATAAAAGAGCGGAGAAAGAAAGAAAACAAGACGATAAAACAGAAGCTTTAATTATTCATGAATTAGGACATGCTTTTGGACTGAACCATACTATGGAAGATGTTGCTAAGCGTAGTGTAGAAAGAATACAGGGAGAAATTGATGCTAAAGAAAAAGAAATACAAAACTTCTTAACATTAAAGCAAAAAAGCTCTGAATATGAAAAATATATTCGTCTAGACTGGATATATAGTGGTTTATACGATATCCTTTCACAAAAGAAGGAAGAACTTTCAGTTGAAAGCTTTGAAAGCAGCTTTTTAGTGTATTTTATTAAAGATATAGAAGATAAATGCTGGTATTACGAGCACATGAAAGTTAAAAATATTTTTAATAGTGTTATTTTGCACATGGAAGAAAATATTGATGCTAAAGTTGTTGTATTACATGATCAAACTGAAACTGAGCAAGAAAAACAAGAAAGAGTAGAAAGAGAAACTCCTCTTACATTTAATTCAATTATTCAAACGCGTAGAAACGAGATTATAGCCTTACAAGCAAACAAATCCCGCCAAGAAAAACAAATAGGAATTGTTCTTCCCCAAACTGAAACTTTAGAAAACTTCCTAGACTATTCTCAATATGGAGATGCAGATGGAAATGAAGCAGCACCAAGAAACAGTAAGTTTGAGTATAAATCTTTTTATCAATGGCAATGGAAAAAAATGATTGATACTGGAGTTAAAAATAATTATCTTCGTTTGATAGAATAATAATTATGAAAAATAAATTAATAATCACACTATTTGCTACTATATTGACTACTATATGCTTTAAAGCTCAAAATCTTCCAGAAAAATTTGAAGAAAATAGTAAATATGGTGTTCGGATAGATGGTAAAAATGTAGTCCCTGCTATTTATGATGATGTCTCCACAGATTTTTTAGTAATAGCTAAAAAGGGTAATAAATTTGATTTGTATAATAATGATTTAACGCTCTTAGATCAGAATATTAAAGCATATGAATATTTTATTCCAATGGACATATTTCAAATAATTACCAAAAACAATAAAATAAAAACATTTAATAACAAAGGACAACAAATTGATGTTTCTAAACTGAAGATTGGATCACAAAAAGATCTATTTGTTAAAAGTGACAGAGCTCTGGAAAACTATACGATAACAAATAATGGTGTAACATATACACGTAAAGAATATTTTGGAAAGGAAAATTATCCGAGAGAATTCAATTATAAAATAATTAAAGATGGGAAAGATACCAGATTTGTAAACAATGAAAAAAACTTAATGATTTTATCATTTTATAATTCTCATATTTCAGATTACTTCGAAAAAACATCATCACCCGATTATACTGAAGAAACTCTTTACAAACCTCTAAAACACACATACATTATACTTAAATTAAATGGAAAGTATGGTGTTTGGGATTTCAAAGAACAAAAAGAAATTATTCCATTTCATTATAAAAAAATTATTCCTTATCAAAATTATTTGTATCTGGAAAAAGACGGATTGTCTACCTTCTATCCTAATATAGGTACCGATCCAAGATATAAAAAACTTGGACCTTATCTTGGAGCCTTCGCCAGGTTTGAAACTCCAGACGGTAAAATAGGCTGGGTAGACAGAAAAGGAAAAGAATATTTTGATCAATAATATATAAGCCACAGCAATGCTGTGGTTTTATATTTTTTAAACTGTCACATTCTTACTATATTCATCACATGTAAAATATTGAAGTAATTAAAGAATATAGCAGTATTGAGAGTTAAAGAAAAAGATTTAACATGTAACCGTTTAGATGGCGGAGGAGTTCCTATATATTATCACAATGGCAGCCCTTTTACAGGTATTGTTTTACGATACTATGACACTGGCGAGCTTTTGCGAAGAGGAATATAAAGACGGATATCAGGAAGGATGGTTCAGATCTTATCATAAAAACGGTAAAAAATACACAGAATACAAAGCCCATAACAACGTAGAATACAACGGGACTTATAAAAATCACTTTATTATGAAAGAAGAAAAAATAGATAAAATCATAATTTCTTTGAAAGATGTAAAAAAAAAATGGATTATATAATCCAGATGGTACCTATGTAGGCTTTGATGTACGCACAGAGGACTATAAAGAAAGTCCTGAATGGAATGAATTTGATTTCAAAAAAGAAGTTTTTGAAGATCTTTTAGGAGATGACTTTGGGAAGAAAGACTTTTACTATGAACCCAACACATGGGAGTTTGTTGTTGATGCACTGGAAAATAAAATTAGAGATGTACTGAAAACAATGAAAAAAGTACCGGAAGAGCATACCAAAAATCCTATGGAATATTTGAAAACTTACAAAAATGAACATTTTGATCCTATTACAAATCGTTCTATTTTTTATGAAGATGTTAAAGAATTTCTTGGTGAATTATATCATTATAATATTCGGGAAAATGTCAGAGATAAAAACTTATATTATTTTCAACTTTTTTACAATCATCTAAAAAGTAGTTTCAAAGAAGGTTTCCCTTTGTATATTACGGCAGCCACTATTGAAGACCAAAAATAAATGTCTATTTAAAACAAAAATAAAACACGACACGTTTTGTCGCATGAACCGCATATATTTGTCCTATAAAACTTTACCATGAACGCAGCTCCGCTGCACCCTAAAAATAGAGAAATGAAGAAAGATTTTTATCTGACAAGATATGCCTTAATAATTAAAAGATTAGAAAGTTCTCCGGCTACCTATTCACAGCTGGAGGACTATCTTTTAAACTCTTTTGAATTCCAGGATGCGGGAATCAAGAGCTACTCTATCCGTACCCTGCAGAGGGATATCCGGGAGATTTCCGATCTTTTTAACCTTTCTATTCACAACAAAAAAAAGGGTGACAACCGATATTATATCGAAAGCCGCCCGATTATGGAAGTGGATGAGTACAATCAAAAACTACTCGAATCTTTTCAGGTAAGCAATGCCCTGAATCTTCACCCGGACTTTTCAGATTTCATCTTTTTTGAAAGCCGAAAACCCACCGGTGTAGAACATTTTTATGACCTGTTCTTTGCGATCAGAAATAAAAGAGTTGTAAGTTTTGAACACTACAATTACAAGAACAAACTGATGACCTCCAGAAAAGTGCATCCTTTGGCTTTAAAAGAATCTAAAGACCGATGGTATCTTATTGCTATTGATACCAAAGACAAAGTTTTAAAATCATTCGGGCTTGACAGGATCAATTATCTTGATGTGGCTAAAAATCAGTTCAGGGAGAAATACAAATACAACTTCAGAGAGCACTTTAAAAATGCATTCGGAGTGATGAACCTGACAGAACAGAATCCGCAGAACATTGTATTGAAATGCAGCCGCCATCAGGGAGAGTACATCAGAAGTTTCCCACTTCATCAATCTCAGAAAGAGACCAAAGAAACACCGGAAGAGATCTATTTTGAGTTCTTCCTCCACCCTACTTATGATTTCATGCAGGAGATTCTTTCTTACGGAAAAGAAGTAACCGTTCTGGAACCGAAAACATTAGTTGAAGAGATTCGCAATCATTTGCAGGAATCTTTGAATCGTTATCTTGAAAGCTGATCATCAGGAATATATTTCATATTTTTTGTTATATTTACATAAATATACCCTTATTGAAAACTTTATTCATTGGCATCAGCTGCTTTATCTCTTCCTTTTTTCTCGCACAGCAGAAAGAAGAGTTCAGACTCGTAAAGAGTTATTATAACCAGCACAGAAATATGCTGAATAAAGAGTTCAAAAAGAAATTTGATGCAGAACCCGATACGGTAAAAAAAGCTGCCATAAAGGGAGACTTCCTTTTTTTCATGAAAAAAATGGATAGCATTGAAAACAATGCCCTGATCGGAGCTTTATTAAAAGTCAGAAATCTGGAGGATCTTCAAACCATCAAAAATCCCAGGCTCACCTCATCTGAAAAGTTTTCAGATGCTGAAAAAATTGCAGATTATCCCGGAGGCATCAATTCTTTGAGGCAGGAAGTAGCCAACCTGCTGTATGTGGATGGAGTATATTCTAAAGAGAAGATGATAAAAACGGATGTTGACTTTATTGTTGAGAAAGATGGAACAGTCAGTAATGTCCGTGCACAGGGAGACAATTTCACCTTTAACAGACAGGCAGAAATTGCTTTATATTCTCTGGCAGAAAAATTTTCTCCTGCAATGATAAAAGGTGATCCTACAATTTACCGCTTTAAACTTCCTTTAACTTTAACAATAACAGACTAATGTTTACCGACGAATATTATATGAAAATGGCACTGCAGGAGGCAGAAGCCGCTTTAGAAAAGGATGAGGTCCCTATCGGATGTGTGGTAGTCTCCAACAACAGAATCATTGCAAGAGCCCATAACCTCACGGAAACATTAAATGACGTTACCGCTCATGCCGAAATGCAGGCCATCACCTCTGCTGCCAACTTTCTGGGAGGGAAATACCTGAAAGACTGTACGCTTTACGTAACGATGGAACCGTGTGTGATGTGCTCAGGAGCTCTTTCCTGGTCTCAGGTCTCGAAGGTAGTGATTGGAGCGCGTGATGAACAGAGAGGTTTTATCAACAAACATCTTCCTCTCCATCCTAAAACAGAAGTTATTACAGGAATCATGGAGACGGAATGTTCTTCTATTGTTAAAGAATTTTTTAAAAGTAAAAGATAATTAAAAACAAAAGCCGGAGGATAGTGATATTCTCCGGCTTTCAATTTTATAATAGTAAGACAATCTCTTTAGTCTTTTAAGATACAATATCTCACCAGATCAAAATATTCTCCGTCCTTTTTCACTTCTTTTATCAGAACAGCCTCCTGCTCCATTCCTATTTTCTCCATAATTCTTCCGGAAGCAGGATTGTGAAGGAAATGAGTGGCAAAAATTTTATTGAGCTTCAATTCATCAAAGCCAAAATCTATTATCCCTTTTGCAGCCTCGGTTACATATCCTTTGTTCCAGTAAGGAATTCCTATCCAGTAACCAAGTTCAGCTTTATCATCTTCCCTGTCATGCAGCCCGATAGCTCCCATGATTTGACCTTCTTTATTCCGGATCGCAAACGTATATCCTGCATTATTCTCAAAAGCTTCTTTTGACATTTTCACCCAGGATCTGGCATCATTTTCCACATATGGATAAGGAATATTGGAAGTAAGATCAGAAAAAATCCTATGCTGAAGAAGTTCAACGATAAAAGGAATATCCTTTTCTTCCAGCTGTGAAAGGATCAGTCTTTCGGTTTGTAGTATGGGAAATTTTTCCATTATATTAATTGTAAGATTGAGGAACTAAAGTATCAGCTGGATTCAACCTCAACCTTAATCATTTAATTTATAAATCTTTTCCGAGGAAATACAGACCTTTCAATGTATGGAGCCTGTCCATCACATGAATCTTATCCGTCAGAGGTTTATAGACATGGGAAACTCCTCCTGTTGCCACTACGAAACAATCGTCATTCACTTCTTCGTTGATACGACTGACAAAGCCTTCCACCATTCCGAGAAAACCATATACCATACCACTTTGCATACAGGTTACCGTATCCAGTCCCAAAACAGATTTTGGTTTCTTCAGTTCGATATCCGGAAGCTGTGCGGTCTGGTTAATCAGTGAATTCAGAGAAGTTACAATTCCCGGAGCGATAATTACTCCTAAAGTCTCCCCTGTTTCTGCTACACAGCTTGCCGTAAGTGCTGTTCCGAAATCTATGACAATCTTCTTTCTGTTTGGGTACAAATTGTGTGCAGCCACCAGGTTTGCATAGATATCGGTTCCCATCTGCTTGGATTTAGCCTGCACTCCGGAAGGTGTATTTCTGTCAACAATCACAGGATTTGTTCCATGAATTTTTTTGATCCCGGAGCTCATTACTTTGGTAAGCTGAGGTACTACGGATCCGATAATTACCTTATCAATCTCTTTCGGATCAATTTTATAGGTTTGATAGAGCATCAGCATCTGTACATAAAGTTCATCTGCTGTTCTGTAAGGTTTTGTATTGACGACCCACGAAATATCACAATTATCGCCATTGAAAAGACCAAATCTGATATTGCTGTTTCCTACGTTTATTACGATTGAATTCATTGACATATTTTTCAGAAGAAATTCATTGCACAAATTGAAATCCTGCTTATTTTTGAGGCACTAAATTTAATAATTTTAAAAAAAAGAACCTGTCATTATCCAACTAAATTACAATGACACACTTATTTTTTCTTTCCTGAGAACAAATCACTATATTTAATAACACATTATAATTATTCTGATTAACTCATGAAAAAACTGATCCTCGGTACTTTACTATGTCTCAGCATCTCTGTTTTTGCACAATCCGGCAATTCAATGGCAAGCATTTTACAAAAAATAAAGAGTCAGTCGAAAATTGATACTCAGGATAAAACAGTTTATGATCTGATGGATGAGTTTTATCAAAAAAATCTTCAGGCTGACAATGATGAAATGACTCCCGAGTTTACCCACAAACTTCGAAAAGCAGTTTCTGATTCAAATACCAAGAATATACACCTGCTTTATCTTTTTTTGATGTATCAGCAGCATATCAGCCAGGCCGTAGCAGAAGGAAAAAGCCCCAATCCGGTGTTTCAGATAGAAACTATGCATCTTCTGGAAAGCGAAACAAAAGAAGTATATGGAAAGCTTCCGGCAATCATTTACATTTTTAAAGCAGAGGCTTTAGATAGCGGCTCAAAAAAAGAAGAAGCGAAAATGACGGTCGCAAGCGGTTTAAAAGAATATCCGGATTCTGTTCCTTTAAAGGTTTACAGTTATCTAAATACCAAAGATGAAAATTTGAGGAAGGATCTTACCCAAAATCATCCCAATCACTGGATGGTACAGCAATTTGGAATACAATAAAAAAATCCACAGACTCATCTGTGGATTTTTATGTGATATATTTATAATTATTTTACTTCAACAAAATTATTTTCCATATTCACATCTGCAATTCTCTGGCTGAAATCGATTCCCAGGACAGACAATTGGGATTTTGTGTAAGGAATAGTAAGGGTATATTCTTTCTGAGTCCATGGCCAGTAAGGCATTGTTTTAAACTCACCATAAATATCCTTTTCTTTCCATGTGTGGGTCATATTCATCGGAATCTGATAGGTAACAACTTTCTTATCGGTAGTCATCACACCAAAATCAATCGGCATCGGGACCTGACCATTATTAATCAGGGTAATGGTGGTAGATTTCGCATCATACTTTACATCCTTAATTCCGTAATCGATAGTTTTTGTCGTATTGATCCAGTAATTATGGAACCATTTCAAGTCCATCCCCGAAACTTTCTGTGCAATGTGAAGGAAGTCTCTGTCTGAAGGATGCTTCATACTCCACTGGTCATAATATTGCTTTAAGGTTTCGGCAAGATTCTGCTCTCCCATAATATATCCAAGCTGCACCAGATACAACTCTCCTTTGACATAGGATGCATAGGTATAAGATGTACCGTTATCATGATGGTCACCTAACCAAACGGCAGGTTCTTCAATTCCTTTTTTAACAAAATTTCTATAAGCATCTAATCTTTCAACAAAAGGATTCGGAAGATCTTCAGGGAATAACTGATACATGGTATAGCCTTCCGCATAGCTTGTAAAACCTTCATCCATCCAAGGGCGCACGGATTCATTCGTAGCAAGCATCTGCTGATACCATGAGTGAGCCCCCTCATGAGCCATTAATCCCATCAAATCTTTAACACTTTTAGCTTCTCCTAAAATCATGGTACACATCCCGTATTCCATTCCGCCGTCTCCTCCCTGGATAAATGCATAGGTAGGATATACATATTTTCCGAAGTGAGCATTCATGATCTGGAAATACTTCGTGATATAAGGCTGAGCTTCACCCCATGCTTTCGTTTTATCATTTTTCTGATACACCAGATATACTTTCGGGCCTTCCGGAACATTGAAGCTTTCTACAGAATAATCTCTGTCTGCACTCCATGCGAAATCAAGGATATTTTTTGCGGTCCATTTCCAGACCGCTTTTTTGTCTTTTTCTGTTTTTATTTTGGCATTGGCATCGTAGCCTTTTACTTCTGTTGGATTTTCCAGAATTCCTCCTGCTCCCACTACATAATCTTTATTGATTTTAATGGTAACATCAAAATCGGAGAACGGTGCATGGAATTCTCTTCCCAGATAATCGAAAGTGGCCCAGCCATCATAATCGTATTCAGCAATTTTTGGGTACCATTGCGTCATGGTCATGTCTACTCCTTCCCTGTTGTTTCTTCCGCTTCTTCTGATCTGCATAGGAATCACAGCATCCCAATCCATTGTAAAAGTAGTCGTAGAATTAGGCTTGATTGGTTCTGCCAGATACACTTTCATAATGGTTTCCTGAACTTCAAACTTCAGGTCTTTCCCATTTTGTTTAATCCAGTGAATGTTCTGAGCACCTTCCTGGTCTTTTGGAATGGAAGCCAGTCTTGAAATACCGTCTTTTTGAAGTCTCCCATCACCATTTTTTCCCTGTGAAGCTACTCTCTGATCCATCATGGAATTAGGTTTGAAAGCATTCCAGTATAAGTGGAAATAAACCACATTCAGCTCATCGGGTGAATTGTTGGTGTATTCTAAAGTTTGTTTTCCCTGATAGGTAAATTTTTCAGCATTGACATCAATATCCATCTTGTACTTCGCAGCCTGCTGATAATAAGCTCCTTGCTGAGCCTGAAATTGTGAAATGATAAACGCAAAAATGATTGCAGCCGATTTTCTCATTTAAAATTTTATTTTTTCTAAAGGTAGTTAATTTAAGTAAGAACCTCAAATAGGAGTTATTCTGAGGTTTTATTCTGTTTGTTATGGTTTTAGATAGGTTTTAATCTGTATTGTTAAATTCTTTTTTGGAAAATATAAATGGTTAGTTTGATCTGCTTTTCAACAGTTTTTTAATTAAAGTAATCTGTCCCAGATGATAATAGCTGTGTTCAATCATTCCATCGATATTTCTTCGGTAAGTTCCATATTTTTCATCAACGAAAACCTCATCCAGTTGGGAATCCGGCATTTGTTCCAGTAATGATGCAAATTTTTCAGAATCTGCCCATAGCTTATTTAAAAGATCTTCCCATTGTTTTTGAGATTCTATGGGAGGAAGATCAAAACTGAATTGGTCTTTGATTTCAAGACCCCCGCCTTCAAAAACATTAACGATTCCTGCAATATAATAATCAATGTGAAAAGTAAGCATCGCAATGGTATTCAAAGCATCTACTTTTGTTACCGCCTGTTCCCAGGTCACCTCTGAAAGCTGATCTTTAAAATTGGTATTGGCGATCCAGAGACCGTCAAGCAGTACTTCTCTGAATCTTTTTGATAATTGTAAGATTTGGCTCATAATTTTATTTATTAATTTCTAAAATATAACCAGTTTTTTCACCAATATATTGAGGATCCTCCCACAAATTACAAAACTCATCCTTATCATAAACCTTTAAGGTGTCTCCTGGATCTGCTACATAAACTTTTGAATTTTCTATCTTATAAACTACTACGAAGTGTTTAGATTTCCAATAAGCAATACATGGTAAATTTACATTTTTACTCAGATTTAGAAAATCAACCTTTAGTCCTATAGGTTTAAATCCCAGCGATTCCGAGGCATCAGATAATTCAAGCATAGTTGTTCCATTACTATTGACATGAGTCATTTCGCCCAAATACTTTTCTGAATATATTTTTCCATAATACTCAAAAATCATTTTTAAGCAAGCAGGGCCACAGTTATTTTCATTCGTTTGTTGGTAAAAAGGAAAATTTTGTTCTTCTTTTACATTACAACTTGATACAAAAAAAATCATGAGCATAAAAGATACGCTCATGAAATTATTTCTTAATTTATAAAGAAAAGTCATCTTAAAAATGTAATTATTTTTTAGCAGAAGCTTCTTTCTTACCGCTTCTTAAAATCTTCTCAAGGATTCTTAAAGTGATCAGATACGTTGGTTTTACTCCTGTAAGACCCAAACCTCCTGAAGATAATGTACTTCCCGTTTCCAGCGGATTATCCGATGCATAATAGGCATACATGACAAACAAATCCGGTGAAATATGGTGTCTGATCTTGGATGCCACCTGAATAGCTTTCTGGTAGTGTGCTCCTTCCATTTCAAGACCAATAGCTTTCCATGAAGTATTCATAAAATAGGAAAGAATATCTTTATTCTGTAGAGAGGTTCCCAGAACGGTAATCATTGGACCTTCAAAAGCTTTTAATTCATCATCGTTGAAATCTTCCAGCTTTAAGGCATTTTCAAAAGGATAATTATCTGCAGTTCCTTCAAAAATATGAGAAGTAGGGATCATAATATCCCCCTTCGCTCCGGTAAGAATACCTGCTTTACCCATGATGGAAACGGATTTTACATGCATCATGTATACTTCTCCTTTATGTTCAAAAGGTCTCAGCAATTCGTCCATTACTTCAAAAGCCTGCTCTCCGAAAGCATAGTCAAAAACCATTACCACGTCATCACCTGAGAACTTGATGTCTGCAAACGGGGTATTCTTCAGGTCTGTTTTGCTGAGGTCTATGATCTGAACATCAATATTACTTCCGCTCTTGTCTGCAATATGGATCATTCCTTCCTCCAAAGCATATTTTAAAACTTTATCACGAAGTTCTTTCTTGTTGGAGATCTCTTCGTACAGTTTATAATCCACCTCGTGGTGCTGCTTCTTTTTAAGGGCATTATTGGCATACAGCATATTTTTCACCGAGTGCATGTTGGCTGAAATAATATGTAACGGACGCATATGAAGATTATTTTCAAATAAAACCTCTTTCACTTTGTTCGCCCATTTTTCACCAAAATAATGGTGACCTACTCTTTCTTTTAATATAGAACTGAAATGAATCTCTCTTTCTCTGCTTCCTTTTGCATCATCAAGACTTACTTTTGCTAAGTTGTAAATGATTTTGAACAGACGGTCAGGATTATGATCGTCACCAAAAGTATTATAAGCTCTTAAAGTCTCATCAAAAGATCTTCCTATTAAAGAAGAAAGATGAATAAGTGCTACTTCTTTTTCTTTTCTGCTGTATTTCTTTTCACCTTTTACCACTTCCTCAATAATTTTGAAGGCACGTGTCGGCTTCCAGTTTTCATCCTGGATAAATGCCAGATTACGGACTTTGTCAGCTTCTATAAAAAGGAAGGTAAGGTGGGTAAGAATGTCATAAATTTCGGAACGGCCCAAAAGAACCTCAATATTCATCTGGTGTTCGTCTATTCTATAACAGTTTCTTCTTCTTTTCTTGGGAACAATAGGTTCGAAACTTCCTTTATCAAACCCTTCATCAGATGTAAGATGAATAAAAGCACATTCTTCAATTCCTTCCGGAAGTCTGTCCAGTACATACATCAAACCGTCCAATTCCAATTTGCTCGGAATATTCATGGTTCCATAAATTTCCGGATTGATGGTCTTTAACAAACTTCTGATACTTTCTCCTGAAACTCCGCCCGGCTTGAAAAATCCTCTATAAAATAAGTGTCTCATAGAGATGTATAGTCTTTCAATAGCCTCTGTTGTTTCTCTTGCTCTAGAATTTGTCATAAAATAAATTTCACACAAATATACAAAATCTTTGCCCACTTTATTTTAACTGTCTTTTAATAAGTCGTTTAAAAACATATTCTTCAAACTGATGAATATTTGTTTTAATACGTCGAGATTTGGCGTCTGCTAAGACTAAGTTTGTCATAATCATATTAAACATATACAAATGAGCTATCCAAAAAGATTAGGATTACAGACCCAATATCCATCGATGAGAATTTCAAGTCTTGCAGAACAGGAAATATTAACAGTAAAAGATAGGGAAGACGCAGATGTTCTCTTTCTCAATAAAACAGAACTTAATACGGTAAAAACTCTTTTTCAGATTCGTAATGCAAATTATTACAGAAAATATATTAAGCCCATTCAGTTATCTGATTATTCTACAGATATTTTCCCAAAAGAAAGAGTCTTTATTGTGGGAAAAATTTTTCCGGTAATTAATATTCTTTTCAACTACGTAGGGGTAAAAGATGTGGAGCAAAACATCAATCCACTTGTTATAGAAATTGTAGAAGGATCTTCTAGAGTAAAATACTTTGATTCTGCCATACATCATTCAAAATACATTAATATTGATGGGGGTAAAATTAAAATACTCCTTCCCAAAAATTATGTTGGTAATAATTTTCCTCAGTTGATGTATGATTTCCTCACCAACAAAAATTCTGTAGAAAAATATATTGGAGGAGAATTTCCCGATTATGAAACATACAAACTTGCTTTACGAAACAAAGCTATAAAAATAGAAGACTGGAAAGGACAGGATGGTTCATGGCTGACAAAAGACAGGGCAGAAAATAATGATACCTGGAGAAGAGCCTATTCTTATATTATTGAACACAAAATACCAGGAAGACTTGCCCCTTTCAAACAAATTTATGATTTTTACGAGGGCGTGGACTGGAATATTAAAAATCGATTCGGACATGATGTAAAATGGTGCAAAGGCGCTAAAGGATTGGTAAAAGCATTATCAAACTCACTGGAAGGAGGGAATAGTTTTCTAGCAAATGATGTTGAAACTATTTTAAATGAGTTAAATTTAGGGATCTGTGATTTTGCAATAACCAAATTTCATGAGCTTATGTATGGTCAATATGCTAAAACTCCTTTAAAAGGAGACGCCGCTTACCTCTGGGATAAAGAATTTATACAACATGAGCAAGGGGTTGTAGCTCCTCCCATTTATGGAAAAACAAGTTCATCAACTATATCCAGGTTTCAGAATATGGCAGACAAAGACCCTCAGGGTGGATGGCATGGAGCCGGAGCTCAGGCAATTAGTTGGTTCAACGACATTGTTCCGGCATTCGATGATTTTACACCTAATGCTAAAGTAACAGATTCACAGTTTAGAATAGACTTACCGTTATTAATGCTATATTTATACAAGCATAAACCAAAATGGTATGGGTTCAAGGGCAAACTAAATCCAGATGGAACAGTCAATAATGAAATTGTAAAAATTATTAAACCTTATGAAAAATAAATTAAACAGAATTTCTCTTTTTTGGAAAATATGGATTTGTCATATCTTTATATACTTTCCTATCAGAGCTTTACTTTTTTTGTTTCAGCTTGATGAAGCACCAAACCTTACCCAAATTATTAAATCAATTTTAATATCCCCTTTTGCAGGAATCTATGGATTATTTGATAAGTTCCCTTTGGTAATTCTCCTTCAAATGCTGACCATGTTCTTTGTAAACCAGGTGATTTCTTCTAAAAAAATATTACCATATCTCTTCATAACTTTTGGAACTCATGTTTTATTCTATGTATTTGATGTTTATGATATGGATTATTTTAGGCCTTTTCTCTATTCATTTTTTATTTTTCTGCCTATATTTTTATTTATTTTCAGAAAAAATCTCAAAAATTAAGTTAAATAATTGTAATTTTAATTTGATATATCCTGGAAGACAGCAAATACAATTGCTCTTTGCACCGTCCGGACAATTAGCTTCCATACTCCAAGTGCTTCTGAATACAAAACTACAAAACACCCCTGTAAAAAAACACCAAACAATTGTTTATATTATATAAAATCTCAAACAACCCCTAAAATTTTTAGGGTTAAAATATTTTCAATTCATTTTTTTTGTAAATTTGCGCTGTAAAAAATCAACCCAATTATGTCAACCTTAAGATTCAAAGCATTAGAAACCCTTCCATTTAAGGATTTCAGAAAAGACAACTCTGTTGAGATCCCTGCGAAATTATCAGAGCTATTCTGTAAAAATGTTTTCTCAGAAGAAACCATGAGAGAATATTTAACAAAAGAAGCATTCGGTTCTATCATGGATGCTATTAAAAAAGGAACTAAAATTCAGAGACATATTGCAGATCAGGTAGCTGTAGCGATGAAAGACTGGGCAATGAGCAAAGGTGTAACACACTATACGCACTGGTTTCAGCCTTTGACGGGTACTACTGCAGAAAAGCACGATTCTTTCTTCACTCCAATCGAAGGAGGCAGAGCCATTGAAAGATTCAGTGGAAACATGCTTATCCAGCAGGAGCCGGATGCATCGTCTTTCCCTAACGGAGGTATCAGAAATACTTTTGAAGCAAGAGGTTATACAGCTTGGGACCCTACGTCTCCGGCATTCATTATGGGAACTACATTATGTATTCCTTCCATCTTCATCTCTTATACAGGAGAAACATTAGATTACAAAGCACCTCTTTTGAGAGCTTTGAATGCTGTAGATGAAGCTGCGACTAACGTAATGCAGTATTTTGACAAAAACGTAACGAAGGTAACTCCTACTTTGGGTTGGGAGCAGGAATATTTCCTTGTTGATTCAGCATTATACCAATCTCGTCCGGACCTTGTATTAACAGGTAAGACCTTATTAGGACATTCTCCTGCAAAAGGACAGCAATTGGACGACCACTATTTCGGTTCTATTCCTACAAGAGTAATGAACTTCATGAAAGAGCTGGAAATCGAATGTATGAAATTGGGAATTCCTGCCACAACAAGACACAACGAGGTTGCCCCTAACCAGTTTGAGCTTGCACCAATGTTTGAAGAAGTGAACGTTGCTGTAGACCACAACTCTCTGTTGATGGACATCATGGCAAGAGTAGCACACAAACACCACTTCCATATTCTTTTCCACGAGAAACCATTCGCTGGAGTAAACGGAAGCGGAAAACACAACAACTGGTCTTTAGCAACAGATACTGGTGAAAACCTGTTAAGCCCTGGAAAAAACCCTAAGAAAAACTTACAGTTCTTAACATTCTTTGTTAACACCATTAAAGCGGTTCACGAATATGCAGATCTTCTAAGAGCAAGTATCGCTTCTGCAAGTAATGACCACAGGCTTGGTGCCAACGAAGCGCCGCCGGCAATTATTTCCGTATTCATCGGAAGCCAGCTGTTCAGTGTATTGGAAGAACTTGAAAAAGTAACCAACGGAAAATTATCTCCGGAAGAGAAAACAGAATTAAAATTAAATGTAGTTGGTAAGATTCCTGAAATTCTGCTGGATAACACAGACAGAAACAGAACTTCACCATTTGCATTTACAGGAAATAAATTTGAGATCAGAGCGGTAGGTTCTTCTGCAAACTGTGCAGAGTCTATGACCGTAATGAACACGATTGCAGCTAAACAGCTTAATGATTTCAAGAAAGAAGTGGATGCTTTAATTGAAACCGGTCTTAAGAAAGACGAAGCGATCTTTAATGTATTGAGAGAATACATCAAGCAGTGTAAAAACATTATGTTTGAAGGTGACGGATATTCTGATGACTGGGCGAAAGAAGCTAAGAAAAGAGGATTGAACAACCTTAAGACCACTCCTGAAGCTTTAAAACAGGAAATGGACAAGAAGTTCCTAGACCTTTATGAAGAGATGGGAATTTTCAACCACAGAGAAGTTGAAGCGAGAAACGAGATTAAATTAGAGAAATACTCTACTGTAATTGATATTGAAGCAAGAGTATTAAGTGATATCGCCAGAAACCACATCATTCCATCTGCATTAAATTATCAGAACAGATTAATTGAAAATGTAAAAGGTCTTAAAGATATCTTTGGTGATAAAGAATTTAAAACGCTGGCAAAAGAGCAAATGAGTTTAATTACAAGCATTTCTGAAAATGTTTCTAAAATCAAGCTTGGTGTTGAAGATCTTATCAAAGCCAGAGAGGCTGCAAAAACCATATCAGACAGCCAAAAACAGGCAGAAAACTATTGTAACAAAGTAAAACCATTATTTGATCCTATCAGAGAAGCTTCTGATGCTTTGGAAATGATGGTGGATGATGAGCTTTGGCCAATGACAAAATACAGAGAAATGTTGTTTACCAAATAACACCTGTAAAGTTCCATATTAGTTTAAATTCCCCGGTTTTCCGGGGAATTTTTTTGTTTTTTTAACAGCACTGAAAATTAAGACTTTGAATCACAAAACGTGATATATAGAAGAAAATCGAAGAAGTTTGTTAAAGAATCTTAATAAAAAAAACCGCACACTTACCAAAAAAAGGCTGTTGCGGTTTATTTTTCTTTAACATATGTAAATTATATGTTAAAATGTGTTAAAATAAGATCCTGACAATTATCATATCAGGGGTCTTTTGCTCGGAATCTCTACTTTTGTATTGCTTTTGAAAATAAATATTCCTTTTTAACACGGATAATCAAATATATATGAAGAAAAGAGTTTTGTTTTATTTAGTTGCTTTAGTCTCTACAGTTTCATTGCAATCGTGTGCTACAAATTATGTGGTTTCAAAACCAGCAACTTACACAAAAGAATACAAAACAGATGCCAAACTAGCTTCTATAGATAACAAAAAAATGGAGCAGGATAAGCAAAAACTTATCGACTCATTCCTTGCAGAAAAGGCGGCATCTATTGCTAGTGCTAAAAAAGCAGTTAAGAATTCTGAGATTGCAAAAGCAATCAAACATAATAAAACCATTGACGGTATCCTTGAAGAAGCTGAAACATACCTTGGAACTCCTTACAGATATGGAGGAACAACCAGAAACGGTATAGATTGTTCAGCTTTTGTTCTTTCTGTATTCGGAGCAGCAGCAGGTCTTAGTTTACCTAGAGTAGCTGCATCTCAGGCTCAGGAAGGTGAAAGAATTGAAAAAGGAGAGTTACAGAAGGGAGATTTGATTTTCTTTTCTCATGGAAGAAGAATTTCTCACGTTGGTATTGTAGAAAGTGTTTCTGAAGATGGTGAGATTAAATTCATCCACGCAGCAACATCAAAAGGAGTAATGATTTCTTCACTGAATGATTCTTATTGGGGACCTAAATTCAGATTCGCAAAAAGAGTGATCAACGAAGAAGGAGAAGCTTACAATAACTTAGCAGCAGCTACTCTTCCTACACCCGCAAATTTTTAATTTTATAAATAATTGATTTAAATAATGAAGCCATCAGAATCCTGATGGCTTTTTTATATACACTATTTCGGCTAAATTCCAGCTAAGAAAGGCTGAATATTCAAGAAGGAGAAAAACGGGCTAAAACCCACTCCTATTATTTTAATATTGATAAATTTATAAACAAACAGAACTTAACCAAAGACATCAGCTGTTCTTATCAATTTCAATATTCAGCTTATACAATAGACCATGGATCTCAGAAAGCGAAAATCTGGCCTTTTTAAGCCTGTTTAAAGCCGGATCTATCGAATAATTAACCGAAGTCCTGAAATCTGTTTTTTCCAGATTTGTACCGTCAAAAACGGCGCCCGACAAATCGCAGTTACTGAAGACTGCATTGGACAGATCACATTCACTGAAATCCACCTCAATTAATTTTGAATTTTTGAAAACAGTTTTTTTAACGGATGTCTGATAAAAAACGGAATTGTTTAATGAACTTCCATCAAATGTAAAGGATAATCCGAATGCATTGCAATCATTAAACTGAAGCCCGAACATTTTACATTCTTTAAAAACAACCTCATGAAAAGCTGTTTTGATCAGTTTTACCATACTGAGATTGCACCCGAGAAATTCACAGTCTGTAAAGCTGAAACCGGATAGATTTCCGTATTCAAAATTACAGTTTCTGAACGTACAGTTTTCGTACACGCCCTTTTCTATTTGAGAAAGGTCGGTATTTTCAAAATCCTGATCCAGGATGTAAGCTTCTTTCATCTTTTATGATTTATGATACGAGAATATACCCTGCAGTCTGCAGATTTATCAAATGGGTAAATAATAGTTTTTTCGAGTCTTTTTAACTCCAAAACATTTACACCAAACTGTTCTTATCAGAGTAATTAAGTTTAAAGAAAATAAAAGTCATCATAGAGAATGCCAGTAAAGAACTACCTCCATAACTGAAATAAGGAAGCGGAATCCCAACTGTCGGGAAAAGCCCCATAACCATTCCCAGGTTGATGGAAAAGTGCATCAACAGAATCGAGGCAAAGCAATATCCGAATACACGGTTAAAAGTAGATTTCTGCTGCTCTGCGAGATAATATATCCTTCCGATATAGACCATATAGCAAAAGATAAGAATTGCACTTCCTAAAAAGCCCCATTCTTCCCCAACTGTACAAAAAATATAATCGGTTTCCTGTTCCGGTACAAATTTCCCCTGGGTTACAGAGCCCTCACGATATCCTTTTCCCCAAAGCCCGCCGGATCCGATCGCTGTTTTAGAATATAAAAGATTGTATCCTGAAGTATCTCTGAATGCCTTTTCCCCTTTGTAAAGAACTTCAATTCTTTCTCTCTGGTGCTTGGGCAGTTTCTCTAAAATATAAGGAGATCCGAAAGCGAGTCCGCACAGTAAAAGAACAGAGCCTGCAATTCCTGAGATAGAAATTACATCCCATGACATTCTATGATAATTCATTGCAATCAGCACACCGGCAATCAGCAAAACTGCAACCGCAACATAAACAGGAGGAATAGCCAGCGAGATCAGGAAAACTCCGGCAAAAATAAATCCTATACCAAATAAAAGCCCACTCAGCCCTTCTCTATATAAAGCAATGAAAAATGCAATAAATACAAGCATGGAGCCCACATCCGGAATAGCAAGAACTACTGCTGCCGGAATACCAACAATGGCTAAAGTAGTCCATAAAGACTTTCTGTTTTTAAGATTAAAATCAGGTCCTGAAACATAATTAGCGAGCATTAAAGCGGTTCCTATTTTGGCGAACTCCACGGGCTGCATGGTAAAACTTCCGAACTTATACCAGTTCTTCTGGCCAAGGATTTCTTTACCAAACGGGAAAAGCCCTATCAGCAGCAGCACACCGCCAATATAAATAATCCCTGCCATATTCTCGAAGAATTTACTTCTGCTGACAAAGATGATAAGCCCAACAAATAATGAGATACAGAAAAAGATCAACTGTTTCTCACCCAGTTTCTGGTCCACACTGTAAATATTTGCAATCGCGAAAATGCAAAGCAGGAAATACAGCCCAAGGCCAAGTTTATCTATTCCTTCTGTCCATTTCATTGCTTCGCAGTTTTTTTAGCAGTGTTATTTTTTTTAGTCTCTTCGTTTATTTTCTTTTGCAGCTTAGCCTTTTGCTGTTTTACCTGCTCCAGGCTATCTTTTATTCTTTTCTGTCTGATTGAGTCAGGTTTAGGATCAATATATAAACCTTTACGTTTCAAATCAGCAATCCACTGCCTTTTGTATTCAGGCATGAAGCTCGAGGTAATCATTTTTTTGTAAAGATGCTCTCTTTTCAGATCACCTGTAATATATTTTTCAGCAATCACGGTACAGGCTGGTCCTGCCCAGGTCGCTCCAAATCCCGCATGTTCCATCACCGCTACTACAACAATTTTAGGCTTATCAGCAGGAGCAATCAATACAAAGATGGAATTATCCTTTCCTTGCGGTACCTGTGCAGTACCTGTTTTTGCTAGTTGGGTAAAATCATTGGATTTCAGCCCTCTTGCAGTTCCTCTTAAAACTACAGCTTCCATTCCTTTTAAAACAGGCTCAAAATGTTTTGGATCAACCAGAGTTTTGTGTTTCACTTTAAATCTTGGGTCTGGATTTGGCTTTCCATCAATTGCTTTTACGATATGAGGAGTATAATACCATCCTCTGTTAGCAATAGCCGCTACATAATTGGCCAGCTGAATAGGAGTTACCAAAACATCTCCCTGTCCCATTCCGTTATAAATGGCACCCGTAGACATTTCATCCCAGTTTTTAAAATCAGTTCTCTGGGAACCGCTTGCCTTCATGATCGCTTTAAATCTTCTCTCGTAAAAATCTCCTGAAGGTATTCTCCCCTTTGCCCCAACAGCAAAGTCATTATTCAAGAATTCTCCAACTCCGAAACTGCTCATGATTTTTTTCCACTCATCAACACCTTTTGAAGGGTTTCCCGGATATTTTTTGATAATGGCAATAAATGCATAGGTGAAAAAACAGTTACTCGAAACCTGGATGGATGGGATAAGCGGATCTGCTCCACCATGGCCTTTAATTCTTTTTCCTTTATAGAAGAATCCGCCGCCACAAGGAAAAATAGTTTTTTCATCCATTACCCCCATCTGCATGGCCGCTAAGGCAGTCAATAGTTTGAAAGTGGATCCCGGAGGATATCCAGCCTGTAACGCACGGTCAAAAGTAGGTTTATTTTCATAAAGCGTATCTTTTGAAAGGGCATATAGGTTTTTTGATTTATTAGGGCCTGTAAAAAGGTTCGGGTCAATGTCCGGTCCGGTTGCAGAAACCAAAACTTCTCCGTTATTAGGATCTAAAGCTACAATTGCACCATGCTTATTGACCAGCATTTCTTCAGCGGTCCTCTGAAGGTCGTAATCAATCGTTAATGTGATATCTTTACCCGTAATGACGTCTTTATCCAGGGCTCCGTTTTTATAAGAGCCTATGTTCCTGAGCCTGATATCTTTCTGGATATATTTCACACCTTTTACGCCACGAAGTTCTTTTTCGTAGGATTTTTCAACCCCTGTTTTTCCAATGAAATCTCCCGGTAAATAGTATAGTGAATCTTTTTTAATATCTCTTTCATTCACCTCACTTGTATACCCCAGAAGGTTCCCGGATGTGGAAACTTCGTACTGACGCTGAGGTCTGGATACAATGTTGAATGCTGGATACTTAAAAATAATTTCCTGAACTCTGGCAATATCTTCTCTGCTGAGGTCCTTAATGAAGGTCATCGGGGTCAGCTTTGAATAATATTTTTCTTTTTTGATCACATTGATTTTATTGATAAAATCCTGTTTTGTAATTTTCATTAAACTACAAAACGCCAGTGTATCAAAGTCAGGTTTCATCAAAGCCTGGGTAAACGAAATTTCATAAGCAGGCTGATTACCCACCATGATTTTACCATTTCTGTCAAAAATTACCCCACGCTGTGGAATAACATATTCTGTTTTAATGGAGGTGTTGGCCGCATTCAGCGCATAACGGTCTGTAAACAGCTGCAAATAGGCAAGTCTCGCCACAAAAATAAGGGCGATGACAACAAGAATGGAAAAAATTTTTAAATAACGTGTGTTCAAACTTTTTGTTTGATTTTAAATATTAATGCGTAGATGACTATAAAGATAAATGAAATTACACTTGTTACCAACACATTAAATAATATTTCAAAAAACCTGCTAAACTTAAAGAACTCGATATACTGTACTAAAAGCTGATGCAGGAAAATGCTTGAAAATAAAAACAGCAAAAACTGCGCCCATTGAAGGGACTGAAATGAGAAAAAGTCCGTAGACGTATCTGTGGAAGTCCTGAAGATCAACGTTCTGAAATAGGCAATTAACGTTGTTGCAAATGCATTGATTCCCCACGAATAAAGAAAACCGTCAATAGACAATCCTATTAAAAAGCTCAATGCCAGGAATTGAAATTTGTTTCTGAAAAACGGATAGAACATGACAAATACAGGATATAATACCGGAGTATATTTCCCGAAAAGCGTAATCCTGTTCAATACAAATATCTGTAATGCAACAAGAAAGATCATGATCAATATATCGGTAAATAAAGTCCTGCTAATCATTTTCCTTTTTTATTACAGCCTGCATAGTGTCCTGAATCTTCTGCACTTCTGCTTTCTTAAGATTCTTCACTACATACACTTTATTCAACGCTCCCATTTTTTCACTCAGCTCTACGGAAATATCCCAGAAGCCGGTTTTATTATCTACAGAGTATCCTGCAATGGTACCAATGGTAACTCCCTTAGGAAAAATAGCAGATTTACCATCTGTAACAACAGTATCACCTACTTTTAGTGCAACATATTTTGGAATATCCGCCAGGTGCATTACCCTTGAGTTATCTCCGTTCCATGTTAAAGTACCAAAATACCCTGAGTTTTTAAGTGCTGCATTAATTCTTATCTTGTTGACACTTAACACGGATTGAACCAATGCATAACTATCTGTAGAATTGATTACAATTCCCGCAATACCTCTCGGCGCCATTACTCCCATTTGAGGAAAGACTCCGTCTCTACGGCCACGGTTGATTGTAAAATAGTTATTTCTTCTGTTGATACTGTTGAAAACAATCTCTCCATCAACAAAGGTATAGATCTGCCCGCCACCAATGGTATCATGAACTCTTTTGAAAACAGGATTTTTTTCTCCGTCTTTTCCATAGAGCTCAGTCATAAGGGCTTTATTCTGAACCACAAGATCTTCATTGATCTGTTTTAGCTTCAGATAAGAAACTCCTTCATCAATATATCCGGAAACCCAGGAATTAAACGCAGCCGTTTGGCCCGCAATCCAGGATCTCTGCATGGCATTTCTTGAGAATATCAAAACCAGAGCAATAATTTGCAGGAATATAAAGAAGACGAAAAGAGTATTCTTCGAAAATAATCTCAGCAAAAATCCCATTCAGATATAAAGTCGTAAAAAGTTAAAATTATTTAATTAAGAAATTGAATTTATCCATATTCTTAAGGGCAATACCTGTTCCACGAACCACAGCTCTCAACGGATCTTCAGCTACAAACACAGGAAGACCTGTTTTTTTGTGAATTCTGTCCGCAAGACCTCTTAATAACGCTCCTCCTCCTGCAAGATAAATACCTGTTTTGTAAATATCTGCAGCCAATTCCGGTGGTGTAAGAGATAATGTTTCCATTACGGCATCTTCAATTCTGATGATTGATTTATCTAATGCACGTGCAATCTCTTTGTATCCAACCATAATTTCTTTAGGTTTACCCGTAATAAGGTCTCTACCCTGTACCGGGATATCTTCGATGTCTACATCAAGATCTTCTACTGCAGAACCTACTTCAATTTTGATTCTTTCAGCTGTTCTTTCCCCGATATAAAGGTTATGGTGAGTTCTTAAGTAATAGGCAATATCATTGGTAAATACGTCTCCGGCAATCTTCACAGATTTATCACATACAATACCTCCCAAAGCTACCACTGCAATTTCCGTAGTACCACCACCTATATCGATGATCATATTTCCTTCAGGCTTTTGTACATCAATCCCTACCCCAATTGCAGCAGCCATTGGTTCGTAGATTAATCTTACTTCTTTTGCGTTTACTTTCTGGGCAGAGTCTCTTACCGCTCTTTTTTCAACTTCAGTGATACCAGAAGGGATACAGATTACAATTCGTAATGCCGGTTGAATGAATTTACCTTTAATTCCAGGAATTTTCTTGATGAATTCCTTGATCATGTGTTCAGAAGCGTGGAAATCAGCAATAACTCCATCTTTCAAAGGACGGATGGTTTTGATATCCTCGTGAGTTTTACCTTGCATATGCTTAGCCTGTTCCCCTACAGCAATGGGTTTACCCGTAGAACGTTCAATTGCAACAATTGACGGTTGATCTATAACAATTTTATTATTATGGATAATAAGGGTATTAGCCGTTCCCAGGTCTATCGCAATTTCTTGCGTAAACATATCAAATAAACTCATATTTTTCTTCTGATTTTAAGATTACAAAGATATAAATTTAAGACTACTAAAGAAATTTCCCACCAACTTAATTTGGTTAAAATTTTATTAAAATTTATAATTCTTTATTAACTTTCAATTTAGACATTTACAGAGTTTGATTTCAACTAAAATTAATGGGATGTTAAAAGGGCTGAAAAGCGAATTAGCAAAAGGGTAAAAAGACTAAGAAAGCTCAACAAAAAAGGCATCAATAAAACTTAAAAAGTGTAACAGCTTTTTTACAACATGCCATTTTTGACTTTTTAGAGTTTCGCCTTTTGCGGCATTCCCTTTTATAGTTTTTTACGATAATTATCATATACACTATCTGAGAAAGGTTAATGAAAAAAATCGTAAATTTGCCACTGCTTATGTTACAGTATTCCAACATTCATCGAACGTCAAATTTTGCCGTGCTTTCAATAAGCTACGAGAAAGCCGACGTAGAAACGAGAGGAAAGTTTGCATTCTTTGATGAGAACATCAAAAACTTTGTTTCCAGAGTCCATCAGGAAGATCTGGGCGATGCATTTGTGGTTTCCACCTGTAACAGGACCGAAATCTATACCACTTCTCCCAATTATCTTTTAGTAGCTGAAGAGTATTGCAAAACCATTGGAGTACAACTTACCGATTTTCTTCAGTTCGCCAATATTCTGACCAAAGAGGAAGCTTTGATTCATCTTTTCAGAGTAGCGGCAGGCCTTGAAAGCCAGATTATCGGAGACTTTGAAATTATCGGGCAGATTAAAAAAGCATACAGCCGTTTCAAAAAAGAAAGACAAAATTCGAATCCTTATCTGGAAAGAGCCATTAATGCTGCGATTCAGATTTCGAAAAGAATAAAAAATGAAACCGGCATTTCGAATGGCGCAGCTTCTGTTTCTTATGCTGCCGTTCATTATATTTTAAACAACCAGAAAAGGATTACTGAAAAAAACATCCTTCTTTTGGGGGTAGGCGAAATAGGACAGAATACCGTTGAAAACCTGGTAAAGCATGTCTACCAGCCGAAAATTAAAATTGCCAACAGAACTCAGGAGAAAGCCGAAAAGATTTCCCAGAAATACAATATTCCTCATGTTGATTATTCTGATTTTGACCAGGAATTAAAAAATACAGATATTCTTATTGTAGCAACAGGAGCCAAGCATCCTATTGTCAACCGGTCTCATTTCCCTAATGGAAAAGAAACACTGATCATTGACCTTTCCATTCCCCATAACGTTGAAAAGAATGTTACTGAAAATAAAAACGTAACTCTGATTGATGTGGATGAGCTTTCAAAACAGATTCAGGAAACGATTCAACAGCGCGAAAGAGAAATCCCGAAAGCTGAAAAAATCATTAAGGAACTGATGAAAGACTTTATTGAATGGGAGAAAAAGAGAAAGCTTGCCCCTAATATTCATCATTTCAAAGCCGTTCTAAAGAACATGGAGCGTAATGAAATGCATAATTTCTACAAAAAAAATAAATACATAAACATCACGGACATGGAACTTTCTGATAAAATGATCCAGAAAATCACCAACCGTTTTGCAAAATATATCATCGATAATCCTTTAAAAGCCGAAGAAATTAGTAAATTAATGCACGAAATATTAGTTGAACAACCAAACAACGAATTCAATGAAAAGCATTAGAATCGGAACGAGAAATTCCGCACTTGCACTTTGGCAGGCTAGAGAGGTTGCGAGGCACCTTCAGAACAACAATTATTTAACGGAAATTGTTCCTATCGTTTCTTCTGGCGATAAGAACCTTAATCAGCCGCTTTATTCTTTAGGAATTACCGGGGTTTTCACAAGAGATCTTGATATTGCCCTATTGAATGATGAAATTGATATTGCCGTACATTCTTTAAAAGATGTTCCCACTCAATTGCCTCAAAATATTGAGATGATCGCTTATCTGGAAAGAGATTATCCACAGGATATTCTGATCAGAAAAGAATCTGCAAGGAATAAAGAATTCCATGAGCTTAAACTTGCCACCAGCAGTTTGAGAAGAAGAGCTTTCTGGCTGAGAAATTATCCTACCGCTGAGTTTTCGGATATCAGGGGAAATATTCAAACCAGACTTCAAAAACTGGAAGAAGGAGATTTCGATGCTACGATCTTATCTTTGGCAGGCATCAAAAGAATGAAAATGGAAATTGATTATGAAATGCTTCCATTAATGATTTCTGCGCCATCACAAGGCGTAATCTCTGTAGCCGGACATACCGATAAACCGGAGATCAATGAAATTGTGCGCCAGATCAATCATCAACAGACACAAATCTGTGTAGAGATTGAAAGAAACTTCCTGAGCACTTTAGAAGGAGGCTGTACTGCACCTATCGGGGCTTTTGCAGAAATTATCGGCGACCAGATCCGCTTCAAAGCAGCACTTTGCTCTCTGGACGGTAAAAACTGTATTGCTGTAGATGAAAACTTTGTCTATACTCCAAATGAGAATTTTGGAGAAAAGTTTGCAAAAGTTGTTCTTGAGAACGGAGGAAAAGAATTAATGGCAGAAATCAAAAGCCAGATCTGATAGTTCAGATTTATATTTTTATATTCCTTTAGCAACACTTTTTCATTTTCTTAATTTTACAGACATGAAAATCTTATTTACCAAAAATATAGACCCATCTATTATATCCAAAGAATTAGGAGAGGATATTTTGGTTGACTGTGTTGAGGTAATTAAGACCAGCCCTATTATGATCAATCCTTTTGATCTGAAAAACTACTCTCTGATTTTTACCAGCGTCAATGGAGTTGCTTCTTTTTTTAAAAACAGATTCAAACCCAATGAAGATTTTACTGCAAAAAACTATAACAAAATCTATTGTGTAGGTGAAAAGACCAAAAGAGAGCTGAGGAAACATGGTTTTGGAACATTTAAGGTACTGAAAAATGCTGAAACTCTTTCGCGATTCATTATCGGAAAATGCCAGCACGAGCAATTCCTGCACTTCTGTGGCAATCTTGCCATCAATGTTCTGGACAAAGACCTTCCGTTACAAAACATTAAGTACAAAAAAGTTACCATTTATAATACTGAGGAAACTCATCCTGTAATAACTGAAAAATATCATGCTGCAGTATTTTTTAGTCCGAGCGGAGTTCGTAGTTTTGCAAGGCGAAATTCTCTGGAAGGCATGAAGCTTTTTTCCATTGGCGGAACCACTTCCGGTGAGCTGAGAAATTATACGCAGGAAGAAATTTTTACTTCGGAAGAAAATACCCTGACATCGATATTTGCATTGATCAGAAAAGAAATCGGAAGTAGGATTTAGAATCTGTTACCGGATGCCGGTAATATTAGTTACAATAGATTATGATAAAAAACGACCTATATTTAAAAGCACTTCGCGGAGAAACCGTTGAAAGACCTCCTGTCTGGATGATGAGGCAGGCTGGAAGATATCTGCCGGAATTCATTGCTTTAAGAGATCAGTATGATTTCTTTACAAGATGTCAGACTCCTGAACTTGCCGCTGAGATCACTCTGCAGCCTATCCGCAGATTTCCTCTGGATGCCGCGATTCTGTTTTCTGATATCCTGGTAGTGCCGCAGGCAATGGGAATTGATTTCAAAATGAAAGAATCTGTTGGCCCATGGTTAGATACTCCTATCAGAACAATGGAGCAGGTTCAGAATATTGAAACTCCCGACGTGAATGACACTTTAGGTTACGTTTTTGATGCTATTGAACTTACCCTTCAGAAGCTGGACAATAATATTCCATTGATCGGTTTTGCCGGTTCTCCATGGACTATTCTTTGTTACTGTGTAGAAGGAAAAGGAAGCAAAGCTTTTGATATTGCAAAATCCTTCTGCTTCCAACAGCCTGAAGCTGCTCATTTATTATTACAAAAGATTACAGATACTACAATCGCTTATTTAAAGAGAAAAGTAGAAAAAGGAGTTTCTGCTGTACAGATTTTTGATTCATGGGGAGGAATGCTTTCTCCTACGGATTACCAGGAGTTCTCATGGCAGTACATCAATCAGATTGTTGAAGCATTAAGCCCGCTTACTCACGTTGTCGTATTTGGGAAAGGATGCTGGTTCGCACTGGAAGATATGACAATGTCTAAAGCGTCTGCTCTTGGCGTAGACTGGACTATTAAGCCGGAATTCGCAAGAACACTGACCAACCATACGATGACACTACAGGGGAATTTTGATCCTGCAAGACTTCACTCAACACCTGAAACGATTAAGAAGATGGTGAATGAAATGATCAACCGTTTCGGAAAAGACAGATATATCGCCAATTTAGGGCACGGAATTCTCCCTAATGTGCCTGTAGAAAATGCTGAAGCATTCATCAGAGCGGTAGTAGACTGGAAACCGAATGTATAAGATTATTTCCTTTGAAAATATACAAAACCCTTATAGGCATTCTATAAGGGTTTTTTGTTAGAATTACTTTTTTAATGATTATTCCTTCATCACTTTCTTTTTAACAACTTTTCCATCAGGATTACTGATCATTATAATATAGACTCCTTTTGGCAGATCTGATAAGTCATAGGAATCATATGCTTTATTAAATGTTTTCACAAGTTTTCCTGACTGGTCAATTACAGAAATCTTTTCAAACTTACTCTGAGAGCTTTGTTTAATATAAAAATCCCCCTTAACCGGATTCGGATATACATCTATATGATCTGCATACGAAACTTCTGACGTTGCCAGGAGACCACTTGTAATCTTTACATTATCTATTACAACACCGTAAGAATAATCTCCGGCATCATCATAAACAAATCTTAATTTAAAAGCTGCGTTAGCATAAGGTGTCAGATCTATATTGGCGGCAGTATCATAACTGGTTACTACAAATGTAAAAGTATTAAAATCAAGATCCCATATTCCTGCGTCACCTGAAAAAGTAAAAACCTGAATCCAGGAAGTTCCATTGAAAACTTCAACTTTTAAAGTAGAATCAAGATTATCAATCATATTGGCATAATTAAACGAGAGCTTTGGATTTACTACTCCGGTCAGATTAATTACAGGAGAAATCAGTCTCGCATTGGTATTAACTACGGATGGTCCTGCATCATCATCATCAAAAAAAGCTGCTCCATCGGGAAAGCCAGCGAAACCATTCTGGGCACCCACATTCCAGTTAAAAGAGTTATCCGGATTCTCTACCGTCCACCCGGCCGGCAAAGAATTTCCGTTGAAATTTTCAGAAAAAACTTGTGCATCATACAGACCACAAATCGACAATAATAGAATAAAGAATTTTTTCATAATAAAATATTTGATGTTTATATAAAATTAGCGAAATATTTTTCACAAAACATTAATAATTATATATAAAATCAATACATTACATGAAATTATTAGAAAACATCAGAATTTTATGCTTAACCTTTAAATCGCATCATATGAAAAAACTCAACAAAGAAAAGATGAAAAGCATTATGGCAGGAGGAGAAATCTGTCTGGAATGTACTATCGGCTACTATCAGGTCATTATTGAAGGCCGGTGCTACTGTATTCCCATTGACTAATAAAAAAAGCAGCTCAACAGCTGCTTTTAATTTTATATAATTGACATCCGATATTGATTAGCTCAACATTCTCTGTGCTTTTTTAACGCCCTCCACCAGAGCGTCAATTTCTTCGAAAGTATTATAAACAGCAAAACTTGCTCTCACTGTTCCGGCAATATTAAAGAAGTTCATAATAGGCTGCGTACAATGGTGTCCTGTTCTTACAGCGATTCCCATTTTATCAAGAATCATTCCTACATCAGAGGCAATTCCTACTCCTTCCAGATTAAAAGAAACAACCCCGGTTCTCTTCGCTTTTTCACCATAGATTCTAATACCATCTATTTCCAAAAGCTGTCTTTGCGCATATTCCAATAAAGCATTTTCATGATTCTGAATATGGGTATGACCTACTCTGTTCATGAAATCAACAGCAGCACCTAAAGCAATATTCCCGCCTACATTCGGTGTTCCCGCTTCATATTTGAATGGAAGACCTGCATAAGTGGTACCATCGAAAGAACAGGTTGCAATCATCTCTCCTCCTCCATGAAAAGGTGGTAAAGCTTCTAATATTTCTTGTTTTCCATATAAAATGCCTGTTCCCATCGGAGCATACATTTTATGACCTGAGAACACAAAGAAATCACAATCCATCTTCTGTACGTCAATATTGAAATGCGGAGCAGACTGAGCTCCGTCTATCACAACATAAGCATCTGTATTCTTTCTTGTTTTGGCAATAATCTCTTCAATCGGATTCATAATACCTAATGCATTGGAAACCTGATTTACAGAAACAACCTTCGTTTTTTCACTCAAAAACTGATCAAAATAATCCATCTGAAGGATTCCGTTCTCATCAATAGGAATCACGCGCAGTTTCGCTCCAGTCCTTTCACACAGCATCTGCCATGGAACAATATTGGAATGGTGCTCCAGATATGAAATAATGATCTCATCATCCTTTTGCAGTTTCTGTGTTAAAATATAAGCGATGAGGTTCAACCCTTCTGTTGTTCCCTTGGTAAAAATCACCTCAAAGTCATGTTCAGCATTAATGAATTTCTGAATCTTTCTTCTTGAAAGCTCCATTTCTTCTGTTGCCAGCTGGCTCAACGTATGAATCCCTCTGTGAACATTAGCATTAAGTTCTGTATAATATGCGTGACAGACTTCCAAAACTGAATTTGGTTTTTGGGATGTAGCTGCATTATCCAGATAAACCAAAGGCTTACCGTTCACTTCTCTGTCCAATATAGAAAACTGGCTTCTTATTTCCTGAATGTCAAACATTTATTTATTTTTTAAATTAAAACGTCCTTATTTAGAACTCTTCAAATTTACGGCTTTTTTTCCGAAAGGAAGCATGGGGTTGGGTACTGATCGCTATCTGTTGATAGAAATATTCAATAGGGTAAGGTGAAGAAAGCCAATAAAACAAAAGATGAAATTACTAAAGGGCAAAAGACAAAATTGAAAGCAGCCTACCAGATTGTTTAGGTATCCTGCTTACTCGTTATCAAATAAAAAACCCGCCATAACTGACGGGTTCTTATATTGTTTAAATAAGCAATTCTTATTCTGCTGCAGTTTCAGCTGCTGCTTCAGGAGCTGCACCTTCTTCAGTTGCAACTTCTTCATCCTCATCATCATCCTGCATTGCTGCACCTCCTTTCATTGCATTTCTAGACATCTTAACAGCAACTACTACTGCGTTGTCAGGGTGCATGAAAGAATATCCTTCTGTTTTGATACCACCGATGTAAAGTTTGTTACCAATTCTTAATGGAGTAACATCAACTACTACTTCGTCAGGTAGGTTAGCAGGGATAGCTTTTACTTTTAGTTTTCTGAAAGACTGACGTAAAACACCACCAGCTACAACACCTTTTGAACGTCCTGTAATTCTTACCGGAACTTCCATGATCACTGGCTTATCATCAGATAACTGATAGAAGTCAACGTGAAGAATTTTGTCAGTAATCGGGTGAAACTGAATATCCTGAAGAACAGCTGGAATTGTTTTTCCGTCAACCTCAATAGATACCGTGTGTGCTTCAGGAGTGTATACTAATCCTTTGAAAGCTCTCTCTTCAGCAGAGAAGTTCAAAGGTGCTTCACCTCCATAAACAACACAAGGAACTAATTCAGCATCACGTAAAGCTTTTGTAGACTTTTTGCCCACGCTTTCTCTTTTTGTACCTTGAATTGTAATAGATTTCATTTATAAAAAATTTAAAAAATTGTTCTAATTTTAATTTGCAATTTATTTAAAATCAATTAAATAACAAATTTACTACTAATTGATTTATGTTCATGAACCATTGTCATAACGTCTGCAAATAACGGGGCGCAAGATAGCACTTTTATTTTAGATGACAAATTATTTTTAACAGGAATTGAGTCAGTTACAATAACTTCCAGCAATTTTGAGTTCTCAATATTCTCGTAAGCCTTGCCAGAAAGCACTCCGTGGGTAGCCATAGCTCTTACTGTTTTTGCTCCTTTTTCAATCAAGATATCTGCAGCTTTGCAAAGTGTACCTGCAGTATCAATCATATCATCAATAAGGATTACGTTTTTACCTGTAACATCACCAATAAGGAACATTTCTTCTACAACGTTTGCTTTTTTTCTTTCCTTATAAGCAATTACTACTTCAGCACCCAGGTGACCGGCATAGTTTTTCGCTCTTTTCGCACCTCCCATATCCGGAGAAGCAATGGTAAGATTATCAAGATTCAAAGACCTGATGTGGTCTACGAAAATAGTAGAGGCATACAGGTGATCTACCGGAATTTCGAAGAATCCCTGGATTTGATCTGCATGAAGGTCCATTGTCATGATTCTTGTTGCTCCTGCTGCAGTAAGAAGGTTGGCAACTAATTTTGCACCGATCGGCGCTCTTGGTTTGTCTTTTCTGTCCTGTCTGGCAAGACCAAAGTAAGGAATTACTACGGTGATGCTCTTTGCAGAAGCTCTTTTTGCTGCATCAATCATTAGAAGAAGTTCCAAAAGATTGTCTGCAGGAGGGAATGTAGATCCAATCAGGAAAACTCTTCCTCCTCTTACAGATTCGTCCAAAACAGGCTCAAATTCCCCATCGCTGAACTCCTGAAAGTTGATTTTTCCTAATTCTTTCCCATAATTCTGGGCAATTTTCTCTGCCAAGTCCCTGCTGGTTCTTGTACAAAATAGATAACTTAACTGATCGGCCATTTTTACTTTTTAAAAGATTTTGCAAATTTAAAAAAAAACCACAAGATTTACTCCTGTGGTTTCTAAGTTTTTATTTTATCAATTATTAAGGGAATTTAACTCCTGAATATTTGTTCGGATCTACCTGTGGAAGTGTAGAGTTGTATTTAGCATTGATAGATTTAATAAATTCATTAGCAACAATACCATATCCGCGTCCTGTCAGATGAACTCCGTCTAAAGAGAACGCTCCGCCAGTTACAAATGTCGCAGTATATTTTACTCCATCCCAAATAATTCCTGATTTAGAATTCAATTCCATCATTTTAGCGTCCATATCCACAAAGGCAAGACCTTTGTCTGTTGCTGCTTTTTTTATCGCTGTGTTATATCCTGCAGTAGCAGCAAGGACTTTTGCAGTCTCAGCTTCAGTAAGGACAAGCTTATCTTCTAATGGTACGGAAGTACCTCCTCCAGCCTGTGGAGTAAGAACTTTACTAGCTGGTAAAAGAATTAAATCCTTCGCTGTTGTTTGTCTGTATTTTGGAAGTCCCGGAACAGTTGACAGATCTTTATCTACAATTACAGCTCCGTTTACTGCCGCTCCAGCAGTAAATTTAATTAACCTTCTCTGATATTCAGCATCGCTGATCGCTCCTAAGGTTTTAGCCTGCAGCAATCCTCCGTTATACTGAGCATATCCTGTATTCAGCTGAGTTACCTGAGCATCTGTCAAACCTGTAAGAGGCATAGCAGGAATTCTCGTAAAGTAAGGGACATTGGTAACTGTAGGAATATTAGCAATAACACCTTTTCTTTTTGTACCGACAGGGAATAGTTTATCTACTAAATAAGCATAGGTATTACTGAACCCTACCCCTACAGCACCATCTACTGGCGTAATCGGAACATTCGGATCAGCTCCTCCTGAAGTTGCATATAATAAAACATCATTATTTCCTATCCATAAAGAAATGAAGGTTGGGTCTTGTTTTAGGGCATCTTCTACTACTGAAGTTGTTGTTGATGACGCAAACCTTACGAAATATGGATTTGCAGTAGCAGGCGTAGAGATTAATCCGGCTGGATTCCCATATCCCGGAGCCAGTAAATGCGCTACTCTTGCTCCCGGAACTCCCATATTCTGGTAAGGACCACCAGCAGAAACATTATCTAATGCTGCTCCTGGAGCTGTTGGACCGGGAGTTAATGCTCCGTTCACAACACTTAACACATATTTACCTGCAAAATCTCCTGTTGCTGGGTTAAATAAATTGGTAAACCCTCCTGTGTCATTAGGCATCATTGGCTGTTTAAAAGCGCCTCCACCTGCTAATTGCATTTGCGCTGCAATCATGCTTGGATAAGATTCATTCTGTCCACTGCTGTAAAGAGCTCCATCTCTATAACCAGCAGTTAATGAGTTTCCTAACGAAATATATTTTGAAAAGTCTGCGTCTCCTTTTGTTACCGGGATATCTTTCACATCCGTATCGAAATCCGTATTACAGCTTACTGTAAAAAGAAGTGCAGAAACTGCCATTGTCGATATTATAATTTTTTTCATAGTCTTCTAAAATTAAAATGGATTATAAGAGAAACCTAGACCAAAGTAGAAAGCAGTTGCTTTTGACTGTCCGTTAAGCCCTATATTAACATTATTTACCTTTCTGTACTGAGGCATTGCATATCCTCCGGCAACATCAATTCCGAACTGCTTCAGCTTGAAGCCTACCCCACCTGTAACCACATAGGTATCATATGAAGGAGTTTCTGGGATAAAGTTATCCGTAGTATAAGGTGCTTCATCATAATAAGCTCCCAAACGTCCGTAGATCATATTGGTGAACGCATACTGGGTTCCCAGTCTGAAAGTTTTGGAGTTTTTGAAGTTCTTAGGATTGGTAAGAATCGTTGGGTCTGACGGATTGTTTCCGATAGGCGCATTCTCGAAATCCAATGTAAGCTTGCTGTATCTTTCCCATCCGTGATAGTTAAAGTCTGCAGAAACCTGCCACTTCGGTGTGATCTTATAGGTCAAACCAATGGTATATTCTTCAACCAATGGCAGCGTTGCTGAGAAACCATCTTGTCCTGCTGCATTCAGTTTTAGCTGATTATAAACAGATTGAGATGGGAACTGGAATGTAGCAGTTCCTGATTTAGCTTTCATATCGATTGCTGAACGATATGCAATACTCACATCTAATTTCGGGTCAGGCCTGAAATAGAAACCGAATCCATATCCGTGGCCGGTTGCATTATCGTCATTAATATTAACCTTTCCGTCAAATTGAGTTACTGCCTTGTCCCAATCTACTTTTCCTCTTGCGTAGATATAGCTGGCACCAAAAGATACCCATGGAGCCAATTTTACAGAGACCATTGGCTGGAAATAGAAACTTTTCAGTTCCATTTTCTGTACCAATTCCTTACCTTCCCAGTTATCAGGCCATTTGATTGTACTTCCAAAAGGCGTTGAAAAACTGAACCCTACGGTAAGTTTCTCTATGGGTCTATAAGTAATTGCAGCATATATAGGTGTTCCTATAGGGTTATCTGTTTCTGCACTTTGTAAAGTATTGAAGTTTTGAAAAGTAACTTTATTACTTGCACCAAACCCTCCTGCCACTACACTCAGCTTGGAAGGGATAAATGACATACCCGCCGGGTTAAAGAATGTCACACTCGCGTCTTCGGCATGAGCACTAGTATGCGCCATTGCCAATTGTTTTACCCCCTGCAGGGAAACTCTGAAGCCTCCTGCATAAGATAGAACTCCCGCCAATAAAGCAGTTGATACTAATATTTTTTTCATAGACTATTATTATATATAAGCCAAATATAAAATTATTTTGAATACATCTGTTAATATTTCCTAATATTTTAAACAATATTGCAAAAGAAAACTATGTTTAAAATAACACCTCGAAGAAAATAAAATGCAAAATAATCATTATTAACTATTTAATACAGTTGATAAACCAAGTCATATTCATTGTTTAGTTTTAAACAACTGTTTAAAACTAAACAATTATGCTCTGAAAAAACAATACAGGAAAGTAAAAAGATAATAAATGTTAAAGGAAACAAATAGAATAAATATTAGCATCTGGTTAAGCCTATAGCCATCATTCTTAGGCAAAATATGAAAATGTTTTATGCCGAATTCAGCTTATTTAAGTATTTTAGAATCGCATAAAGATAAAAATACATAAATTTGCAGATTATAAATAATAGAAAATATGAGTTGTGGATGTAAAACATCCGGCGATTCTGCACATTCTTGCGGCCCTAAAAAAACCGCAAATGGCTGTGAAAATGTAAATACCTGCGGGAATAGTTATAAATTAAGTGTTTTTGACTGGCTTTCTAACATCAACAATCCGGCACCGAACAGGTGTGATTTTGTAGAAGTTAGGTTTAAAAATGACAGAAAATCGTTTTATAAAAATGTAAATAATATTCCTTTACATATAGGTAGCGTAATTACAGTAGAATCAAGTCCGGGACACGATGTAGGCGTAGTAAGCCTTACGGGAGAATTAGTAAAGATTCAGATGAAAAAGAAAAAGTTTTCTGAAGAATCGGCACTCAAAATATACAGACAGGCCAACCAAAAAGACCTTGAGGTATGGCAGGAAGCAAGAAAAAAAGAAGATGGCGTAAAGCTTGAAGCAAGAAAAATTGCACAAAGATTAGGTCTTGAAATGAAAGTTACTGATGTGGAATATCAGGGGGATGCTTCAAAAATCACCTTTTACTACACCGCTGATAACCGAGTGGATTTCAGACAATTAATCAAAGATTACGCCGGAGCTTTCCGTACTAAAATTGATATGAAACAGATTGGTTTCAGACAGGAGGCAGCCAAGGTGGGCGGAATCGGATCTTGCGGACGTGAGCTTTGCTGTTCTACATGGCTTACAGATTTCAGGTCTGTAAACACCAACGTTGCAAGATATCAGCAGCTGAGCATCAACCCTCAGAAACTTGCAGGACAGTGCGGTAAGCTTAAATGCTGTCTTAACTATGAGCTTGACAGCTATCTGGATGCGTTAAGCAACTTCCCTTCTTCTTCAACTACTTTGGAAACAGAAAAAGGAAAAGCATTCTGTATCAAAATTGATGTTTTCAAAAAGAAAATGTGGTTTGCTTATGTGGATAGTTCAATCGCATGGTATGATTTCGATATTGATCTTGTTAAAAAACTGATTTCAAAAAACAAAAGAGGTGAAAAAACTCTTCCTCTTGAAGATTTGAAACAGCCGGAAGCCTCTACTCATACTATTGACCTGATCCAGGAAAATAATGTGGACCGATTTGAGAAGAAAAACAGAGGAAACAGAAACAGGAATAAGCAGAATAACGGACAACAGGGATCACAAAACCAAGGCCAGGGACAAGGACAGAAAAGAAACAGACCGGAGAAAAACGAAAGGCCGGAAAGATCTGAAAAAACCGAAAACCCAAATGCCCAGTCTGCCAATCAGCCAAGACCTCAAAAGCAGCACCCGCAGCAAAAAGTAGCTGTGGAAAAAGCGGTGAACAACTCTGATGCTGATAAGAAACCACAGAACAATCCGAATAAGAAAAAATTCAAAAAGAGATACCCTCCAAAAAAAGATAATAATGCGTAAAATTTTAGGATTACTTTCACTTATCCTTTTCTTTAGCTGTAACTCTTCCTCAGGAGGAGACATCATTATGAATTCCGTTGATAACAAATGGAATAAGAAAAGTGAACAAAAATTTAATCTTGAAATTTCAGATCCGCAGAATCCTAAAAATATTATATTTGTTGTAAGAAATAACAACAATTATCCTTACAGCAATATAAGGTTTATAGTGAATTTCACCAATCTACAGAACAAAAAAAAGGAAACAGACACCTTGAATTATATTTTGGCAAAACCAAACGGAGAATGGCTTGGTACAGGGTTTGGTGATACGAAGGAAACTTTGTTTCAGTATAAAGTAAATTACCAGTTTCCAGGAAAAGGAAAATATGAAATCGGTCTTACCCAGGCGATGAGAAACGACAACCTTCCGGGAATTGAGGATATTGGGGTAAAAATAGAAACGGCTAAACCGTAACCATAAATGGAAGAAAACAAAAAAAATGCAGGAAATAAGGGGAAAACATTTCCTCTGCCTCCCAAGAAAAAGAAAGATACCTCCTGGAGAAAATGGGTTTCATTTATTTGGATAGGACTCATCGCGGTAGTTCTTGGAATTTCAGTACTTTTCTTTTCGGTTTCCCAAGGATTCCTTGGTGAAATGCCTGATGTAAAAGAACTTGAAAATCCGGACATCTTTGTTGCTTCTGAGATCATTTCTTCAGATGGAGTAACCTTGGGTAAATTCGAAAAAGAAAAAACTCAGCCCATTGTTTATAAGGACCTTCCTCCTTTCCTTATCTATGCGCTTCAGGCTAAAGAAGATGAGCGTTTCAAAGAACATTCAGGAATTGACCTTCAGTCTGTTGCCAGAGCAGTAGTTTTTGGTGGCGGCCGAGGTGGAGGATCTACCATCACCCAGCAGCTGGCAAAATTACTTTTCACAGGGAAAAGAGCAGATAATAAAATTAAGGCTGTTTTTCAAAAGCTGAAAGAATGGGTAGTGGCTGTAAGTCTTGAAAAGAGATATACCAAAGAAGAAATTGTAACATTGTATTTCAATAAGTTTGATTTCCTTTACAATGCCAACGGAATTGAAATGGCTTCCAAAATATACTTTAACAAGAAGACCTCCGAACTTACTTTACCCGAAGCAACCATGTTTGTTGCTATGCTTGAAAATCCGGTAAAAAACAACCCAATGAGAAATCCGGAAAGAGCAAAAGCGAGAAGAGATGTTGTTTTGGATCAAATGCTGAAAACAGGCTACATAGATCAGGCTACGTTTGACAAAGCAGTTGCCACACCTATTGCATTAGATTATCATCCAATCAAAAATATTAACGATGATTATTCTGCCTATTACAAGTTTTATCTGAGAAAAGAGATTGATAAATATCTTGAAACTCACGAAAAAGAAACCGGCAAAAAACTAAACCTTTACAAAGACGGTTTAAAAATATACGTTACCCTTGATTCTAAAATGCAGAAATATGCAGAAGAGGCAATTAAGGAGCACTTAACAGATCTTCAGAAAAGATTTGATGCGGAACAAAGGGGAAGAAAGAACAGACCTTTCTACTATCTGAACGACAAACAAATCAATGATGTGATGGTTCAGGCTATGAAAAGAACCGGAAGATACAAGATGTTGAAAGCAGACGGTATGCCTGATGATTCTATCATGATGGAATTCAAAAAACCTATCAAAACTTCAAGATTCACATGGAACGGAGAAGAAGAGATAGAAATGTCTCCATGGGATTCTATCAGATATCATAAACAAATTGCACAGGCAGGTTTAATGTCTATGGTTCCGGGAACAGGAGAAATCAAAGCATGGGTAGGTGGTATAGACTGGCAGCACTTCCAGTATGATCACATCAAGCAAGGTAAGAGACAGGTAGGATCCACATTCAAGCCTTTCGTATATGCCACTGCGATTATGAAACTAGGAATGACACCTTGTTCAGCTGTTTCTAACGGAACATACGATCACAATGGATGGCATGTACCTGGAAGAGGCGGAATGCTTACATTGAAGGACGCATTGGCACACTCCCAAAACCCTGTTGCCGCAAGACTTATTGAAATGACAGGAGTAGATGCTGTAATCCAGACCGCAAGAGATCTGGGGGTAACAGAAGATATTCCAAGAAACAATACCATCGCCTTAGGTTCATCAGACATTACAATTTATGAAATGTTAGGAGCTTACAGTACTTTTGCTAATTATGGTAACTACAACAAGCCGGAAATGATCTGGAGAATTGAAGACGCCAACGGTAGAGTCATCAAGGAAGTGAACGTAGAGCCCAAAGAAGTAATGAATCCAATGTATGCGTACACCATGATTGAACTGATGAAAGGTGTTGCACAATACGGAACCGCTTCCGGAGAACTGGGAAGAAGAGGAATTTCAAAAGCAGTAGAAATTGCTGCCAAAACAGGAACAACTCAAAACAACTCTGATGGATGGTTTATGGGAATTACTCCAAAATTAGCAACCGGAGCATGGGTTGGATGGGAAGACAGAGCTACCCACTTTTATGGAACAGGTGAAGGTCAGGGTGCGAAAATGGCATTGCCAATCTGGGCTATCTTCATGAAGAAAGTATGGGCAGATAAGAGCCTGGGAGTTACCCCTGATGATAAGTTTGTAAAACCTTCAGACTGGAAAGACGGATGTTCAAACCTTAAAGGATTAAGCGGAGGATATGGAGATGAAGGAAGCCTTCAAACCATTGATGAGATCAAAAATCCAAGGCCGGCAGATCCAACGCCTAAAAAACCAACAGAAAAGAAAGAGGACAATATCAATGAAAACCTTCATTCCAATGATGAAGTAGATTTCAATAAATAAATTCTCTTTTAGAAATACATAAGACCTTTCAATAATCTGGAAGGTCTTTTCTTTTATAATTAATACCTTTGAAGCATGAATATCGAACGCATCAGACAGCCATTTATTGAAACTTTTCCCGGTGATTTCTCCAACAACCCTATGCAGAGAAACACTCCAAAGGTTTTATTTGCCACCATTAAACCTGCCGGCTTTGACAAACCTGAGCTGATTGCTTTTAACGAAGCCTTATCGGAGGAAATAGGCCTGGGGAAATATCAAGATAAAGATCTGGATTTTCTGGTTGGAAATCATCTTCCGGACAATATTCAAACCTATGCCACAGCGTATGCAGGACATCAGTTCGGAAACTGGGCAGGACAGCTGGGAGACGGAAGGGCTATTCTTGCAGGTGAAATTATCAATGAGGCAGGAAAAAAGACCGAGATTCAGTGGAAAGGAGCCGGAGCAACACCCTACTCCAGACATGCCGATGGAAGAGCCGTATTAAGATCTTCTGTACGTGAATACCTGATGAGTGAGGCCATGTATCATCTGGGTATTCCTACAACCAGAGCGCTTAGTCTGGCTTTCACAGGCGAAGATGTAATGCGTGACATCATGTATAACGGAAATCCAAAACTGGAAAAAGGTGCAGTGGTTATCAGAACTGCTGAAAGTTTTTTACGTTTCGGACATTTTGAACTCATGTCTGCCCAAAGAGAATATAACAATCTTCAGGAGCTTGCCGACTTTACCATTGAAAACTATTATCCCGAAATTACATCAACTGACGACAAAAAATACAAAGACTTCTTTGAAAATATATCTACCCGGACTGCCGACTTGATGGTTGAATGGTTCAGAGTAGGCTTTGTACACGGAGTAATGAATACAGACAACATGTCTGTTCTCGGATTAACGATTGATTACGGCCCCTATTCCATGATGGATGAATATGATTTGAATTTTACTCCCAACACTACAGATCTTCCAGGAAGAAGATATGCTTTCGGAAAACAGGGACAGATCGCTCAGTGGAATCTTTGGCAGCTGGCCAATGCTCTTCATCCATTAATCAAAGATGAAAAGTTTTTGGAAGATACTTTAAATAATTTTGGCACCTATTTTTGGGAAGCACACGACCAGATGCTTTGCAGAAAGTTCGGATTTGATCAGCTGCGAAAAGAAGATGAGGATTTCTTCACCAACTGGCAAGGTCTTATGCAAGAGCTTCAGCTTGATTATACCCTGTTTTTCAATCAACTGGAGAAAATAACACAAGATACCAATATAGCGGAGCATTTTAAAGAGGTCTCTTATATTATTTTCGACGAAGAAAAGGTGGCAAAACTTAATAATTTCATCAAAAGCTACAGATCAAGATTAGAATTAAACTCTATTTCCAGAGAAGAATCTTTAGCCATGATGAAAAAAACAAACCCAAAATTCATCCTTCGAAATTATCTTCTTTACGAATGCATCGATGAGATCCGCAACGGTAAAAAGGAAATGCTGGAAAAACTTACCAACGCTCTTGAAAATCCATATCAGGAAATATACCCTGAATTCTCCGTCAGAAGACCGTCGGGATATGATGATACAGCGGGATGTTCCACACTTTCATGCAGTTCATAATTGATTATTATTCATAAAAAATTAAAAAACATGTAATTATTTTCATTTTTTTATTACATTTACTGACAACTTTAAACGTAAACCAAATGAAAACAAAATTACTATTCATTTTCTTAGTCTCTTCCATATTGGGGAATGCGCAGATTCTCTCGGAGACTTTTCAGGGTACGACATTTCCTCCAACAGGATGGACAACCGGAACAAATGTAGCTTCAAGACCTTGGGGATTTACTACCACAATCTTCAATGCAACCGGACAGGCAACATTTAATATCAATGGAGGAAAATCTGCAGGTATCGGATGGATTGCCCAGGCACAGGATGCTCACTTAACAAGTCCTTCTTTCAGTTTAGTGGGAACAACAAACCCGGTCCTAAAGTTTAACGCCAAAATAGGCTATGAATACATGGTTGATCCATTTCCTAACGGAGATCTAAAAGTAGAAGTGTCCACTGACGGAGGAACCACATGGAACCAGGTATGGGTTGAAGAAAATTATGGATTATTTATCGATTATGAAACATTGGCAATTACGGTGAGTTTAACTCCTTATGCAGGACAAGCCAATGTCAAATTCAGATTTCATTATGTAGCTAATGACGCGGATAGTCTTTCAATAGATGATGTACAGGTTTTGGCAAATGGCACATTATCTACTCAGGAAACCAATGCCAAAGTAAAAGACATTACTAATATCTATCCGAATCCGACAAAAGGAGAAATCAACATCAGAGCAGATAAAAAAATAAAATCTGCCACAGTGATTGATGCGAGCGGAAAATCCGTGCTTAACAATTCTTCTGACAAATTAGATATTTCGTCACTTCCAAAAGGAACTTACTTACTAAAAGTAGACTTCTCTGATGGAACATCCAAAACCGAGAAAGTAATCAAACAGTAAGAACGTCTATACAAACTTTTACAACCACCAATTTTGGTGGTTTTTTTATTTTACTTTTGCAAAAAATTCGACACGTGTCTTATATCAAAACAAAATTTATCCATTTTTTAAAACTGGTTTTCCCATCCACCTATACCGAACTGGCGGTATTTCTGTTTTTCATGATCTGTTATGGAATATTAGGATCTTATATAGCCCTGCATTACAGAATTATTTTTGACAATAGAATCCCATGGGATGCTTATTTCAGTTTTGATAACAAATCGATCCTTATGACAGGAGGCAGCTTTGAAAGACACCCTCTGTCCTACTATTTTTTTAACTGGGTAAGAGAATTTTCATTATTTATTTCAGGAGGAAAAATGGACGCCAATTTCAGACTTACACTGGCATGGTTAAGTAATATTATCATTACATTAAACATTATTCAGGTATTTAAATATGTAAAGAATATCATTCAGCTTCCTTTATGGTTATGCCTTTTAATCATATTATTCTTTGGAGCTTTTTCCACTAATATAATCTTGTCATTCACCCCGGAAAATTTTACCTATACTTTATTTTTACTCTCATTATACAACCATTATGCAGCAATAAAACTAAAGAAAGAAGAGAAAATCCCTGCAACAGCCTTATCACTGGCCGGGATTACTATCGGAGGGCTTACCATTACAAACATTGTAAAAGTTTTCATCCCACTTTTATTTGAAAAAGGACTTTTCAGAAACTGGAAAAAATTCGGAGATGCAGCGCTTAGAGTAACAGTCTCTATGATCTGTTTTGTACTTCTTTATTTGAACAGAATTGATTTTAAATATCAGAATATTTTTTCAAAAACAAATCAGCAATATGAAAAGTTCTCCAATGTAAAGTCGATGCCGGCATGGGATATGATTCTTTCGTTCTTTTTTGGAGGTAATATTCTTTTCCCCGGATTTATTATGTCAGACAAGCATAATATGAAAGGCTTTAATTTCAAAGGCCTTTACATGAACCTTTATTCGTCAGTGTTTCCTTACTTTTTTGTAATCCTGCTGTTGATTCTGATCATTTGGAGTTATTGTAAAAATTTCAAAAATATATGGGTTCAGGTGATTGCCATTTCATTTTTCATTGACATTGCGATCCATTGTGTGATGAGGTTTGGTCTTCATACTTCCTACATTTACGGAGGACATTTTGTTTTTGTATATCCTTTGCTTTTAGGATGGCTCTTTTTTGCGTACAGATCATCACCTAAAATCATGTCATTGCTAACATTAACGGTTGTAGTGTTATTCATTTATCTGCTCGCCTGTAATATTTTCAGAATGACAGAATTTTTCTGGTTTATGGAACAATATTACCAATAAAAAAAAGCTGAGAATGTTTCTCAGCTTTTTGTTTTTTATGTTGAAATAAATTCTTTTATTTTGCTTCGGCACAGAAAATTCTATACTGTACAGCTACTGCAGATTTAAAATATTCTCTGATTCTGGAAAGATCACTTGCAGCACTTTGTTTTGTGAAATAACTTCCGGCTAAAATCTTATAGTTTGGTCTTAAAGACGCATCTGTTTCCACTTTCAGGTTGGGAAATCTTTTTCTGAAATAAGACTTCACCTCGTTGGCTTCTTCATTACTTTTCACTGTTGTAATCTGAATTTTAAACCCTAAAATTCTAGGATTTTTCTTACAGATTTCAGCATTGGTAAGTTCTCTGCTTGGCACAAAGATCTTAGGTGGTTTTGTAGTTATTCCTGTAGAAATTCCACTATCATTATTACTGAAATCTCTGGAAGAATTTGTTGGCGCAGTTTTAGCACATTTCCCTTCAATTGCCTCCAAAGCAGCATTTATTTTGGAATCCATTGTCATTACAAGCTCTGTTCCTGACAGGGTATCCTTTTTAACAACTTGCTGTGCTTCAATATTATAAAATCCAAATAATGATAATATCGAAAATATTTTGATTAGATTTCTCATTTAAACTTGTTTCCGCAAATTTATACAAATTAAAAAACTATACCAAACTGGTTATTTAGAATCAATACAAATTAAACGTAAATGATATTTTCCCTTTTCGATATACCGTTAAATTCCTGTTAAAAATATTATTTTTGCGGAATTGATTGAATGTTCAATAATTTACTAACATAAGATAATTTAAATGATTAGTTGGAGAAAGCATTATAAAAAAACGTTGATCGCGATAGGCTTATTGCTATCAACCAGTGCTTCATTTTACGGGCAAGACGGCGATCCTAAAAACGGAGAGAAACTTTTCAAAGCGAATTGTACTGCATGTCACGCGCTGGACAAACAAGTTGTAGGACCACCATTAAAAGGGGTTGTAGAACGAGTAAAGACAGAAGGTGGTGTAGACAAAGATTGGCTTCACAAGTGGATCAAAGACAACAAAGCTCTGAGAGCTTCTGGGGATAAATACGCTAATGAGATTTTTGAAAAGTTTAATAAGACTGAAATGCAGGTCTTTCCAAATCTTACAGATAAGGATATTGACGACATTTTAGCTTTCACAACTAACCCTCCTGCTCCGGAGGAGAAAAAGCCGGAAGCAACTCCTGCAACTGACGCTGCTGCGGCAGCACCTGCAGACAAAACTACTACAAACGTTGTAATCATTTCACTTTTAGCGATCGCAGGTTTACTGGTTTGGATCTTGGTTAAACTAAGACAATTGGTAAAACTAGGTCAGTCTGAAGATTTAGCCGGACTTAATGAAACAAGAGTTCGTTCTTTCAGCGAAATGTATGAGAAGTTCCACTTCATTGGTAAAGGTCTATTGGCAATCCTTGCTATTTTAGCTGCTTACGGAGTATGGAACTGGCTAATGTGGATCGGGGTTTACAAAGGGTACAAACCTGAGCAGCCTATCTACTTCTCTCACAAAATTCACGCCGGAGAACAGAAAATTGACTGTCAGTTATGTCACTCCAGTGCTAAATACGGAAAAGTATCTGAGATTCCTTCTATGAACGTTTGTATGAACTGTCACAGAACAATTTCTGAATACAACGCAGACCACTACATGGAGCCTGGAAAAGACAAGGCATTCTATGACGGTGAAATCCAGAAGATCTACGCAGCAACAGGTTGGGATCCTGCAAAACAACAGTACACAGGAAAAACACAGCCGGTTGAATGGACAAGAATCCACAACATGCCAGACTTCGTTTACTTCAACCACTCTCAGCACGTAATTGCTGGGGAACAGGCGATCATCAATTCTTTCAACAAAAAGAATCCTAACAACAAAATTGATGTTGTATGTAAAGCTTGTCACGGTAAAATTGATACAATGAATGTTGTTCAGATGGCTAACGACTTTACTATGGGATGGTGTATCGAGTGCCACAGAACGACTGAAGTTGATATGAACAACGGTTATAATAAAGAGTACTTCAAAAATCTACATGACAAGTTGAAAAAACAATATCCACAAGATGGAGGTAAGATCACTGTAGATGCAATTGGAGGTCTTGAGTGTGGTAAATGTCATTATTAATAACTAAAAAATTAGAAGTATAAATGGCTTCAAACAAAATACAATTCAGAAGTATTCATGAACTTAAAGATCCGGCTTTGAATAATAAGCTGGCTCAGAAAGAGTTTCAGGAAGAAATTCCGGTAGAAGATTTCCTTGGAGATGCTGAGAAAAACGGATCAAGTACTTCAAGAAGAGATTTCCTTAAATTACTAGGATTCTCTACAGCAGCAGTTACCTTAGCTGCCTGCGAAGCTCCGGTAATCAAAACGATTCCTTACGTGGTAAAACCGCATGATATTATTCCGGGAATCCCTAATTATTACGCTTCAACCTATTTTGACGGTTTCGACTTTGCTAGTGTTTTGGTAAAAACCCGTGAAGGTAGACCTATCAAAATTGAACCCAACCCAGCTGGCGGCGATTTAGGTAAAACTAACGCAAGAGCTCAGGCAAGTGTACTTTCTCTTTATGATAATGATAAAGTAAAGCAGCCTAAACTGGATGGTAAAGATGAAACTTTCGATAAAGTAGACAGTTTTGTTATTAAAGGGTTGGAAGAAGCTAAAGCGTCTGGCAAAAAGATTGTGGTATTATCACACTCTTTTGCTTCACCAACTTTCAAAAAGTTATTCGCGGAATTCAAAGCTAAATATCCTACAGCTGAATTAGTAACATATGATGCTTTCCCATACTCTGCAGGATTAGATGCAGCTCAGGAAGTATTCGGACAAAGAGCATTGCCTGTTTATGACCTTAAAGGTTCTGAATTGGTAGTTTCTTTCCAGGCTGATTTCTTAGGAGACTATAACGCTTCAAGCTTAGAAACTTCTTATGCAGCAGCTAGAAAGCCAGGACCAAACATGTTGAGACACATTCAGGTGGAATCTAACATGTCATTAACCGGTGCTAATGCTGACTCAAGATACAGATTAAAACCAAGTGCTGTAAACAAAACTTTAGTTGAAGTTTACAACGCAATCGTAGGTGGCGGTACTTCTGATAAGACTGCAACTGAAATTGCTAACGAATTGAAAGCAAAAGGCAGCAAAGCTGTTGTTTTTGCTGACGGTTCTAAAGGAGCACAGGTTTTAGCACACTTAATCAACCAGAAATTAGGTTCAGTAGCTTTCACAGGTAAAGCAAACTTCCTTAAAGAATTTGACGGAGCAAGATACCAGGAATTCCTGGGCTGGGTAAACGGTGGACAAGTTGGTGTATTGGTTACCAACAATGTAGATCCTATCTATTCTCATCCAAAAGGAGAAGATTTCAAAAAATCTTTATCTAAAGTTCCTTACGTAATTGCTGTAGCAGATAAGAAAAATGAAATGTACAAAGCAGCGAAAGCTGTAATTCCTGTAGCCAACTGGCTGGAGTCTTGGGGAGATATCGAACCACAGACAGGAGTATATTCATTAATGCAGCCTACGATCCAGAAAATCTACAAATCAAGACAGATTGAAGAATCTCTATTGGTATGGAAGAATGGAAAAAACAATGCAGCAAACAATTACTACGATTATTTAAAAGCAAACTCTGCTTCTCTTCTAGGTGGTACTTCTTTCAACAAAGCATTGTATAACGGTATCAACGCTTCTACCAACGCAACTACTTTAGCTTATGCAGGTGGAAACGCTGCTCAGGCTGTTGCTGAACTAGGAAACTTTAAAGCTTCTGAATTAGAATTAGTATTATACACTAAGACTTCAATGGGAGATGGTACTCAGGCAAACAACCCTTGGTTACAAGAGTTACCTGACCCAATCACAAGAATGTCTTGGGATAACTATCTGACAATTTCTCCAAAAGACGCAGAAAAGTTCGGAATTGATAACGATCTTAATGCAAGAATGCAGCTGGATGGTTCTATCGTAAACCTTACTGTAAACGGAGTTACAATAAAAGATGTTCCTGTATTCGTACAACCTGGACAAGCTGAAGGATCTGTAGGTCTTGCGCTTGGTTATGGTAAGAAAAACTCAGGAGCAACTGCTGATACCGGTGTAAATGCTTATCCTTTATTTGACGGTTCAAACCTTGTTCTTTCAGGTGTTAAAATTGAGAAAACAGGAGAAGATCACGAATTCGCAGGTATCCAGCTTCAAAATACATTGATGGGTCGTTATGAAATCGCGAAGGAAGTTCCTTTGGCAGATTTCATCAACGTAGCTTTCGATGATGAGCACAAAGGATGGAACAAACCTTTGGAATACCACACGATCAGCGGAGCACTTCCAGCGAGAAAAATCGACCTTTGGGATGCTTTTGATGATACAGATGGTCCTCACTTCAACTTATCTATCGACCTGAACTCTTGTACTGGTTGTGGAGCATGTATCATTGCTTGTCAGGCAGAAAACAACGTTCCTGTAGTGGGTAAAGAAGAAGTAAGAATGTCCAGAGATATGTACTGGTTAAGAATTGACCGTTACTATTCTTCAAGACAAACGGTAGAAGTATACGAAGGATTAAAAGAAGGAATGGCTGTACCAGAATTATACGGTACTGCATTCAACAAAGAAGGAGGTGCATTGAACCACCCTGCTGATAATCCGGATGTGATCTTCCAGCCAGTAATGTGTCAGCACTGTAACCACGCTCCATGTGAAACTGTATGTCCGGTAGCGGCTACTTCACACGGTAAGCAAGGTCAAAACCATATGGCTTACAACAGATGTATCGGTACAAGATATTGTGCAAACAACTGTCCGTACAAAGTAAGACGTTTCAACTGGTTTACTTATAACCTAAATGACAAGTTCGATTTCAACATGAACAATGATTTAGGAAGAATGGTACTTAACCCGGACGTAGTTGTAAGAACTAGAGGGGTAATGGAGAAATGTTCAATGTGTATCCAAATGACTCAGAATACAATTCTTGAGGCTAAGAAAGAAGGAAGAAGAGTGAAGGATGGAGAATTCCAGACTGCTTGTTCTAAAGCTTGTTCTACTGGAGCAATGACATTTGGAGACATGAATGATAAAGATTCTTCGATCAGAGAGCAATATGCATCTAACAGAAGATATTATTTACTAGAGGAGATCGGAACAAAACCAAACGTGTTCTATCACACTAAAGTAAGAAACAGAGTAGAAAAATAAAGTTTAAATAATAAATAGGTAAAAAATGTCAGGACATTACGAAGCTCCGATAAGGGAACCTCTAATTATTGGTCACAAAACTTATCACGATATTACAGAAGATATCGCACGACCTATCGAAGAAAGAGCAGGTAAATTATGGTGGATCTCATTATATGCTGCACTAGTTCTATTCCTCTATGGATTCGGCTGTATCGCGTACACTATCGGGACAGGTATTGGAGCATGGGGGCTTAACAGAACTATTAACTGGGGTTGGGATATTACCAACTTCGTATGGTGGGTAGGTATCGGTCACGCCGGGACCCTAATCTCCGCAGTATTATTATTATTTAGACAGAGATGGAGAATGTCTGTAAACAGATCTGCAGAGGCGATGACGATCTTTGCGGTTGTACAGGCAGCAATCTTCCCTGTAATCCACATGGGTAGAGTTTGGGTTGGATACTGGGTATTCCCTTTACCAAACCAATTCGGTTCTCTTTGGGGGAACTTCAACTCTCCTCTACTTTGGGACGTATTTGCGATCTCTACGTATTTCTCAGTATCAACTGTATTCTGGTTCATGGGACTAATCCCTGACTTTGCAATGATCAGAGATAGAGCGAAAACTCCTTGGACTAAGAAAATTTATACATTCCTTGCATTCGGTTGGGGTGGTAAAGCAAAACACTGGCAAAGATTCGAAGAACTTTCTTTGGTTCTTGCAGGTTTGGCAACTCCACTTGTATTCTCAGTACACACTACCGTATCTTTTGACTTCGCAACTTCGGTAATTAAAGGATGGCACTCAACAATCTATCCTCCTTATTTCGTTGCCGGTGCGATCTTCTCAGGATTTGCAATGGTACAGACCTTATTGTTGGTTGCAAGAAAAGTATGTCACTTAGAAGAATATATTACAATGTATCATATCGAAATTATGAACATCGTAATCATCTTAACGGGTGGTATGGTAACTGTAGCTTATGCCACTGAATATTTCATCGGATGGTACTCAGGATCCAGATTTGAAGATTTCACATATCTTTCTCCGGGTGCTGCTGTAGGACCTTACTGGTGGGCATTCTGGTCATTGATCATCTGTAACCTTGTGATTCCTGCTTCTTTCTGGTTCAAGAGACTAAGAACGAACATTATCTGGACATTCATTGTTGCATTGATCATTAACATCGGTATGTGGTTCGAGCGTTTTGATATCATCGTTATCAACCTTTCAAGAGACTACTTACCAGGATCATGGACTATGTTTAAGCCAACGATCATTGATGTGGGTGTATACTTAGGAACAATCGGATTCTTCTCTGTATTATTCTTATTATACGCAAGAACATTCCCTGTAATTGCACAGGCTGAATTAAAATCGATTTTGAAAATCTCAGGTGAAACTTATAAAGCAAAAGAAGGAGATGAGCACCACTAAAATTGTATACGGACTTTATGCTGACGACGACGATTTAATGAACGGCGTTAAAGCATTCAACGATAAAGGAATCGCAATTAACGAAGTTTATACTCCGTTTCCGGTTCACGGACTAGACAAAGCTTTAGGTTTAAAGAAAACCAGAATTTCTGATGCTGCTTTCATCTATGCTTGTTATGGTGTAACGATCGGTGCTACTCTTACCTGGTATGTGATGAATCACGACTGGCCTCAGAATATCGGTGGTAAACCAGCTTTTGACTGGGGACACAACATGCCGGCATTCGTAGTTCCAATGTTCGAATTAATGGTATTCTGTGCAGCTCACATGATGTCTTTAACTTTTCTGGTTAGAAACAAAATGTATCCAGGAGCTCCTGCTCAGAATCCGGATCCAAGAACTACTGATGATAAATTCATGATGGAATTCGTAACTGAAGATGTAGAATCTGTAAAACAGTTGCTTATTGAAACTGGAGTTGAAGAAATAACTGTTAAAGACGCTTAAAATGAAAAAGAATGTATTAAAAATTACAGCGGTTTTAGGTTTAACAACAGTTTTACTTAACTCTTGCGGACCAAAGGAGAACACTCCGTTGGTATATTTCCCGGACATGTATTTTCCGGTAGCTTATGATCCGTTGATGAAAGCTCAGGATGCTTATTCAGATCATGAAAATGAAATTCCTGCTTTTGTTAAAAATAATGGTGCAACAGGTCTTTCTCCGGTAGAAGGATCAGTTGCTCAGAATAAAGATGGAGTTTTTGAAGAAAGCTTATTACCTAAAAATGTTGACGAGTACAACGCAGGGTATGAAGCCTCTAAAAAACTTACAGTATCTCCTTTGAACCCAGCTAATGCAGCGAAGGATCTTGAAAGAGGTAAAATATTGTTTGATCACACTTGTGCTGCATGCCACGGAACAGGAGGTGACGGACAAGGACCTATCGTACAAAGTGGAGCATTCTCCGGAGTGCCAAACTATGCTGACAGAGAACTTACTGTAGGATCTGTTCATTATGTATTAACAAACGGTAGAAATGCCATGGGATCTTATGCGGGACAATTGAACGCAGGAGACAGATGGAGAGTAGCAATGTATGTGATGAGTGCTTTCAAAAAAGGAGCAGCAGCACCGGCAGCAGCTACAGCGGCGGCACCAGCAACAACTGAAACGACTACCGAAACTAAAAAATAAGAAAAGAAATGTATAGTTTTTCACCAAAATTAAAATCAACTTCTATAATACTTCTTGTTGTAGGTTTAGTTCTTTTCGGTATTGGTTTCTTTTTGAACAAAGGAATTTCTACTGAGAAAATAGAACAAATGATGGAAGCTGTTCATGCTTCAGGTCATACTGCTCCTACACACTCAAGTGAAATGGTTGGACCTCAGGATCACGCGGCTCACCTTGAGCATGCTACATTGCAGGTGCACAACCAGCCTTTAGCAGCAATACATTTTGTAGCTGTATTTTTCTTTGGAGTAAGCTGCTGCGTATTATTCTTCTATTCTATTCAGCACGCTGCCCACGCAGGATGGCCGATCATCATTACAAGAGTAATGGAAGCTATTGCTTCTTATATCCCTTATGGTGGTGCAATCCTGGTAATCCTTATGATCTTAAACATCACTCATAATGGTCACTTATTCCACTGGATGGACCCTGAATTGACAAACCCAGATTCTCCGCATTTTGATGTGATCTTATTCGAAAAGAAAAAATTCTTAAATATTCCTTTCTACGCAGTAAGAACTTTAATCTATGTGATTGGTGCTTCTTTCTTTGCTTGGAAATTAAAAGCTCAGTCTAAGAAAGTAGACGAAACTAAATCTAAAGTAGAGTATCAAATGCTTTACAGATGGGCAGTAGGTTATATCGCATTCTTCGGATTTGCTTCTGCAGCTTGGGCTTGGGACTGGTTGATGTCTATTGACCCTCACTGGTATTCTACAATGTATATCTGGTATTCAATGGTTAGCTGCCTTTCAAGTGGTATCGCTGTAATCATTCTATTAAGTGTTTATCTTAAGAAAAATGGTTTCTTACCACAGTTCAATGACAACCACTTACACGATTTAGGGGTATTCCTTTTCGCTACAAGTATGCTTTGGACGTATACATGGTTTGCTCAGTTCATGTTGTACTGGTATGCCAACGTTCCGGAAGAGGTTAACTACTTCTTCGGTAGATTCCAGCACTACTCTCCTACTTTCTTACCGATGTTGATCATCAACTTCTTATTACCATTATTGGTATTAGTGAGCAGCAGCATCAAGAGAAACTACAAAGTAGTTACTACAATGGCAGTAGTAGTAATCTTAGGACACATCTTAGACTACTTCAACATGGTAATGCCGGGAACGGTAGGACCATACTGGAACACTCCTGAAGTATTCCTGTTAATCCTTGGAGCAATCTTATTCGTAGCCGGATTATTTATGTTTACTGTACTTTCAGCTTTATCTAAACTGAAGTTGATTCCTACAGGAAACCCATTCTTACACGAATCTGAAATTTATGAGTATCCTTTCTAAGGACTTGTAACAAAATAAAATGATAAAAGACTGATTGTTAAAACGATCAGTCTTTTTTTATGCACATCAATCAACAAAACTTACTATGAAAACAAAACTTTGTCTTTACACATTCTTCCTTTTGCTATGTAGTTTTATTCAGGCTCAGACCATCACCTTTGTTTCTGAAAAAAATAACAACCCTCTTCCAAGAGTTTCTGTATTTGGGAAAGATGGAACTATTCTGGCATACTCAGATATTGAAGGCAAGATTGACAAACAATCATTATCTCCCTCGCAGGAAAAATTTCAGCTTATCTACAATAATTTTCCGGTGGCCACCTTATCTTACTCAGACTTTGATCAATCCGTTATAAAAATCAATGATCAGGTAAAGGAAATTGAAACTGTCGTTATCAAAAATAACAAACCGGCAAAATATATTTTCATTAAGGGAAATTTTAACGCCTATGTAACGGTAAACAATAAGCTTAACAGCTATGCCGATGGAATTGTAATTTACATTTTTGACAATAAAACAAAAAAATTGAAAAGCTCCAATGTAGAACAATACAGAGTTTTCAGACTGGCAGACTCTAAAAACGAGAAAAAAGAAACTTCATCATGGGATTATGGGAACTCTCTGCAAATCCCAAAACTTAAAAATGTAGGAAATCCGGACGAATACAAAACAAAAAGAAATATCATCAGAGAATTGAAAGGCGATCGTAAAGATCAGATTGAAGTAACAGGAGGAGCACTTCAGGAAAAAGAGTTTTCATTCTTCGGATATCGATTTTATGATATCAGAACCATTTTGAATATGTCCTTTGAAAAAGGATCAGAAAAGACATTGAAAGATTTTCTTGAATACAATGAACTTGTTTTTGTTAAGCTTAAACACAAAAGCGAACCCGAATACAATCAGATTGCCGTTTACACAAATTTCTATCCTACAGAACTTAGCTTTAACAACGACAATGATATTGAAAAAGTAAAATTTGATAAAGAAAACAGTAATTACAAAACTTCTTACTGGCAGGATTCTTCATTCCCGAATATGCAGACTATCTTCAGCAATTTTTTTAAAGGAGACTTAAAAGAACAACCCAACAAAAAGTAAAAATAAGATTATGGCTCCTGTGATAAAGAAATAAAATAAGTCATAAAACATAAAGTGAAAATAAAATCCAGTATTAATAAAGGTTTTATTAAATTTGCAACAAACCAAATAAAAATGAAAAAGTTTTCTTTTCTACTTGTTTTCAGTCTGTTGCTTTTTACAGCATGCAAGAAAGATCATGTAGATGCTACGAATACTAAAACACTGCAGTCAAGTATCAATGATATGACTTCCAGTTTACCTACCATTAAGCAGATTAAGTTTAATGAAGCTCTTTATATCCTTAAAACATTTGGAGTAGAGGCAGACGGTGATATCAATGAGCTAAAAGCCCTGGGAAAACTGATCAACGGAAAAAAAGTTCCTGAAATCATGGCTCTGGCTGATGAAGTGGCTCAAAAAAACGGAATTGAATGGGCAAGTACTGCCCCACCATCACTGGGAGAAATGAATATCTTCGGGGATGATAAAGCAAAAGAAAGCGATCCTAATGATGTGAAAGCAGGATCACTAAGCCTTGTGACAAGACCTACAGGTGATGACGGAACCGGAGCGCCTACGGCCATTCAGATTGTTCCAAGACTTGTAGACGCAGCCGGAAATCCGGTATCTTTTACAGGAGCCGGCCTTGAAGCAACTCTTGAAGTGTTCAGCAATGGGGTAAGACTAGCTACAGCTAAAAACCTGATGCAGGATAATAACTTTAAAGGATTCAATTTAAAATTCTCATCTATCCCTGCTTCAAAAGTGGTAGATAATAAAATTGACATCACGGTTTCCGTAAAAACTACGGCAAAAACTTTCAAAATGTCAAAAATCGGACTTGATGTGAATGCTGCAGCCTTAAAAGTACCTGCCATTCCAAAAACAGATTCAACCGCGGTGACAGAACAGCCAAGTGCAGTGGTGGATCCAAACAATCCTGCAGCTACACCTGGAGCAACGACTGATCCAACAGCTACTCCTGCTACACCAGCAGCTCCAAAGCAGCCCACAGCAGATCCTAAGAATACGGTAAGCAAGTTTCTGAACAATGTAAGTTCTCAGAATTTAAAAGCAGCTTACGAAACGGCAAGCAATCCAAGCTGGGGAAGTTATGAGTCTTTCTCAAATCCTACTTCAGGTTTTGGATCGGTGAAGAATGTAAGTGTAAAAAATATTACAACTAACGGTACCACTGCCAACAGTGCAAGTGTAAACGCCACTTATGATGTGACGGATAAAAGCGGGAAGACAACTTCTTTAAAAGTAACTTTCGGGCTTAAAAATGTAAACGGAGACTGGAAAATTTCCAGCTATAAAATCAATTAATAAATGGCTTCAGCAGAACTGATCAAGAAATTAGAAGAAACAATTGAAAAGATTCCAGATTTTCCGATTCCTGGAATACAGTTTAAGGATATTTCACCCATCTTTTTAAACCCAAAACTTTATGAAGACGTTATTGCAGATCTTGTTGCCTTCAGTAAAGGGAAAATAGATGCAGTCTGCGGAATTGAAAGCCGCGGATACCTTTTTGGGATCGCAATTGCTGTAGCATTGGAAGTTCCATTCATCTTGATCAGAAAAGCCGGAAAACTTCCTCCTCCTGTAATTTCAGAAACATATGACCTGGAATATGGAAGCGCTATTATAGAAACCCGTGAAGGGCAGATAAAACCCGGACAAAGAGTTTTGATTCATGATGATCTTCTGGCAACCGGAGGAACTACTGAAGCTGCTGCCAAATTAGTAGAAAAGCAAGGCGCAATAGTTTCACAGTTCAGTTTCCTTATCGGTTTACAAGGCTTAAATGGAGATGAAAAACTGAAGAAATTCGGGGCAGAGATCTACCATATTTTAAGTTATTAAGATTGATCCTAACAAGATAAATGCTTCGGCTCCGCTCGGCATGACAATGGCTAATAATTTACTGTGAGATTAAAACAGATAGTATTAGAAATGTCATGCCGGGCAAGGTCGAAGCATCTTTTTTTAATAAATTCATCATTAACCATTAACAATTCACAAGATTTCGTCAATAATACTCACAAAGTATTTTGTAAATCTCTCAGAAACAATTAAATTTGCATTTCAATTTTTAAAAACTTATGGCAAAATTGGGAAAGAGTGCTCAGAACGAGCAAGAAGGTAAAGAAACGGTTGAGTTCTTTAAAGACCTTGACAGAGAGGCTTTAAACACTGAAAGATTTGTTGAAAAGTATTCAAAGCCGCTTGGTTTTGTATTCGGAGCTTTGATTTTAGGAGTTTTAGGATTCTTTGCTTATAAGCAATTTGTGATTGCTCCAAAGAACACTGAAGCTGTAAAAAGTTTCCTTGCTGCTCAAAAAAACCTTACAGAAGGTAAAGATAAAGATGCCTTAGGTGGAAAATCTGCAGCTAATCCTGGTTTTATAGGTACAGCTAATGAATATTCTTCTACTGAAATTGGTAAACTTTCTGCTTACAATGCTGGTTTATTAAAATTCAAAGAAGGAAAATTCCAGGAAGCATATGATCTTTTGGATAAATTCTCTTCCAAAAACAAAACCTTGATGGCAATGAAGTATGGAGCAATGGCTGATGCAAAATCAGGTCTTAACAAAAATGATGAAGCTCTGTCCTTATTAGATCAGGCTGCTACAGCATCTGATGATCCTTATACAACGTATTATTTTACAAGAAAAGCAGGTATTGTTGCTTTAGGATTAAAGAAAAATGCAGAAGCTAAAAAATACTTCTCTGCAATTGACGAGAAATATCAGGACTACGACAACGGAATGTCTGATTCTTATATCGAAATGACTAAATATTATTAAAAAATGGCAACAGTTAATCTTTCCGATTACAAGCCACTTCATATAACGAATGCCGAAGATTTTTCTATCGGCATTGTTTTTTCTGAGTGGAATGATTTTGTAACCTACAATCTTCGTAATGCAGCCTTGGAAATCCTTGAAAAAGAAGGGGTAAAACCTGAAAACATCAAACTTTTCCCTGTACCAGGAGCTTTCGAATTAAGCTATGCAAGCATGCAGCTTTGCAAAGAGAGAAAATATGACGCAGTAATTTCTATCGGATGTGTGATCCGTGGGGAAACTCCTCATTTTGACTATGTATGCTCTGCAGTAGCGCAGGGAATCAAAGACTGTAACATCATGACGGACACCCCTACTATTTTCTGTGTATTAACAGATGATACCAAAGAACAATCTATTGCAAGAAGTGGTGGTGATCTTGGGAACAAAGGGGTGGAAGCAGCCGTTACTGCGCTAAGGATGATTGATTTCAAAAAGAAATTATCCGACAAAAAAGGAAATATCGGTTTCGGACACTCTTAATCAACGATGTATTTCGACAATATAATGGGGCTATTTTTTAATAGTCCCTTTTTTATTAGTATATAAATAATTCATAAATCTTATTAATAAAAAGGATGTTTTTCTTTTTTTCCGTCAAAAGTTCCCTACAAAAACTATCTTTGTGAAAATTAATAAAGACAGTCAATACATGTTTTTAAAGAAAATAAAACCTTTCCTGTACTTAGGAATTTTCTATCTTATTATTTCGTTGATAATAAGGATAGTATTCTTTTTTCATCCCATCACTACCGCTAGTTTCGGATTTTTTGAAGTCGTAAAAGTTTTGTTGATCGGTCTGGTGAATGACATTTTTGTGTTCATATTGGCCAGCTCCATTCTCGCCCTTTACTTTCTCTTTCTTTCCGATTCAAAATATAAAAAGCCTTACGGTTATAGTATTTTGGGAGCATTAGTCCTTTTCTTCCTTTACATCTGGCTTGTTCCGAATAATATTTTCAAGCAGTACGGAGGTTCTATCATGGAGATTGCTCTTGTTTTCGTAGGAATAAAGACGCTTTTCTTCGGATTGATGCTGTTCCTTCCTGGACAAAGAATTAAGATTCGTAATGCATTATATTTCATAACGTTATTATTATATGTTCTTCTGATTATTTTCAACGGGGTAAGTGAATATTTCTTCTATAATGAATTTGGAGTTCGTTATAATTTTATTGCTGTAGATTATCTTATCTATACCAATGAGGTGATTGGGAATATCATGGAAAGTTACCCTGTAATTCCATTGTTTTCAGCCATCATGATTGTTACCCTGGTCATCACATGGTTTATTTATAAGAAAACAAAAGATGAGCTTCTGGAACTACCAGATTTTAAACAAAAAATGGTGCTGCTGGGTAGTTTTATGGTACTTTGTGCGTTGAGTGCACTGGCCATACCTTCCTTGATGCAAATCAGATCAGACAATGTTTTCGCAGACGAAATTGAAGCCAACGGAATTCCTAAGTTCTACTGGGCGTTTACCCATAATGAACTGGATTATTTCCAGTTTTATTCACAGATTAACCAACAGCAGGCTGAAAAGAATTTCTTAAGCCAGTATCCACAACCTACTTTATCAAGAGCTGTTGTTGCAGAACAGCCTGAAGTGAAGAAAAACGTAGTATTGATCTCCATTGAAAGTCTTTCTGCAGATTTCATGGAACATTATGGCAATACCCAAAAAATTACTCCTTTCCTGGACAGTCTTGCTGATAAATCACTCATGTTTACCAATCTGTATGCAACCGGAAACAGAACGGTACGCGGACTGGAAGCTTTAACATTGTGTATTCCCCCAACTGCAGGGGAAAGTGTCATCAAGAGAGATGATAATAAAAATAAATTCACAACCGGAAGTGTTTTTAAATCCAAAGGATATGATGTTAAATTTTTATATGGCGGATACAGCTATTTTGATAATATGCAGGACTTCTTCGGAGGAAACGGCTATGGTATCGTAGACAGAAATAACTTTAAACCTGAAGAAATTACTTTTGCCAATGTTTGGGGCGTTGCTGATGAAGATATGGCCAGAAAAGCTATTCAGGTAATGAATGCTGAAGCCAAGTCAGGAAAACCGTTTTTCAATCACTGGATGACGGTTTCCAACCACAGACCTTTTACTTATCCTGACGGAAGAATTGATATTCCGGGAACGGCAAAATCCCGTGAAGGCGGTGTAAAATATACAGATTACTCTCTTAAGCTGTTCTTTGATATGGCTAAGAAACAGGATTGGTATAAAAATACAGTTTTTGTGATCATCGCAGACCACTGTGCATCCAGTGCGGGAAAAACGGAACTTCCGATGGATAAATACAGAATTCCTGCTATGGTATTTTCTGAAGGATTTATTCAGCCTCAGAAATTTGATGCGCTGATGTCTCAGATCGATATAATGCCGACCGTTTTGGGCTTATTAAACTTCAGCTATCAGTCTAAATTCCTGGGTCAGGATGTGTTCAAACCTGAATTCCAGCCTAAAGCTTATGTGGCGACCTATCAGGATCTTGGCTTTATCAAAGGTGAACGTCTGACCATTATTTCGCCGGTAAAAAAGGTAAAACAATATTCTTTGGAACTGGAAAAAAGCGATTTGAAACCGGAATTTAAACTGTATTACAACGAGAAATTATTAAAAAATCCAGATCAGAAACTGGTGGATGATGCTGTATCAGCTTATCAGTCTACCTCTTACTGGCTAAAAACAAAACAACTCAACAGATAAATATCTAAATATTTTCGCTTATAATCTGGCGTAAAATATTTAAATTAACCCATAAATTTATTAGTATGAAATGGACAGACGACAGAGGCGGAAACGTTGATGACCGCCGTGGTTCAGGAGGCGGAAGTGGCGGTATGATTGTAGGAGGCGGACTCGGAACTTTAATTATAGCAGCCATCGTATTCTTTTTGGGTGGTGATCCATCCGGTATCTTGAATTCCGGAGGCATGCAGCCTTCAGGAAATTCCGGAGAACAGAGAGAGCTTACTGCCGATGAAAAACAAGTTGGAGAAATGGTTGATATGATGGCCAAATGGAATATTCTTACCTGGGATCAGATTTTTAAGGAAAATGGAATGACTTACAGTGCTCCTCAGGTAGTTCTTTTCGAAAATACAACATCTTCAGCATGTGGTACGGCTCAATCTGCCATGGGACCATTCTATTGCCCGGCGGATCAGAAAGTCTATATGGATATGAGTTTTTTTGGTGAACTTCAGCAAAAATTCGGAGCTAAAGTAACAGAATTTACGGTAGCTTATGTTCTTGCGCATGAAGTAGGACACCATGTTCAGACCCTTTTGGGAACTACACAGAAAGTGGATGCGCTAAGAAGAAGCGGAAGATATTCCGAAGAGCAGATGGACAGAGTATCCGTTGCTACAGAATTACAGGCTGATTTCTATGCCGGAGTATGGGCAAAAAGAACCAACGACAGCAAACATATTCTGGAACCGGGAGATATTGAGTCTGCCATAGATGCTGCCGAAGCGGTTGGCGATGATAATATTCAGAAAAGAGCACAGGGATATGTGAATCAGGAAAGTTTTACCCACGGCTCTTCTGCACAGCGTAAAGAATGGTTTATTAAAGGGTATAACACCGGAGACATCAGACAGGGTGATACTTTCAACCAGCTATTAAAATAGTTTTTATCAAAAATTATAATGACATAAAAAAGCGGTCTTAAGTCAAGACCGCTTTTTTATTTATTGCAATTCAATAGGATTAGAATTTTTCTTAGCCTCTTCTTTCACCCTTTCTTCCATTCTTTTTCTCATATCAGCAGGATTTTGGTTTCCGCCGCCGGGGCCTCTTCCACCTCCGCCTATTCTTATTGTACTAGAAAATCCACCTTGTCCGCCGCCACTTTGGCTCATAAACGACATCGGATCAGCTTTGAATTTTTGCTGCTGCTTGATATAATCTGTTCTTTTTACTTTCAAAGTATTTCCAAACTGATTCAAAGCCGGAAACTCAGCAATTTTATAATTTTTCATGAGATCAAAAGAATAATCTCCTTTATCATCTTCCACTTTTACAATCAACCCCGGAAGTCCTCCGAACTTATAAGGTCCATCCTGATAAGGAAGATCTGTTGTAAACCACGCCGTCCATTTTCTTCCTCCAAAATCGGTTTCAGCTTTCTGAACTTTGTATTCACCAATTTTTCTCGTTTCTGACTCTATTTTCCAGTTCAGAGGTCTGTCTTCCTCGTACGAATAGAGATCACGACCGATTCTGTCTTTAAAATAGGTCTTTTGATTGGTTTTATCTTTTTCAATGGAATAGCTGATATTCGTTTTCAATCCTTCCATCTGATCTCTGTTGATGCTTGCTCTTCCGCCTCCGCTCTGAAATGCTTTTTGCATAATAGAATCTCTTTTGATTCTGTTTTCAGAATAAAACACTGATTTTTCCGGAGAAATATCCAGATAAGCATTTTCAGTCTTGATATCTGTTTTATTTTCAGCATCAGGCTTCATCGTCACCTGATATACGAATCTGTTGGTTTGTGCAGAAACATTCTGTATGAAGAGCGCCAATGCGATAACACCTATTTTTTTCATTTATATTTTTATTTATTGAGCATTATTAAAAGAAAGATTTATTGTACTTTATTTTTGACAAGTTTTCTCCCTTATTGCTTGATTATATGTCTTCCTTATAGATTTAAAATACGATTCAAGGTTAAAATTATGAATAAAACCTTAACAGAAAACGGCTCAGTTTATCTTTTTTTAACATCATTTATCCTCTGATAAATTGCTATTAATATCATAATCATTAAAATAGACATCTTCGATTTGAGATTGCGGAAATTAGTTTGTATTTTTGCATCATTAAATCATTCTAAATAAATACAATGATAAAAGTATCAGACCATGCAAAGGAGAAAGCCATCCAGTTAATGACGGAAGATGGTTTTAACCCTGCTGAAGATTATATAAGAGTAGGGGTAAAAAGCGGCGGATGCTCTGGTTTAGAGTATGTTTTAAAGTTTGACAACGAAAAAACAGACACAGATCAGATTTTTGAAGATAATAACATTAAAATTATTATAGATAAAAAATCCATCCTTTATTTAGCAGGAACAACTCTTGAGTATTCAGGAGGATTGAACGGAAAAGGGTTTGTTTTTAACAACCCGAATGCATCCAGAACATGTGGATGTGGGGAATCATTTAGTCTTTAGAGAAAAGACATTAGATCCTAGATTTCAGACCTCAGAGCTATTCTGACTTCTGAAATCTAATCTGAAACCTAAAAAAAAATAATGAGTAAATATACAGAAGACGATCTAAGAGTCGATCTAGAAAATAAAAAATATGAATTCGGTTGGGAGACGAAGATTGATTATGAAGACTTCCCGACTGGTTTAAACGAGGATATCATCCGTGCGATCTCTGCTAAAAAAGAGGAGCCGGAATGGATGACTGAATGGCGATTGGAATCTTTCAAAATCTGGCAAAAAATGGTAGAGCCTGAGTGGGCTAATATCAAATATGAAAAACCGAATTTTCAGGCAATCCGTTACTATGCTGCTCCAAAAGTAAAGCCTGAACTGGCAAGCCTTGACGAAGTAGATCCTGAACTATTGAAAACATTCGAAAAGCTAGGGATTAATATCGAAGAGCAAAAAAGACTTTCAGGAGTTGCTGTAGATATCGTAATGGACTCAGTTTCTGTGAAAACCACTTTCCAGGATACGCTGGCAGAAAAAGGAATTATCTTCTGCTCGATCTCTGAGGCTATTAAAAACCACCCTGATTTGGTAAGAAAATATCTTGGAAAAGTAGTTCCGAGAGGAGATAACTTCTATGCAGCATTAAATTCCGCAGTATTTTCTGACGGAAGTTTCTGTTATATTCCTAAAGGAGTAAAATGCCCGATGGAACTTTCTACTTATTTCCGTATCAATCAGGCAGGAACAGGACAGTTTGAAAGAACGCTTCTTGTAGCTGATGAAGGAAGTTATGTTTCTTATCTTGAAGGGTGTACAGCACCGTCAAGAGATGAAAACCAGCTTCACGCAGCAGTTGTAGAGCTTATCGCTTTAGACAATGCTGAAATTAAATATTCAACGGTACAGAACTGGTATCCTGGTAATGAAGAAGGTAAAGGAGGTGTATTCAACTTTGTAACGAAGAGAGGACTTTGCGAAAGAAATGCAAAAATCTCTTGGACACAGGTTGAAACAGGTTCAGCTGTAACATGGAAATATCCTTCTTGTATCTTAAAAGGAGACAATTCTATCGGAGAGTTCTACTCTATTGCGGTAACCAACAACCACCAATATGCAGATACAGGTACAAAAATGATCCACATTGGTAAAAACACCAAATCTACGATCATTTCTAAAGGTATTTCTGCTGGGAAATCTCAAAACTCGTACAGAGGACAGGTAAAAGTAATGCCTTCTGCAAAAGGAGCCAGAAACTTCTCACAGTGTGACTCTTTATTGATGGGTAATGAATGTGGAGCCCACACTTTCCCTTATATTGAAATTAAAGATCCTACGGCACAGTTAGAGCACGAGGCTACGACTTCAAAAATCGGGGAAGACCAGATTTTCTACTGTAACCAGAGAGGTATTGACACAGAAAGAGCTATTGCTCTGATTGTAAATGGTTTCAGTAAAGAAGTTTTAAATAAGCTTCCAATGGAATTTGCTATTGAAGCACAGAAACTACTTGAAATTTCACTAGAAGGTTCGGTAGGATAAACTTTTAAAAGGATTTCAGATAAAAACCAACTGATTTAAAGGCAAGGTTTTCAGAGTTTTTATCAGATGATCAACCGTTATCAACGGGAAATAAATTATAATCTTCTCAGAAGATTACTTGTAAAATAAAATATAAAAAGCTTCTATGTCCGCTGATGAAATACTTCAGTTAAAGACAAATGTGAATATACAATGAGAAGCTCACACAATTATAAAGCAAAAGTTAGCAAGAATGTTACAAATTAAAGACCTTCACGCCAAAATTGAAGATGGCGCAGAAATATTAAAAGGGATTAATCTTGAAATAAAGCCGGGCGAAGTTCACGCTATCATGGGGCCGAACGGAGCCGGTAAATCTACCCTTTCTTCTGTAATCGCAGGAAAAGAAGATTACGAAGTGACTGGTGGAGAGATCCTTTTTGACGGACAAGACATCAGCGAAGATGCTCCTGAAGATAGAGCTCACAAAGGAATTTTCCTTTCTTTCCAGTATCCTGTAGAAATTCCGGGAGTTTCTGTAACGAACTTTATCAAAGCCGCTTTAAACGAAACAAGAAAAGCAAACGGACTGGAAGAAATGCCGGCAAAAGAAATGCTTGCTCTAATCCGTGAGAAATCTGAAAAACTGGGAATTAAAAAAGATTTTCTTTCAAGATCATTGAACGAAGGATTCTCCGGAGGTGAAAAGAAAAGAAACGAGATCTTCCAGATGATGATGCTTAATCCGAAATTGGCTATTCTTGATGAAACCGATTCAGGACTTGACATCGATGCTTTAAGAATCGTTGCAGATGGAGTAAACTACTTTAAAAATGAAGGAAATGCAGTTCTTCTGATTACCCACTATCAAAGATTGCTTAATTATATTCAGCCTGACTTCGTTCACGTGTTAGCAGATGGGAAAATCATCAAAACCGGTGATAAATCTTTAGCATTGGAGCTTGAAGAAAAAGGTTACGACTGGCTTTTAAATTAATTTGAAATTTACTATTTGAGATTTGAATTTATTGCAACATTCATGAAGTGCAGCAAATATGAATCTCTAAAGTAAAAATTGGATTCCTATTCCTCGGAATAACAATATTTTAGTTCAAAAAAAAGAAAAAATGGTGCAAACCACAGATATACCAGTAATGGCATTAAAAGAACAAATTATAGAGAACCATAGTGAATTTTTGGAGAGTCTTCGTCACAGATTTCTGGATGAGGAAAGAAAAACAGCGCTTCAGAAATTTGCAAACCTTGGTTTTCCTACTAAAAAAGACGAAGAATATAAATATACCAATCTAAAGGAGATCACGGAAAAAAGCTACAACTTCTTCCCGAAAGAGCACCACAATATCACTAAAGAGCAGTTTGATGAACTGCATCTTGGTGAAGAGAATTTTGATTGGATTGTTTTTGTAAATGGTAAACTTCACAAAGAACTTTCTAAAGTTTCTATTGAAAATGTGGAGTTCCTTTCATTCAATTATGCATTGAATGATGAGAAACATAAGGAGGTTTTTGAAAAATATTTCAATACCATTGCTTCTAAAGAACAGGCTTTTACCAACCTGAACCTTGCTTACTGCAAATATGGCTTCTTCCTTAAAGTTCCTAAAAATGTAGTGATTGAAAAGCCAATCCACGTTTTTTATATTTCTCAGAATCAGGAAGAAAACACATTCTACAATACCAGAAACCTTTTGATCGTAGAAGAAGGAGCAAAAGTAGAAGTGATTGAAAGCCACCATAATTTTGACAGCACTTATGTATTGACCAACTCTGTAACAGAGATCTTTACATACCCGAATGCGAAAGCTGACTGGCACAAACTTCAGAACGATAACAACACAACCTATCTTATCGATAATACTTTCGCAAAACAGGAGAAGGACAGCTTAACTACGGTAAACACATTCTCTTTCGGAGGTAAACTGGTAAGAAACAACCTTGATTTTATTCATAACGGATCCAATATCAATTCATTTATGAACGGAATCACCATCATCGGAAAAGATCAGTTGGTAGACCACCATACAGCGGTTCACCATAACTTCCCGAACTGTGAAAGTTACCAGAACTACAAAGGAATCTTTGACGGGAATGCTCACGGAGTTTTCAACGGAAAAGTTTTTGTGGACAAAATTGCTCAGAAGACAAATGCTTATCAGCAAAACAACAATGTATTGCTAAGCGAAGGGGCAAGTATTGATACAAAACCTCAGTTAGAAATTTTTGCAGACGATGTAAAATGTTCTCACGGATGTACAGTAGGACAATTGAATGAAGATGCTTTATTCTATCTGAGAGCCAGAGGAATTTCGAAAAAAGAAGCACAGGCATTACTTTTATATGCTTTTGCGAATGATGCTATGCAGAATATTGATATAGAGCCTCTAAAAGAGAAAATTTCGAAGCTGCTGGCCGAGAAATTAGAAGTTGATATAGAATTTTAAAACTTATATATATTGATAAAAAAGCACTTCATTTGAAGTGCTTTTTTTGTATTTACAGATTGTGTGTCTCTTATTTCTTCAACCAGCTTTGGTTATCTTTATTTTCTGAACGTTTCTTACCATTATCAAAATTATACGCCAATCCTACGCCCAATGTCTGCTTCAGCTGGGTCTTCCATATCTGATTATGGTCATACAAAAGGTCAAGGGTAACGTTGGTAGAAATATATTTATTGATTTTCATGCTCAAAACTCCGCTATATCCAAGGACAAGCCTGTCCGGATGATCAAGGTAGTTTGAGAATACAGAAGCCGTATTCAGTAGGGTTATATTCTCCATAATCTTCAGTTTGTACATTGCCGTTCCCAGGAAACCGAATTGGAAAAGAGAAGAGTCTCCATCGTTTTTAAGACCATAAGTTCCTGCTTTCTGAAGATCTTCGTCTAAAACAAAAGTCCATCTGGCATTCGCAGGTCGTAAAGTAACTGTAAGATTATCATTGGGACGGTATGTAACCCCTGCTCCTACACTCAGATATCCGGGAGCCATAAAATTGGAAATCTTTTTTGCGTCAGGATTATTTCCATCTTCATAACCCGGAGCAAACTGAGTCTGAAGCCCTGCCCCTGCAGATAAATACCAATGTTTGGCAAATTCTCTACCATAGTTTGTAGAAAGATTAATGACATCCTGAGTCTTTCTTACTCCCGTTCCCTGTGTGTTATTTTGTCCGTACCCCAGAATGATAATATTTTCCCAAAGATCTTTCCCTTTTTCATAGGTCAGGTTGTAATTAACGCCAGCAAGCCAACCTACGTTGTTGGCTCCTCCACCTACCCAGTTTGAAAAGGCAGCCTGATTAAGCATTAATGTATTTTGTCCCTGAATAGACCATGCTTTAGCTGTGTCTGATACCGGAGCTTCTGTTTTAGCCTCCTGAGCGAGTACTGCAGCCCCAAAAGAGATAGAACTGATCAATAAAAGTTTTTTCATAATGTTGATTTATTACAAATGTATAAATAATAATTTATGCCGACATAAAACTCACTTTAAAATGAATTTAACATAATTAAAACACAAGCCGTAATCAACTGAAAACAAACAAATTAAAAAACAAAATTACGACTCACAAACTTAACTCAACTTAAAATTCAGGCATTTAAAAAACAAAAAACACCTCATTTCTGAAGTGTTTTAATTAAAATATAAATATTCTGACTATTTTTTGATCCACCACTGGCTGTCTTTGCGATCAGAACGTTTTACACCATTTGCCAGCGTATAGGCAAATCCGATTCCAAGAGTTTGTTTCAGCTGTGTTTTCTCTATCTGATTATGATCGTATAGCAAATCAACGGTCACATTGGAGGAGATGTATTTATTTACCTTTAAGTTCAGCAAAGCTCCATAGGCAAGAACTAATCTGTCCGGGTGGTCAAGGTAATTCGAGAAGACAGAAGCCGTATTGGTTAAATAAATATCTTCCATTATTTTCAATTTATATATTGCCGTTCCCAGAAAACCGAATTGTAATAAAGAAGTATCTCCATCATTTTTTAAACCATAGCTCCCTGCTGTCTGAAGGTCTTTATCCAGTACAAATGTCCATCTGGCGTTGGTAGGACGTAATGTTACCGTGAGATCATCATTGGGTCTGTATGTGATCCCCATCCCGACGTTCAGGTAGCCTGGCGCCATAAAATTGGATATCTTTTTTGCATCAGGATTATTTCCGTCTTCATATCCTGCAGCAAACTGTGATTGAAATCCTGCGCCCATAGAGAAATACCAGCTTTTTGAGAATTTTCGCCCATAATTGGTAGAAACATTGATAACGTCCTGTGTTTTTCTGATTCCTTGGCCTTTTGTATCATTCTGCCCATATCCAAGAATAATGATATTTTCCCAAAGGTCTTTATCTTTTTCATACGTCAGATTATAATTCATTCCGGCAAGCCATCCCACGTTATTGGCCCCACCTCCTACCCAGTTTGAAAAGGCAGCCTGATTAATCATTAATGTGTTTTTTCCTAAAACCGACCAGTATTTTATGGTGTCTACCACTGCGGAATCTTTTTTCAATTCTTCTTGTGCACTTGCATACATTCCCATAAAACAGGAAAGAATCAATAAAAACTTCTTCATTACTCTAAATAATTTTCAATGCAAAAATATTAATATAATTTTTTTTAAAGCTAAATTCAGCTTTAAAAGAACCAATTTCTATAAAGTTCAATTACCTCATAACAAGATATTTCTATAAAATCAATGCCAAATAATGAGTTCAAAAATTAAATTTAATACCTTTTGTCTTAAAATCAGGCCGGTAGAAACTTATTCATCGACAAATTTTCCGAAATTTATCATTGGCTTTTGATTTGACGTAAAATCCACATGTTCAAAAATGTAATTTCCAAAAGAGCGGTTATCTATCCATTGCTGATGCTTTCAGCAATGTGGTTCGGGTACTTTTTACAAATGCAGGGCTTCTTTCAAAGCTGTTTTGGAGCCATTATTCCTCTTCTGCCTGAAGGATTGCTTGGTGTTGTTACATCTCCCCTTTTACATGGAAATATCGATCATATTATAGGAAACTCTATTCCGATAGCAGCACTTATGTTTTTGCTGTATCAGTTTTATCCAGTAGTTGCCAATAAAGTCTTTATTATCGGCTGGCTGGCAACAGGCCTTTTGGTATGGCTTCTTCCTCCTATTGATATCCTCACCGGTGAATATATGTACACCTGCACCATCGGGGCCAGCGGTGTGGTTTATGTTCTTGCCTTTTTCCTTTTCTTCAGCGGAGTTTTTAAATGGAATACAAAACTTCTTACAATTTCAATGCTTGTTGTACTTTATTATGGCAGTCTGGTATGGGGAATGCTACCTGAAGAACTGTTCTACAACATGCAGGAACCAAGTAAAATTTCATGGCAGGCCCATCTTTCCGGAGCTGTAGTAGGTAGTATTATCGCCTTTGCCTTTAAAAATGTGGGAGAAAAGAAGAAAAAATTTATCTGGGAGTTTCCGAATTATTACAGCGAAAAGGATGATAAATTATGGCAGGAATACAGGGAAAATCATCCTGAAGATTTTATGGAACTTCCCTACAAGAAAAAGGATGATATCTGGGATCATTTGGATGAATTAAGAAAAAGATAAAACTTATTTCATTACATTTGAAAAAAAACACACATGAATTCCGAAGAATACTTCTATGCCATCGCCCTCCGCGAGTGCAGCCAGATTGGTGATATCCATTTTCATAAGCTTGTCCATACTTTCGGAAGCGCTCAGGACGCCTGGAAAAGAGCAAAAAAAGAGTATAAACAACTTGATGGCATAGGACAGAGAACGGTTTCAGATATTGGAAATACATCTCATTTGGAATTCGCAGAAGATGAATTAAATTTTTGCGAAAAAAATAATATTCAAATCAGGCTGAAACATCTTAAAGAAACGCCCTCCCTGCTTAACGAATGTAATGATGCACCGGCTATCCTTTATCAAAAAGGGAATATTGAAAATATACAACCTAAGGTAAGTATTGTAGGAACCCGGAATATGACAGCGTATGGGAAACAATTCCTTGACGATTTTTTCGAAGCGACACAATCTTCAAAATATGTAACGGTGAGCGGCCTTGCTTTGGGCATAGACAAAGAGGTTCACGAACAGTCTATTCGTCATCAAAAACCTACGGTAGCTGTTCTTGCCCATGGTTTTAAATATTTATATCCTGCCAAAAACAGAAAACTATCTGAAAAAATTTTACTGGAAGGTGGTGCATTAATCACAGAGTTTAGTTCATCCAGAAAACCGGATCGGGAAAACTTCATCCAGAGAAACAGAATTGTGGCAGGAATATCTCCGGCAACGATTGTAGTGGAAACCGGTTTTGGAGGAGGCTCTGTAAGCACAGCAGCCTTTGCTAATGATTATAATCGTGATGTTTTTGCACTGCCCGGAAAAATTACGGACAGCTCCAGCCAGGGTTGTAATCAGCTGATTTTCCATAATAAAGCGACAGCCATTTCTACCGTGAAAGACCTTATCGGACTCCTTGGATTAAATGAACCCAAAGAAAAAATGGAAGAGTTATTTCCTTATAGTGAGACTATCACCCAATTATCTGATAATCAAAACTTAATATATCAATCTGTTAAAGACCAGCCTCAGATTTCTTTAGATGATCTGGCACAGAAAATTGATCTTCCTACCCACAAAATCTTACCAATAATTTTGGAATTGGAACTTTTAGGGAAAGTAAAATCATTTTCCGGGAGGCAATTCATCGCAATTTAAGATTTAACGATTTCTTAATACTGCATTATTTCACACATAACATTTCATTTTTAATAAAATTTGAACACAAATTATCAATTTAATAATATTACGAAACATTATTATTTAATTTTTAACAATGTTAAAATATAGTGTTGTGAATCTTGAAAAAAAAATTAAATTTGTTGACAATAATATTCAACCTTAATATATGGAACAATATAATATTGACCAGAAAATCCAAGAGTTTATTGCAAAAATTGAAGCAAAAAATCCTAACGAACCGGAATTTTTACAGGCTGTAAAAGAAGTTGCCGTAACCGTAATTCCATTCATTGCTACTAAAAAAGAATATACCGGAATGAAGCTGCTTGAAAGAATGGCTGAAGCTGAAAGAATTATTATTTTCAGAGTTCCATGGGTTGATGATAAAGGAGAAATTCAGGTTAACAGAGGTTTCAGAATTCAGATGAACTCTGCTATCGGACCATACAAAGGAGGAATCCGTTTCCACCCTACTGTCAACTTATCCGTTCTTAAATTCCTTGCTTTCGAGCAGGTATTCAAAAACTCTTTGACAACTCTTCCTATGGGAGGTGGTAAAGGAGGTTCAGATTTTGATCCACAAGGAAAATCTGATATGGAAGTAATGCGTTTCTGCCAGGCTTTCATGACAGAATTATGCAAGCACATCGGTCCTGAAACAGACGTACCTGCAGGAGATATCGGTGTTGGAGCAAGAGAAATCGGATATTTATTCGGTCAGTATAAAAAAATCAGAAACGAATTTACCGGAGTTCTTACAGGAAAAGGTCTTGCGTATGGAGGTTCATTAATCCGTCCTGAAGCTACAGGATACGGTGTAGTATACTTCGCTGAGCAGATGCTTAAAACGATCGGACAGGATTTCAAAGATAAAATCGTTACAGTATCAGGTTTCGGAAACGTAGCGTGGGGAGTGATCAAAAAAGCAACCGAACTAGGTGCTAAAGTTGTAACAATCTCTGGTCCTGACGGATATATCTACGATAAAGATGGTATCAGCGGAGAAAAGATCGATTATTTATTGGAACTTAGATCTTCAGGAAACAACAGAGCTGAAGACTATGCTAAAAAATATCCATCTGCTGAATTCCACGCAGGAAAACGTCCTTGGGATGTGAAGTGTGATGTTGCCTTCCCTTCTGCAACTCAAAACGAATTAGATTTAGATGATGCAAGAAAATTAGTTGAAAACGGATGTATCTGTGTAACTGAAGCAGCTAACATGCCTTCTACACTTGATGCTATCAACTATTTCTTAGACAATAAAGTATTATTCTCTCCTGGCAAGGCTTCCAATGCTGGAGGTGTTGCGACTTCAGGATTAGAAATGACTCAGAACTCTATCCGTCTGAACTGGACTTCTGAAGAAGTTGACGCAAGATTAAAGGAAATCATGATCGGTATCCACAAAGCTTGTAGAGACTATGGAAAAGACGAAGACGGTTATGTAAACTACGTAAAGGGTGCAAATATTGCCGGCTTCGTAAAAGTAGCAGAAGCAATGTTGGCTCAAGGAGTTGTGTAACAAAAAAATAAAGGTTGGGAAAAAATCCCGACCTTTTTTGATATAGCCTGTTCCCGGGATAATGGGAAAAAAGTAAAAAGTGAAAGGAGAAAGCGCTGCTATATGCAGTGCTTTTTTTTATTTTTATATCATGCAAAACACCTTTACCAATATTGATGAATATATTCTTCTGTTTCCGGTAGAAGTACAGAAGAAACTTCAAGAACTTAGAAAAGTAATCCATCTACAGGTTCCGGATATTGAAGAATATATTGGGTATCAGATGCCCGCCTTCCGGTACAGAGGAAAACCTTTGGTTTATTTTGCCGGATATAAAAAGCATATCGGATTCTATCCGGGAGCTGAAGGCATCCGTACTTTTGAGACAGATTTTAAAGAGAGAAAATATAAATTCTCTAAAGGAGCCGTGCAGTTTCCAATTCATGAAAATCTTCCGCTCGATCTGATCACTAAGATCATCCTGTTCAGAGCACAAGAAATTGAACAAAAAAAATCCTGAAATACAAGATTTCAGGATCCGACTAGTGTTTGCTAAAGTGCTTACTTTTTCTTCTTTTTGTCTTTCTTTTCCTCTTTAGGAGTATCTGCAGGCTTTGTTGCATCAGTAGGTGTTGTACTTACTGACGGATCAGTTGCCGGTGCAGTTTCCATTGTAGTGGCAGGTGATTTGTCCTGTTGATTCTTTGGATCCGAAGGACTTGTAGTCTGTGTATTCGGTTGTTGAGTCTGAGTTGTCGTAGGGTTATTAGTGGAAGTATCGGCTGGCTTTTGTGGTGTTGACTGTGCTGATACTGCGATTACTCCGACTAATGTAAACGCTGCCGTTAAAAATAACTTTTTCATAATGTAATATTTAAATGATTGTTTAACTTAAACGAAGCATCATTTAGAAAATTATGCGTAAAAAGCTTATTTAACGTACTTTATAATTATTTAAGAGGAATTTGCAAAAACGAGTCCGGATAATTTGGCTGGAAGAGTGATGCTGGAGACTGGAAGTTTTTAGAGTAGAAATAACAGTTTTATGATCAACGATAAGAGCTTCCTGCTTCCATCATCCGGCTCCCCGCCTTAGGCTTACTTCGTCACATTCTTCATCATTTTTTCTACAAATTCAAATGCCGCCGGGCAGATTACCGTGTTTTTCAGCATCAGGTTATTGATCTGATAAATCTTTTTACGGTCTGTATGAGGATATTCACGACAGGCTTTCGGTCTTACATCGTAGATAGAGCATGTATTATCGCTGTTCAGAAAAAAGCAGGGAAGATTTTGCAGCACTTTGTCATTATCTTCATCCACTCTTAAAAACTTTGCTTCAAAGTCTGCGGACTTCATTCGGAGATGTTTGGCAATTCTCTCAATATCTTTTTCGGTATAGAGAGGGCCCGTTGTTTTGCAGCAATTGGCACACTGCAGACAATCTATTTCTTCAAAAACTTCATCATGGGTCTCCTGCACTATATAATCGAGATTTTTGGGCGGTTTTTTCTTCAATCCGTCCAGAAATTTCTTGTGCTCTTTCTGCTTTTGTATCGCTTGTTTTTTATAAAAATCTAAATCCATTATTCTTTATTTCTCACTGATTCCGGAAGCTCTTCTTTCTTATATTCATTGATTTTATCCAGATCCAGTACTGTTGAAAGGTTTTCCTTATTTGGATAATACATCGGAACAAATTTGGCCCCATATACAATTTCTCCCGTAGTATATGAAGATCTTTGAACCACAGTGTTTGAAAATACTTCATCAAATGCGCGAACCTGCACAATAAGCTCAATATCCGTATTTTTAAAATCCTCTTCGGAAAAGCCATAAAACGGAGAGTTTTCATCAATTTTATGCACTACAGTCCAGTTGAGAGCCAGCGTATTGATTTTGCTCATCTGTGTTGTAAGCCGGTAAAAATTGCTTTTGGCGACTCCGTTTTCCACAACTTCAATAGCCACTGATACAATTACATCTGCATCCGTCAATGCATTATTCTTATAGGGGGCAAGCCTGAACATTAATGCTGAAGATTCCTGAAAAGGAGCAATAATTGCTATATCAGAAAATCTAAGATATGCCCGGGGTCTTGAAAATCTTCCGTAGAAAAGTCCTGTTGCAATGGCAAAGGTAAGCAATCCCAGAAAAGCTTCAAATGTGGCTACAAGACTTGCCAAAAAGCCTACAGGAGCTATTCTTCCATATCCAACCGTAGTAAATGTCTGGGAACTGAAGAAAAAGACATCGATAAATTCATTGAGCGGATCACTCTTATCAATTCCGGTAAGATGTTCTACACCAATCAGATAATAGATCATTGCAAACAAAAGATTAATGATAATATAAGCAATAACCAGATAGGATATAAAACGGAATGAGGAGAGATTCAGCATGGTGTGGTACCAGCTTAGCCTGTTAAAAACATTCACTCCCCTTCTCTGAACATTCGGGAGACCGTCTTTGTTAATGAACCTTCCGGATGCATTGGTTCCGAAGCCGCTGTTCTCCGCATTTTTCTGACGGATCTTTTTTCTGAATCCTCCTGTCATTTGATAATCATTTTGACTTTATTATATGATGATTTTCCTCTACCAATAAGCCTGTTAATGATCAGCTCATTCTTTCAACATTTAAAAAGCAAAGTTAAGAATAGAATCCATTAAGATATCAATGCTTTTTAGTAATCATTTTTAAACTTTACTATTCAGATGGTAGATGGCTTTCTCAGTGGTTTAATTGAACTTTGCCCAGATAACAAAACACAAAAAACAGCAGACATTCAGAATTTCTGCTGTTTTTTTAATGTATATTAAAGTACTTTTAAATCCTTTGCGCAGGTGATTCCATTACCGTAACACTTACATTGCTGACAGATTTTACGATTCCTGACTCTCCATGTATATTGGTAAGAAAATCTGGAAAGCTTTCGATAGGAAAAGCCCAATAATAATGGCCATCTACGGAAGAAGGAAAGTTCGCCTGTAATCTTCCTTTTAATTTCATCGGTACAAAGTATTCAACGGATGATCCCTTCAATTTTGTAAGGACAGAAATTGTTTTTTTAGAATGAGCGGGCACAATGGTCTTGTAGCTGCTGGTTTCGGTAATTTCTTCAGAATTTTCCGTACCTTCCGTTGTATCTCCTCCCACCACAACTTTTGTGCTTGCTGAAGCTTTTGCAACCAACGGAATATCAACGGATACTGAAGCTGCCACTTCAAATGAGCCCGATACAGTACGTTTCCAGGAAGTAGAATATCCTTTTTTATAAGAATACGTTACGGTAATTTCACTTTCTCTGTCGCCATTGTTAATTGCCTCCGTAGTATAGGCATTGTCCGGTAGATCTGCACCGTCTGTTTTTATGGTTACCTCAGGAGTTCCCAAAACAATGGAAACATTAGGGTTTGGAGCTGTATTCCGGGCATCTCCATCTACAGAAAGGTCTGGATTAAATATAATTCCATCCGGAACCTGGCCGGAATAAGCAAAAACGTTTTTCAACCGTGTTCTTTCTCCCGAATAACTTACATCATATCCCATATCTTTCAGGTGATTTGCCTTGAAAGGGATTTCACGCTCTTCATTTGGCGAACTATAGCTGGCACCCAAACTATTATTCCCTGGTAATTTAAACTCATCTACAATTTTCCAACCCTGCTGAAGCATCTCTGCCTCAGTCATCTGTGATTTGTTTACTTCAGAATAATTTACTTTTTCCGAATCATCATTAATAGCACTCACTTCATCCCTTGAACATGATACCGAAAACATCAATAAGAGAATACAAATAGAATTGATTTTTTTGATCATTTTAATAATTTTTTTAGTGTTTAATAATTAAATTTACAAAAAACGAATTCTTTTAAAGTCTTTTTTTGAGAATTAATCAAATTTTAATCTTTCCCAATTTTTCTTCTTATCGTATCATATTTTACTCTAAAACACTGTTAATATGAAATTTATCAATTTCGGGAATGGAATTCTTAATACGAATTATACTAAATTTGAACTATGAAAAAGCTTGAATCAAGAGAAGACATTGAGCACCTTGTCAATTCATTTTACAACAAAGTTGTTAAAGATGAAACCATTGGTTTCTTTTTTAATGATATCGCTAAGGTAGACTGGGATCAGCATCTTCCTAAAATGTATTCTTTCTGGGAGTCTATCCTTTTCGGACAGATGACTTATAAAGGAAATCCAATGGGTGTACACTTCCCGATTAACGAGATACAGGCTATGGAACAGAAACATTTTGACCGATGGCTGGAACTTTGGCGCAGCACTATTGAGGAAAACTTCGTAGGGGAAAATGCTGACATGGCGATGTACAAGTCAGAGAATATAGCAAAACTGATGGCTTTCAAAATGGAGCTGGCGAGAAGGTTGTAGTGATATGGGATTCGGGGTACGGGATATAGATATCGAGGTTAACTTCCTGGATTTCTTTTACAGATAAACAGATATGTAATTTTGTACTTTTTCTTTTTATGGAACAATCACTGTAAAGATATAGGCTGCCAGATTCACCAAAAGAACGGTTCCGTAAAGGATGTTTGTCTTACCCCGGCTTAATGAAAGCATTACAATAAATACAGATAAAGAAAGCAGAATAATGTCTTTTTTATCCAATCCTAATACAAGTGGAATATTGTACATGATGCACACTACTGAAACCGCAGGAATAGTAAGACCGATACTTGCCAGTGCAGATCCCAATGCCAGATTTAAGCTGGACTGGATTTGATTGGCTCTTGCCGCACGGATCGCTGCAACCCCTTCCGGGAGGAGAACCACGGCAGCAATAATTACCCCAACCAGGGATTTCGGAGCTCCAAGGCTTTGTACCATTCCTTCTATGGTATCGGATAACCCTTTCGCCATCAGCACGACAATAACAAGACAAATTACCAGAAAAATAAAGCTGATAAGGGTTTTTGATAACGAAGGAATATAATGTTCCTCAGGATGCTCATCAGGAACAATAAAGTAGCTTCTGTGGCGAACGGTCTGCACCATCAGGAAAACCCCGTAAATGGCAAGACACGCAATGGATATAAAAATAAGCTGTGCTTCGTTATAGAAAGGTCCGTTGACACTTGATGTAAAATTGGGAAGAACAAGGGTAAGTACCAGGATGGAAACAATACTCACCAGATAAGTAGTTGCTGAAGTCCTTGCAAAGAACTGCTCGTGATATTTAACGCCGCCTACCAGAATACATATCCCCAGAATTCCATTAAGAATAAGCATTACGGCAGCAAAAACGGTATCTCTGGCCAGCGTGATCGCCTGATCTCCGCCGGCAACCATCAGCGAGATGATAAGTGCCACTTCAATAATGGTGATACAAAGAGCCAGGATAATCGTTCCGAAAGGTTCTCCTACTTTATGAGCTACCACTTCAGCATGATGTACTGCAGATAAAACACTTCCAATTAATAAAACACCGGCAAGCACATCATAAAGAACACCACTTCCCATCAAACCGGAAAAGTAGTATCCTACTGCCAGAATAGGAAAAATATAGGTATAATGTAAAAGTTCTCTTAGTCTCATATCGTGACTACAAAATACAAAAAATCTATAATAATTTCAATATTAAAAGAAAATATTAATAATATTTTAATGAGGCCAGAAGTTAAAATCCTGATAATCTGTGAACATATGGAACAGAAGCCCAATTCCTATGATCCTGATATTTCCTTTAAAGAACAGCAGCAAAAAATACACCGCAATGGCATAATAAGAATGTAGGAAATGAAATCCTATGCTTCCTCTTGAAGGATCAAAAATTGGATTGGCAAAAAGATGGTCAAGATCTACCAGCATGGTAGCAAGAAGAATAAAATATGCCTTTTTCCAGTTTTTCCGATAAAAAATCAATGCAATAAAGACCGGAAAAACAAGATGCAAAAAATAATGCGTAAAAGTTTTGAGCAATGCGATATCTGATGGCGCCATTTAAGAAAATTTTATTCGGTTTCTATGCTTACCACCGTAAAATTAAGGGTAATTCTCCTTTCTTCACTTTTATTTTTAGCCAATAATTCTGAGCCTTGTTCCCATATAACACGTAATCGATGTCAGAAATGATCTTTTTTTCACTGTCACTCAGCATTTTCAAAGATGAATACAGCAATGCATTATTTCTGATTATAATATAGTTTTGCTTTAACCTGCCTGGTAATGATATCGGATTTCGGGTTGATTTTATCGTAACACCTTTATTATTTTGCGTGATTTTATTAGGTTGAAAGGGAATTGCAGTGAATTGATTTTCGTTGTTGATCCATTTTTCGGACTGGAAATACTGCCAGGTTTTCTCAGGATCATTACTCAGAATATCGATCATATAGCCGGGCTGGGTAATCTTTTGAGCCGTCTTTTTTTCAACTTCATTAAAATTATCATCATATTCATACGTGACGATGGTATCATTGATCTGTCTAAGATCTGCAGCAGCCTTTAAAGATGTTATCTGTGAAGAATTTGGTATACTTTTTTTGAAAAAACGGGTAAAATTCCTGATGTTTTCTTTGTCTAATTCAAGTTCCAGAAAATGATTTCCTTTCTCAGCTTTTGAAGCAATCGTATTAAAAATCTCCGGATTTGAATTATTATTGATTTCAATTTCATCCTCATTTAGCTTAATGGAAAAGGTTTGGATTTTCTGCCCTGAAATGAATGAAATGCTTCCCACTGTATTTTGAATAAAACGGCCTGCCTCCCAAACAGGATGTCCGGATTGGTGGAGAAGTTTTTTCTGAATGGTTCCAAAAGCAAGGTCAGACGTTCCTGCAATGCAATGGTTCCCATTGATCATAAAGAAAAACTGATCTTTCTGAAAAAGGTTATTTCCTTTGGCCACAAAGTTTTGTTTCTTTAAATAGGTAATGAATTTTTGCGAATCTTTAAGCTCTAAAACACTGTACCATTCTGAAAATTTAGTGTCTTTAATATGAAATATCTGTAGAAAATCCGGAATTCTGATTCCTGAATCTTTCAGTGAACCGGAGGTTTTACTCTTTGCTTTGCTTCCGAACCATTTTGAAGGATGGGTTGCTAAACTGAAGAGGTATTGTCCCGTTAATTTCTTTGTGTCGATTAAGATCACTGCATCTGCATTATCAGGAATATATTGAAGACTTTTATTTTTGTGAAAAGCTATAAAATATACTGCAACAGCCAGCAATAAAAATAACGGGACAATAATCTTTTTTTTGTTCATCTATAAAATTTGAGGCTTCTTTTCTGTTTCTTTAGCTTTAAAAACCTGATCGAATATATCAAAGAAATACATTAAGCTGTTTTCCGAAGAATCTTTGATGTTATAGTTCATTTCAGTCTGGATACTTTCTCCTTTTACTTCCGTTTTATAATACAACTCTCCTACATTTTTTTTGATCGCCTCTAATGTTTTTCTTTCTTTCGGAGTTTTGAATTCTTTGTCTAATCCTGTTAAAAGTTTCTTGATATCCAATCTGCCGGATAAAGGATATTTAGCAGAGTCTTTTGCCCATTTTCTGGAAATATCAGATTGGTTTACCGGTAAATTATTATCTGCAGCACTCATTAAGTACACCACCCCATCTTTCACAGTAAAGAATAACTGATCAACATAACCGCCGTTTTTTTCTTCCTTAAAGGTGTACACATTTCCTTTTTTAGAGAATCTTTCAGAAAACTTTTTATTGGTGGTCAGCATATCAAAAATACGATTCCAATAGCCTTCGTTCTCTGTTGCAAAAGCGAAAGTGAAGTTAGGAACAGCGATTTCTTTGGTTTTCTTTACTTCTTTTTCATTGAAATCAGCATCGTATTCATAATCGGTGTATTCTACGGTTTTGGATTTTAATTCATTCAAAACAAAGATTCCGTTTCCAGGGGCAATTTTGGCAATGGCTTCTTCATCCAGTACTATCTTCATAGTTTCCATGATCAGCTCCATTTCTTTTTTGTATTCATTTTCCCCGGAATTCTGAAGAAGGCTGTACATCATGTCGAAACATTTTGCCCCATTCACATTCATGGCATAGTAACCTACACTTTTTTCATTGATCAGCTCCAGCAGTTTTTTGTTTTTCTTCCCTTTATAAATGGCAGAAATATTCTTTTGAATGTCAGCATTTTTGTGCTGATAATTATTGACAAGTCTTACTTTATCTTTATCGAAATACAGATTGTATACATAATTGGAATTGTACATGTTTTTGAAAAACTGTCCGTAGCCATAATACTTCGTCATTTTTCCATAGATCCCTTCATTTACAATTCTTCCATAGTCTGTGTACACAAAAACATCGGAATTGGCATCTCTGAATGAAAGCATTTCTTTAGGAACTTCAATCTCTAAATTTGAACTGAAATATTGGTCGAAACGATCTTCAGCGTTCTTTTTAACCACCTTAAAGTTTTCTCTCCTGATAGAGTCCTGCTCTTTCTGATAGGCTTTATCTTCTTCCTCATCATATTCCGCATCAGGCATTTCCTCTCCATTTTCAGAATTCTCAGCACTTTCCTTCTCTGCAGGATATTTATGATGTTTTTCCAGGTATTTGATATCTTTCTGGATTCTTGCAATCTCGTTGTTGTTTTCTTTAATACTTTCTTTCAGATATTTGATATCTTCTTTCAGACTTTTAATTTCTTCTTTATAATCGAAAGGTTTTTCCGGTTCTTCGGTATACACTGTATCTCCCGGCTCTGCGTAAGCGGAGTCCACCACCGCAACTGCTGTACTGTCTGTAACTGCTTCTTCTGCCCAAAGATCCTTATAAGGTTTGGTATAGCTGATCATACTGAGAACAGCACGGCTCCCGTTCCAAGCCACAAAAACATCATCATTGATATCTACGTAAGAATAGTTCTTTCTGCTGGAAACTTCCTGTCCTTTTTTCTTCACAGAATTAATGAACTCCTGAAACTTTTCTTTATTATCAATGATAAAATGAGTATTGTAGGTCTTAATAGAATCATTAAAACTTGCGTAATGGTATTGGACAGCATCGTATTTAATTCCTGTTTTGGAATAATCTGTCCACGAAAGCTTTTCTTTACTCTTTTTGCTGAGCTCATGCAGCAAAGGGTTCAGTTTATCCCAGTTGATTTTGTTATTAAGCTGCTTTCCGTTGACTTCCATGTAAAATACAGCGTCGGAAGGGATTTTCATACTGTTTTGGCCCAAAACCAATGTAAAGCCAAAGAGTATGAAAAATATTTTTTGCGTTTTTAATAAGATAGATTTCATGACTATAGTTTAGAAATTTATTGAAAAAGAATGGTATTTTGAATTTGCTTTTTTTGAAGGATGAGGTCCAGAATATCAGCTTCCAGTTTAAGAGCCTTTTTGTTGGGAGAAAGCACATAAGTAGTATTCGATTGTGATTTCACTGGAGTTTCAAACTGCATAATGGAAGTATATTTCGCATCAGTAAAAACCTCTTTGTCCGCCTTACTCATCTTGTCATAGTCAGCTTTGAAAGTATTGACTTTATTCCTTATCAAGGTCTTTTTTTCAAGATTCTGGCTGTACACCTGGGTTGGAACCATTTTACCCAATATTTTCTGGGCTTTCAGTTTTTCCAGACCGGCATTGATATTTTCGATTTTTTTGAAATTACAGCTCAGTTTGATGATGTAATTATCAAAATCCATGGAGGTTTTCACATTGCTGATTCCAGGAGTTCCTTTAAAAATTCTGGCAGCTTCATTGATTTTATTTTCAATTTCTGACTTTTTAGGAACTTTTTTTCCGTTGATGGTTTCCATTTTGGAGATGGAAGCCAGTCTTGTCTTGCTCTTACTGGCGTTAAGAATAATAGTATATTCTCCTGTACCATCAGCTTTTACGTTCACCTTATCCAGGATATCGAAGCAGCTTGTTAAAAAAAGCAGGGGAAGCAGAAGTAGAAATAGTTTTAATATTTTTTTCATGATCAGGTTAAAAGCACAAAATTACTTAATTCTGGCCTTACATCCTTATAATCTTTGATTTTTTGGGCATAAATAGCTGTTTCCCGGTACTTTTTCAGGGGAAAATACGGTATTGCTTCCGTATATTATTTTTTAAACACGCCCTTTAAGATAATCCTGGCGAAGATCTTCATCCAGTTTTTCAATAGCATACCGAAGACAGGTTCTGGGCATTTCTTTGTAGTGCAGATTCAGATAGCTGATCAGTTCTCCTTCATTTTTATTTCCCATTTCTCTTAGCAGCCATCCATTTGCTTTATGCATCAGGTCATGGGAGTGTTTAAGATTTCTGGTGACAAATTCTTTGGTCAGATCAAATGATCCTTTTTTTATATAATGCATTGTTCCCACTACAGCAATCCTTTTATGCCACATCTCATCAGATTCCGAGAGTTGCTTAAGAAGGCTTTCTTTCTGATTTTCATAAGCATATCTGCCTAAAATTTTATAGCAGGTAGAATCTACCAGATCCCAGTTATTGATATAAGGAAGATGATTGACTAGTCCTGAAAAACTGATACAGATTATAGTACAAAAATAAATAATTAAACCAGAGTAATTTTACTATTGCTTTGGTTTTTGTTTTTATAGGTTTTCATTTTAATTTGTG